>CANLGW010000051.1 GCA_947490395.1 Alphaproteobacteria bacterium
GATAAGCTTTGCGTGCTTGCTTCATTAATAATTGATTGCGCGTCCACGCTTGCAGTTTCTGAATCTGCGCGGTTTTACCAAGATAGGCCTTACGTGCCTGCTTCATCTGTAGTTGATTGCGCGTCCACGCTTGCAGTTTTTGAATCTGCTCGGTTTTACCAAGATAGGCCTTGCGTGCTTGTTTCATCTGTAGTTGATTGCGCGTCCACGCTTGCAGTTTCTGAATCTGCGCGGTTTTACCAAGATAGGCCTTACGTGCCTGCTTCATCCGCCATGTATTTTGCAGAGTAATCGTTGCTTTTTTGAAATTTATAAACTTCTGGTGCACCACTGCTTTACGAATGTGTGCTTGCAGCGTTGTTGCGGCTTTTTGCTTGCGTAGTTGGGTAACCTTAGCTTTGGCTTGGCTAATACGTACAAAGTTCTGCAGTTTCTGAATCTGTGCGGTTTTACCAAGATAGGCCTTGCGTGCTTGTTTCATTAATAATTGATTGCGCGTCCACGCTTGTAGTTTCTGAATCTGTGCGGTTTTACTAAGATAAGCTTTGCGTGCTTGTTTCATGCGCACAAAGGTTTGAAGTTTTAGAGCAGCTGCTTTTTGTTTAGCAAATGTACGTTGAGCGATAAACCCACGAACGTGTGCTTGTGCTTTAATTGCATTGAGACGTTGTGTTTTGTAGGTCTGTTTCGCCTGAATCATCCGAGTAAATGTTTGCAGTTTTAACGCAGCTGCTTTTTGTTTCGTAAAGGTGTTTTGTGCATGACTGCGGCGCCAAGCGGTTTGAATTGCCTTGATCCCTTTAACCGCTGTACCGTATTTCTGCTGTGCATTGTGTGTACGCCATGATTTTTGAATATTTAAAATGGCTTTTCGTTGTTTTGCGAACTTTTGTTTAGTAACGAATCCACGAATCTGTGCTTGCAAGAGTGTTGCGGCTTTTTGCTTGCGTAGTTGGGTAACCTTAGCTTTGGCTTGGCTAATACGTACAAAGTTCTGCAGTTTCTGAATCTGTGCGGTTTTACCAAGATAGGCTTTACGTGCTTGCTTCATCTGTAGTTGATTGCGCGTCCACGCTTGCAGTTTTTGAATCTGCTCGGTTTTACCAAGATAGGCCTTGCGTGCTTGTTTCATCCGCCATGCATTTTGCAGAGTAATCGTTGCTTTTTTGAAACGCGTAAACTTTTGGTGTACCGCTGCTTTACGAATGTGTGCTTGTATCGTTGTTGCGGCTTTTTGTTTGCGTAGTTGGGTAACCTTAGCTTTGGCTTGGCTAATACGTACAAAGTTCTGCAGTTTCTGAATCTGTGCGGTTTTACCAAGATAGGCCTTGCGTGCTTGCTTCATTAATAATTGATTGCGCGTCCACGCTTGCAGTTTTTGAATCTGCGCGGTTTTACCAAGGTAAGCTTTACGCGCTTGCTTCATTAATAATTGATTACGCGTCCACGCTTGTAGTTTCTGAATCTGCGCGGTTTTACCAAGATAGGCCTTGCGTGCCTGCTTCATCTGTAGTTGATTGCGCGTCCACGCTTGCAGTTTTTGAATCTGCGCGGTTTTACTAAGATAAGCTTTGCGTGCCTGCTTCATCCGCCATGCATTTTGCAGAGTAATCGTTGCTTTTTTGAAACGCGTAAACTTTTGGTGTACCGCTGCTTTACGAATGTGTGCTTGTATCGTTGTTGCAGCCTTTTTTGTTGTATAGGCATGCCAGGCTTTTTGAATGCCACGGGCTTTTTGTGTGTTAAGAACGGTAGCTAAGGCTTCAGCACGGACGCGTTGCTGTTCACGTGCTGTTGTTGCCGACAGGCGTCCCTGGTGCCCACGGAAGATGCGCTCAATTAATTGAGCGGCTGTTTGACGTTTTAGTTCACGTGTTTGTTGTTGTTTCGCAAATTTCTGTTTGGCAACGAATCCACGAAGCTGTGCTTGCAAGAGCGTTGCGGCTTTTTGCTTGCGTAGTTGGGTAACCTTAGCTTTGGCTTGGCCAATACGTACAAAGTTCTGCAGTTTCTGAATCTGTGCGGCTTTACCAAGATAAGCTTTACGTGCCTGCTTCATCCGCCATGCATTTTGTAGAGTAATCGTTGCTTTTTTGAAACGCGTAAACTTTTGGTGTACCGCTGCTTTACGAATGTGTGCTTGTAGCGTTGTTGCAGCCTTTTTCGTTGTATAGGCATGCCAGGCTTTTTGAATGCCACGGGCTTTTTGTGTTTTAAGAACGGTAACTAAGGCTTCAGCACGGACGCGTTGCTGTTCACGTGCTGTTGTTGCCGACAGGCGTCCCTGGTGCCCACGGAAGATGCGCTCAATTAATTGAGCGGCTGTTTGACGTTTTAGTTCACGTGTTTGTTGTTGTTTCGCAAATTTCTGTTTAGTAACGAATCCACGAAGCTGTGCTTGCAAGAGTGTTGCGGCTTCGGTATGTACTGCTCTTTCTTGTCTTTGACGTTGTTGTCTTAAACGTTCACGTTCAGCCTGTTGTAGTGTGCTTCTTGCCATCCGCATACGTGCAGCACGTGCTGCTTCGTTAGTTGCGCGTTCATGAGACATCCGTTGGAGCAGCTCCTGCATTGTTTGCTGATGCAACTCTTTCTGATGCCTGATTTGCTCACGTTCTTTTCGGGCGCGATATGTTTCTAACATTTTTCGTGCATAAGATTGTGCAATAGCAACCTTCCCGATATAACCCAGATAGTCTTTTTTGGGTGTTATGTGCGTTGTTGGTTTTTTGTTTTCATCCAGGATATGTACATATTTTGCATGATTGCTATTTTTGATGTGATCAATAAACTGTTGTCTTTGCGACAGTAAAAATGGTTTTTCAAAAGTGCCGTCTCCGATGTAGGGCGTGCCGCCTGAACCACCGCCACCGCCTGAACCACTTCTGTCTGTGACCTTATCGTCGGCAATAAAATAGACACCATCGTGCTCCACCTCTTGTCGTGGTGTGCTTTTAACCATAACGTCATGGCGCGAGTTGGCGATAATATCGACGTCACGAATTGGGGCTTCGGTCATGCGCTCTTCAAGCGGTGTTAGATGGCGATTCGGCTCGTCTGATTTACCAATAGGAATCCGCACCTCAAGGCCAATATACAGATTTGTTTTTCGTACATTATCCCGTTTGGCTTCCATTTGAATGGATAGATAACGGTTAATGGCATAATCGGATCGGAAGCTATATCCTTTGATGGATTCAACGCCAGCGCGTCCTTGGTAATAATAACTGCCACCATAAACACGTAAGTTTGGAACGCCAGGAACCGATCGTCCAATTTCAAGGTCAAGACCACGTAAGGGGACTTCCTTTTGAACGGTTACATAGTCTTGTTTGTTGGCTATTTGTTTGTAACCAGCAAATGAATTGGATATGGTAACGGTTTGGGTTGTTTCCTTTTTAAAGACCTTTTTCTCAGGGGCATATGCGTTTAAACGATAGTCCCAGGTTGATGTCAAATACTCAGCACCGAGTGTGATTTGATTAATGGCGTTGCCAAGTTCAGAAAAACGACGGTCGTAATACGCGAACACACCAAGAATTCGATCAGCGTCTCTATCAATCCAACGATGCCCCAGGCCGGCGTTAATTTCCTTGTTGTCGCGTGAGTCCCCCATGAACCGTAGGTCAAGGTAACTCAGCATGTCATTGGTTTGCGCGAGAGGAGCAAAGGCGCCAACACGGCCTATATTGCGTTTGTTACCGTATTTAGCGTTAAAGTCGAGTTGAGGAAGCCATTTCTCGTAATGTTCGGAGGCTGTTTCAGCAATCACTTCTTCGGTATTCACAAGTAAAACAGCAGGTATCGCGACACGCATTGTTGATAGTAACAAGGCATGTTTAAACGAATTTCTGCAGAATTCTCGATTGATAAACATAAAAAACCATTAATTAAAAGATACGACTTACGATGCTTCCTGTTCGATTTTTGATGCGCTTTTTACGTATATTTTCAACGTATAAGCGAAAAAAATCTCGCAGACTGATGTATCTTATAAGATTAAGTTAACTAATTGTCAATAATTTAATTAATAAAAAAATAGGTTTTTAAGATTAACATTTAATTTTTCAATTATTTACTTGAGCTTTTTTTTTAAATTTAGCTAAAATTATAAATATATAAAAGTTTTCTAAAACAGATAAAAAGGATCAAATCTTAATAAGAGATGTCAGCAAATGCTTTGTTTCTAATTTTGTATCCATTGTTTGTTTAAAATAACTCTAAAATAACATGAAATTAAATATTATTTTTTTATTGTTATTTTACTTAATTTTACGTCATTTTAATTTTGGTTATTTTATTTGTTTTTAAATAAAATTTTTAGAAGATGTGATTATAGATTTAGTTGATTTTGTCTGGAATATGGAGTTTTTGTATGTTTTTTTTAAAAAAAGTGGGATTGATAAAGTCTTAGCAAAATTCATTTTGTTTTAAACGTAGCAAATGGAACGCTGCATTCCATTTGATTAATACCCCCCCCTCTCAAAGAGTGCACTGAGGGGGGCTGAGGGGATCAATGTGTTAGTGTGCAAATGTTTTAATAAGAAGCTCTGTTGTCTTTGGGTCTTTCCAATCAACAATGCCTGCTATAAAGCCAACTAACTGACCTTCCTTATTGATGAAAAGGGTTGATGGAAATCCTTGTACGCCAAAATACTTAGCAATAGACCCCTTGTCGTCCGTCATAACAGGAACATTCGTGTAGTTGTTTGTGTTAAGAAATCGCTTAATTGTATCGCTGGTTGCTCCGTCAGGGGTAAGGGCGACGTGTTTTATTTCGGGGTGTTGTGTGATAAATTTATTATAAAAGGGAAGTTCTGCTTTGCATGGCTGACACCAGGTTGCCCAAAAGTGTAGAATGACAGGTTTTCCCTTCAAGTTAGCAAGGGTAAACGTTTCTCTTTTATCCCCTTCATGTTTCGTTATGACATGTGAAGGCATTTGTTTGTTGCTTGTATTTTCAAGAAAGCCAATATCAATGAGTGATAGTGAAATTTCTTCATGTTCCATTTCTGGTTTTTTGTCAAGAAGACTGCCGCCAACTTTGAGTAAGATGAAGGTAATAAATGCGGCACAAAGGCCGTATATAAAGCTTTTATTCATGTTTGAGCGTCCTTTTATGATCTTATCTATTTGTATCTATCATATTATTTTAGGTGTTACGCACGGCGCCATGTTGTGCCTGTGGGTGTGTCTAGCAATATAATCCCTTTTTCAAGAAGTTGTGCACGAATTTTATCGGATTCAGTAAAATTTTTTGCAGCTTTTGCTGTATGTCGTACAGCGATAAGTGTTTCTATATCTGAGCTATCTATGTTTGTTGAATGCATATGACCTTGAAACCATTCTGTTGGTGATTTTTTTAAAAGTCCCATAAGGGCGGCGCTTCCTTTTAAAGCTGAAGCTATTTCAGTGCTTGGTGCTTTATACATTTGATTTGCTAAATCATGGAGTACAGCAAGTGCGCCTGGTACATTTAAGTCGTCAGTAAGTGCATCAAGTATAAGAGGGGATATTGTTTCATTTTCAATAAGTTCTGTTGTTAAATTAAGGGCGCCATAAAAACGGTCAAGCATATTTTTTGCATGGGCAAGTTGTTGATTTGTCCAATCAAGTGGTTGACGATAATGGGTTAAGAGGAGCGCTAATCGAATAACTTCGCCGTCGTGATGCTCGAGAAGGTCTTGTACGGTTATAAAATTACCGAGCGATTTAGACATTTTTTCACCATTAACCGTTAAATGTCCATTATGTAACCATGTGTTCGCCATTCGTTGTGTGTCGTGCGCGCAGCAACTCTGGGCGACTTCATTTTCATGATGGGGGAATATCAAATCGACACCGCCTGCGTGAATGTCAAATGTCTGACCGAGGTATTTGGCGCTCATCGCTGAACATTCAATATGCCAACCAGGGCGACCATATCCCCATGGGCTATCCCAGCCTGGTGTGTCTGCATCGGAAGGTTTCCATAACACGAAATCAGCGGCATTCTTTTTGTAGGGGGCAATTTCAATGCGTGCGCCTGCAATTAGGTCGTCTTGATTTTTACGTGATAAGGCGCCGTAGTCTTTATAGGATTGGATATCAAACAAAACGTGCCCTTCAGCAGAATAGGCGTGTCCTTTGCTGATCAGCTGTTCGATCATGGCGATCATTTCGGCAATATGCTCTGTTGCCCGTGGCTCAATATCAGGTTGTAGTCCTGAAAGAGAGGCAATATCCCTATGATAGTATTCGAGTGTTTCAGTCGTGAGTGTTCGTATGGGGATGTTTAGATCACGGGCGCGCGTATTTATTTTGTCATCAACGTCCGTTACATTGCGCACATATGTTACTTTTGGGTAACATTGTTTAAGTAGGCGATACAAAATATCAAAGGTAATGGCGGAGCGTGCATTACCAATATGAGGTCTATCATAAACAGTAGGTCCGCATACATATAAACCGATATGTTGCGGGTTTATGGGGGTGAAAACTTCCTTTTTATGGGTAATTGTATTCGTTAATTGGATTTGTGTCATAAAAAAACCTTGGTTTTCAGTGGAAGTTTCACAGCAGAACGTGCTAACATTATCAATGCAATTATTAACAATCATCCAAAGTAAGGCAAGAAAAATGGCACGCGTAACAGTAGAAGACTGTATTTTAAAAGTTCCTAATCGTTTTGAGCTTGTTTTGTTAGCCGCAAAACGTGCACGTGAAATCTCAGCGGGAGCCCCCCTCACCGTTGCACGCGATAATGATAAAAACCCTGTTGTTTCTTTACGTGAAATTTCTGAAAGTTCGATTGATATTCCTGCATTGCGTGAGAATTTGGTTCGTGGTTATCAGCGACATGTTTTTGTTGAAGAGCATGATGCCGACTTTGATGACGATGTTCAAGATGCACTTGGCGCGCACGGTCTTTGGGAAGATGAAGTGCGTGGTATGTTGCCTGACGCCGATGCTGATTAGTGGTGACGAGGAAGATGATGATGATGATGATAGTGGTGAAGATGATGTGGTTGAAAAATCTGATAGTGATGATTCTGACTCTTTCAGTGATGTGACATATGCAGATGAAGTCGATGGCGATTTGTAATTTTTAAGGAAAACAACTTTTGCTACGACAATTTGAACTGGTTGAGCGATTAAAGGCGTATGATCCGAATGTTGATGAGGATCTTATTAATCGTGCTTACGTTTTTTCGGTTAAAAGTCATGGCAGCCAAGTGCGTGATTCAGGTGATCCTTATTTTTCTCATCCTATTGAAGTGGCGGGTATTTTAACAGAGCTTAAGCTTGATAGTCAGTCGATTGTCACGGGGCTTTTGCATGATACTGTTGAAGATACTGTCGCAACGATTGAAGAAATTGAAAAGTTTTTTGGGGCTGAAATTGCTCATTTAGTGAATGGTGTTACTAAATTATCTAAGCTTGAATTGCAGTCTGAGGCAACCAAGCAAGCTGAGAATTTCCGTAAACTTGTTTTAGCAATGTCGAGTGATATTCGTGTGTTGCTTATTAAGCTTGCGGATCGTTTGCATAATATGCGCACATTGCATCATGTTTCATCAGAATCAAAACGCCGTCGTATTGCTCATGAAACACTCGAAATTTATGCGCCCCTTGCCGAACGTATGGGGATCCATCGTATTAAGGATGAGTTGGAGGATATTGCATTTTCTCAGCTGCAGCCTGATATTTTTGAATCTATTAAAAGCCGTTTACGCTATATTCACCAAGCATCAACAGAAACTATTGATTTGGTTATTGCTGATATTAATAATGTAACACGTAGCTTTGGGTTAGTTTGTAATGTGAGTGGGCGTTTAAAAACACCTTATTCAATTTGGCGCAAGATGCAGAAAAAAAATGTGACGGTTGAGCAGCTTTCGGATATTATGGCGTTTCGTATTTTAGTAAATTCGATGTCTGAATGCTATCAAGGTCTTGGTATTATGCATAGTCATTATATGGTCGTGCCTGGCCGATTTAAAGATTATATCAGCACACCAAAACCAAACAATTATCAATCCTTACATACGTGTTTAATAGGGCCTTTGAACCAACGTATTGAAGTGCAAATTCGAACGAACGATATGCATGATGTTTGTGAAAATGGTGTGGCGGCGCATTGGCAATATAAACAGGGAAATAAAGCGCATGATGGTAAGCAGTATGCGTGGTTGCGAGGGTTGCTTGAAATTTTAGAGCATGCGTCGAGCCCTGATGAATTTTTGGAGCATACAAAGCTTGAGATGTTTCAGGATCAAGTGTTTTGCTTTACACCTAAGGGTGAGCTTATTAACTTGCCAGGCGGGGCAACGCCTGTTGACTTTGCCTATGCTATTCATTCGGAAATTGGTAATCGTACGGTTGGTGTGAAAATTAATGGTCGGCAAATGCCCCTTCGAACGTCCCTTAAAAATGGGGATCAGGTAGAGATTGTTACATCAAAAGCGCAGAGTCCATCACCAACATGGGAACGTTTTGTCGTCACAGGAAAAGCGCGTGCATGTATTCGCCGTTTTATTCGTGCTCAACAACGACAGCAATATAGTGAGCATGGAAAAACGATTCTGCAGAAATGTTGTATAAAAGAGTCGTTGCCGTTTCATGAGAAGAATTTCATGAAAGTTCTTGGAAAATTTCATTATTTAATTTTAGACGATTTGTATGCTGCGATTGGTGAAGGTATTCAATCACCAAAAGAAGTGTTGTCCGCTGCGTACGTGACAAATGAGCCGCGCCCCAAAAAAGAAATGCCGTCGGGTGACGTGTTACAAAAAAACCATAAAACATCCACAAATGATCCAGCAAGTTATATTGAAGGTTTGGTTTCTGGAATGGCTGTGTCTTTTGCAGGATGTTGTCATCCACTTCCTGGTGATAATATTGTTGGGGTTGTGACAACGGGGAAGGGCGTTACGGTTCATACAAATGAATGTGAAGTGATTGTAGCCCACTCTGACCCTGATCGGATTCTTGATCTTGCATGGCATGATGTACAAGAACGTGGATATCGTCATGTTGGTCGACTCAAAATTACATTTATTAATAAACCAGGTGCTCTTGCGGCACTTACAACAGCCATTAGTAAGCAGGCAGCTGATATTGTGAACATTAAAATTACCAATCGTACGATGGATTTTTGGGATTTATTTGTGGATGTTGAGGTTGAAGATGTGACGCATCTGCAGAACCTTAAAGCATCTATTCGGTCGATACCATTAATTTTATCGGTGGAACGCATTTAATGATTATTGGTGTTGGCACAGATATTGTTGATATGAGTCGTATTCAGAAAATATGGGATCGGCATGGTGATCGATTCTTAGATCGTATTTTTACGCCCTATGAGCAAACATATTGCTTGGCAAAAAACAAGCTAGCCGCTAATAGTTTTGCAAAAATATTTGCAGCGAAAGAATCGATGCTAAAGGCAATTGGCAATACGAGTAATATTGACTGGCATGATATGGAAGTGCGTCACGAGTTAACGGGAAGGCCTTTTTTAAAGGTGAGTGGTTTTGCACGCCAGAATCTACATCAAGCTGTTGAAGAATTGCTTGGAAAAGAGTGTCAAAACGATTACGCTAACGTTAAGATTAACTTATCACTATCTGATGAACCGCCTTATGGGGTTGCATTTGTTGTTGTTTCATGTGGCTAATATATATTGATTTAAGGATAAATACGTATGATTTCCAAATATTTGAGTGTTGAACGAAAAGCTGATTATGAGCGAATAAAGCAGTCGTGGCTTTGGAAAGAAGGTATTGGTTTCTTTAATGCGTTTGTTGTCGCGATGGTCATTCGTACATTTTTGTATCAACCTTTTAGCATTCCTTCAGGTTCAATGTATCCCACGTTAATGGTAGGCGATTTCTTGTTTGTTAGTAAATTTTGTTATGGATATAGCAATCATACGTTCCCTTTTGCTCCGAATATGTTCAATGATCGTGTAATGGGGCGTGAGCCAAGGTTAGGCGATGTGGTTGTCTTTCATAACCCAAAGCATACCGAGGCAGATGGTAAAGTAAATCCAGTAGACTATATTAAACGCCTTGTTGGGAAGCCAGGTGATCGTATTCAGGTTAAGCAGGGCGTGCTTCATATTAACAGTAAGCCTGTTATCCTAGAGAAGATTGAAGATTATCATATGACGGATGAAGATGGGCGTTTTTTGGTCATCCCACAGTATATTGAGACATTGCCAAATGGTATGAAGCACCGCATTTTAAAGGCAAAGCTGATGGGAAGCGGACGCCTGGATAACACGGAAGAGTTTATTGTGCCTGAGGGACACTACTTTTTGATGGGGGATAACCGTGATAATTCTAGTGATAGCCGCGTAATGAAGGCTGTTGGATTTGTCCCGTCAAAATATGTAATTGGTCGTGCAGAAATATTGTTCTTCTCAACGGAAGCCAAATGGACACAGCCATGGACGTGGCCATTTATGGCGCGCTATAATCGTGTGTTGAACGTCATTCGTTAGGTTGTTCTTTCTTAGGCTTAGTGTGTGCGCGTGAAAATAATACAATGAAAATAGCAACTTGGAACGTTAACTCAATTAAGGCTCGGCTGCCTATTGTTTGTGATTGGTTGCAATCAGCAGCGCCTGATGTACTCTTATTGCAGGAATTAAAATGTCAGACAGAGGCGTTTCCCTATGAAGCCATAGAGGATGCTGGTTATCAAGTCGCTGCTTTTGGACAAAAAACCTATAATGGTGTTGCCATTTTAGCAAGAGGTAGCATTGAAGATATCACGTGCGGTAATCCATTTTTTGATGATCCACAGGCACGTGTAATTGAGGCTGTTGTAGGTGGTGCATACCGTGTAATGAGCGTTTATGTACCAAATGGTGAGGCGGTCGGTACTGATAAGTATGCCTATAAATTGCGTTTTTTTGAAGCCTTTGCACGTCTTGTCGAAGATCGTTTGCAATTCGGTGAAAAATTAATTATTGGTGGTGATTTTAATGTGGCGCCACATGATTTAGATGTTTATAACCCTGACACATGGCGTGGTAAAGTGCTATGTTCGGTGCCAGAACGGTTGGCGCTGCGATCGCTGATTAATTTAGGGTTGACGGATGTTTTGCGTGCGCAAAATCCCGATAAAGAGGGTCTTTATACCTGGTGGGATTATCGCAGCGGTGGTTTTACGCGTAACAATGGCCTTCGGATTGATCATTTATTACTGTCAGCAAAAGCAATGGATACTGTTGTTGGTGCAGGTATTGATGCGGAAACACGGCACCTTGTCCGTCCATCCGATCATGCCCCTGTGTGGGTGACATTGCGTGGGTGATCGTAAAAGACGATTAATTTATCGTTCATTTAAACCATAAAGATGAAAGCGCTTCAATATCAATAATGACTGTTGGGAAACCGCTTGAAAGTGCGAGATGTCTTCCATCTGTATATTTTCTCGTTATATTATCAAAACTTCCGAACCAAATTGGCTTTGTGAATGGAATATTATTTCCAACACGTGATCTTGTTGTCCAGTTTATAGGATCTAAGTTATTAAAAGGCTGTGTATCTAATTGTTCATTTGGATAGTATGGTTTTTCCGATGTCTGGTAGCTCCTCAATTTATTTCCGTTTTTAAGTTTATTTTCAATTGCCACTAAAATGAAGTTGATTAAAACTAGTTTGATTTCTTGCAAAATACCTTTTTGTATTTCTTCTTCTGTTAACGTTTCTTGAATTTTTTTAATGTGTTCATCTATATGTTGATTTAATGTCTTATTAACATTATATGGTTTTAATTGACGTATTTTTATCATCCATTCAGATTTATAATTTTCTTGTTTTAATAAACCAACAAATTCATTTATTCCTTTATCCTTAATAAAAGATAAAGCTTCTTGTGCAGAATTCAGCAGTTCCCGCTGAATAAATTTTGTCAGTTCGGTTAAAAGCTGGATAAATCCTCCCCCCATGATTTTCGATGAATCATTTTTATGGTTTTATGAAGGATCAAGGTCGAAAAGAAAATAAGAAAAAGGGTTATTTTACGGATGT
>CANLGW010000052.1 GCA_947490395.1 Alphaproteobacteria bacterium
ATGTAATGAATTTGAGTGATGAGGAACGTGAAGCCTATGAAGGGCGTGAGAAATTCTATTGGATTGAAGCCAATGCTTTGGTGCATCAACATGCCCTTGGGATGGAGAAGGGTGAAGCGATTGGATTAGAGAAAGGCGAGGCAATTGGATTAGAGAAAGGCGAGGCAATTGGAGTAGAGAAGGGTGCGGCAAATGCTATTCGAAAAATGGTTATTGCTATGCTGCAAAAGGGAATTGATGACGCAACCATTATGGCATGTACAGGTCTTATTTTGAAAGAATTAACAGCACTTAAAGAAAGTATATAGCTTTGTTAATGCACATAATTATTTTTATTTGATCTCTATGGATAATAACACACCCATTTTTACGATAATGAAACGTTTTGCATCCGTGTCAGGTGCCGTTGGTGGTCTTGCTGCGCGGGTTATTAGCGAACGTGTAACGGGTTATGCAATTAATGATGCTGAATATGCTAAAACGTTAAAAGCAACACTTGGTTCCATGAAGGGACTTTTCATGAAAGTTGCTCAATTTTTAGCAACAATTCCTGATGCAATCCCACCTGAATATGCAAAAGAATTACTTGAATTACAAAGCAATGCAACACCAATGGGACCTTTGTTTGTTAAACGCCGCATGCAGGCTGAACTTGGCGCTCAATGGCAGACTCATTTTTCTTCATTTGATATGGCGCCTGCAGCAGCGGCTTCTCTTGGGCAGGTTCATAAAGCGACAATTAATCATAAAGGTACCTCTTTAGATCTTGCGATAAAACTACAATACCCAAGCATGCAAACAATTGTTGAGGCTGACCTTGCGCAGCTTAAGCTTTTGTTTGGCACATACCATTTATTTAACAAAGCACTTGACTTAAACGATGTTTTGGGAGAAATCAAAGCACGCTTGACGGAGGAACTTGACTACATAAATGAGGCTCGTAATACTAGAGACTATCAAGCGTTTTTTGCAAATGGTTCGGATGCCGTTAAAATTCCAGACATAATTCCGTCACTATCAACCGATCGGTTGCTTGCAATGACGTGGATGGAAGGTGAGTCGCTTCTAATCGCCACAGAAACCCTCACACAAGAACAACGAAACACCCTTGGGCGGACATTGTTTCGTGCCTGGTATCGCCCCTTTTATCTAAAAGGCTGGATTCATGGTGACCCACACCCAGGTAACTACAAAGTTGATAGTAATCAAAATTTATTATTGCTTGATTTTGGATGTGTACGGCGTTTTGATGCAACTTTTGTCGATGGTGTTATTGAGCTGTATGAAGCCTTAAAACATCAATCTCGTGACCGTGCTGTCGCGGCGTACGAATGCTGGGGCTTTTCAAATCTTTCAAATGAATTAATTGATGTGATGAATGAATGGGCACGTTTGCTTTACGATCCATTGCTTGATAATCGTGTGCGCCCCATACAAATGAATTTTAGTGGCGCTAAAGGATGGGAGACAGCTTTGCGTGTCCATCAAAAATTACATCAACTTGGCGGGCTTCGTGTGCCACAAGAATTTGTTTTTATGGATCGTGCATCAGTTGGTATTGGTGCGGTTCTCATGCGCCTTAAATGTGAGATGAACTGGCATCAGTTATTTGAAGAAATTATTGAAGAAAAAAAAGTCATTCAAATGAGTAGCGAATACAAATAAATCTATAACATATTAATTCATGCAAAGTTCTTATTGTGTTAATCGTGATAAATTTTAAATTAAAAACAATGTACGTGAGGATTTAATCCTGAGAAGAGAGGAAAAGAATTATTTTGTTTTTTTCAACTAGATTCTTAAAATAAAGCTTTTTAAAATGAGTCATTGATGTAATGTTTCATCTCTTCAATATTAAGGACATACGTACAGAAGAATCGAGTTTATGTGGATTCCATCAGAGTTTTATAGACCAGTAGGGTAAAACAGTATTTTAAAAATGCATAATACTTAATTTGGGGAATATCTTATGATGTGAGTGCGTTGTTGGGGGGGGGGTAGCTAAACGAATAAAATAGGAATATAATATACATGCCAAAATTAGAAGATAATTGGAAAGAAGGGGATCTCCTTTATGGGTTACAGAAAGAAGCTCGCAGGGCAGTAATAGAAGAGCTTAAAGGGCGTTTAGATAGTAAGCATCAGCGTTTGCATTGCACTTTTGATAGAAGGATTGGTAATGAAATGTGTCGATTTGTAGATGTTGACGATGGGTTCTTTAGTAATGATGAATATAACGAGTGGCTGGACGAGAAAGATGAGGATTTTAGGTTGTACGCCGAGGATATGCAGGCGCATGCGAGATATAATTCAGCTCAACCAAAAAAGTCGGGCGACAAAGCCGATCAGCACGATGTGGCTGTAAAACGAGGGTGTAAGTGGGCAATCGAATATGCGGTTACTCACGGGCAAACTGTGCATTTTTTATTGGATGGTTTAAATATAAACAGTATAATAAGCAAAGGGAATTCTAGTTTTACTAACTCAGAATTAAGATTTATTTACAGAAATCGTGAAGATGAAAGGTTTAAAAGTAATATAAAATTTTACATAGATTGCAATGAATGTGACGCTCTATGGGCGTCAGATGATGGCAGAAAAGATTGGGAACAATATAAGCCAAAAAGCACAGCAAATGCGGGACAATAGGTTTATCTTAAATTCACATGGTAAAAGAAAGTCACGTTTTGATTTTTTACTCTCCAACACCAGAGTTTATAATTTGTATGAACGCAAAGTCTGATTCATTTTTCAGCTATATTTATAATATAAATTAACAGTGTATTAATCTTTGTTACCTTATACTGTAAGTATGAAAAAAGATCCAGTCGCATATCATAATGTTGGTCTTCCAACATTTGGCAATATCAGCCCCTTAGAACCACAGGTGCTGGATAAACCATATACGCCACTCAAGCAAACAGATCGTGGGTGCCAGGCGTACGATAATCATCCGTTGACATTATTTGATTTGTCGTCGCATAAACGCGCACGTGATGCGATTGAATTTGGTCTTAAAATGCGAAATAAGGGATTTCATGTTTTTGTTGTCGGTGAAGATCGTAGTAGTCGTATGACATCGACGATGTCGTATTTGAAACAATACATTAAAGAAATGCCTATTCCAAATGACTGGGTTTATGTTAATAATTTTACACATGCGCATAAACCTCTTCCTTATGCCCTTCCTGCAGGTAAAGGCACCTATTTTCACGAAAAATTGGAAGAATTAATCCGTAATATTATTTCATTACTTAATAAGACTTTTAATAATCCGCATTTTTTACGGCAAATTGATACTTTAACGGCTTCTGTACAGCAACAAATTGACCAACAAATTCATGATATTCAAAATTATGCCCATGAAAAAGGTTATGGTGTGACGCAAACCGCGGATGGATTCAGCATTGATCTGTTAAATAGCGATGAACAGGCCGATGAAGCAGATACCATGAATTCCCAAGAAATGCAGGGTATTCGCGATCGTATTAATAAAATGTCCCTGTCTGTGCATAATGCCAATCAAAAAATCCAAAAGAAGATTCATGAGATTACCCAATCCATGACAAAAAAGGCTATTAATCCAAGTTTTCAAAAATTTCGTGATGAATTTGCTGATCCTATGGGTGACTGGATTGATGCTTTTAAAGATGATATTTTAAAAAACGTTCAGGAATTTCATGCGTTTGGCGAGGAAGCTGAAAACCAAGAAAATGCAAAAGAAGTTTCAGCACGTTTTCTTGAGCGTTATCGGGTAAACGTCTTTGTTGATCATAAAGATGCACTAAACCCACGTGTAATTTTAGAGGCAAATCCGACATACGAAAATTTATTTGGGTCAATCAAATATCAAACAAATGCCAATGGTGCGCTTGAAACGAATTTTACAATGATTAGGCCTGGCTCGCTTCATCTAGCCAATGGTGGTATTCTTGTGCTCCGTGCGGACGCTATTGCACGAAATCCTGATGTGTGGGAAACATTGAAATCAGCCCTTCGTGACCAGGTTATTCGCATTGAAGAGCGCCACCGTGATCATGCGCTACCGCTATGGGATGCACCAGAACCAAAACCAATACCATTGAATGTGCAGGTTTTTCTGATTGCATCACCTTATTGGTATTATAATTTTTTCTTTAATGATCCAGAGTTCAGATCGTACTTTAAGATTAAGGCCGATATTGATGCAGACATGCCTGCAACAGAATCAAATGTTAATATATATAGACAATTGGTTCGTCACAATGCCCTCAAATTAACGCAAAAAGAGATCGATGACGAAGCTATTGAATATTTAATTGGATGCAGTGCACGTTGGGTTGGGCATCGTGAACGTCTCAGTGCTAAGTTTGAACAAATCGCAGACATCTTACATGAGGCTACTATTTTATCCGCCAATCATGACAAAATCACAAAGCAGATTATTCAAGATACCCTGTCAATGCGGCGTATTCGAAATGCTGGCTCTGAAGATCGCAGTCATGATGATATACAGTCAGGGCAAATCTTAATTGATACAAAGAACACAGCCATTGGACAAATTAATGGTTTATCTGTTTTAAGCACCGGTGATCATAGTTTTGGATTGCCGTGTCGTATTTCAGCGCGTAGTTATGCGGGAGACGTTGGTGTTCTTAACATTGAACGATTGACCGAGCTGGCAGGCCCTATTCAGCAAAAAGGTGCGATGATTTTGGAGGGCTTTTTGAATGGTTTTTTTGCACAAAACTTTCCCTTATCGTATACATGCTCATTAACGTTTGAGCAAAGTTATGTTGATGTTGATGGCGATAGCGCGTCTATGGCAGAAGTAATTGCTATTCTATCCTCGTTATCAGGTGTTCCCGTTCGCCAAGACATAGGCATTACAGGATCGATGAATCAATTTGGTGTTGCGCAACCTATTGGTGGTACACATACAAAAGTTGAAGGATTTCACCGTGTGTGTAGTGCGCATGGATTAACAGGCACGCAGGGTGTGATTGTGCCCAGGTCAAATCTTGCTAATTTAACTTTACGAGAAGATATCGTTGAACATATTAAACAAGAACAATTTTTTATTTGGTCAGTTGACACTGTGTTTGATGCAATTGAACTTATGCTTGGTATGCCCTGCGGTGTTGCCTATGATGAAACAGGTGCACATAGTCAAGATTATCCGTTTTTCACGTTTGAAAAGGGTAGTATCTTTGACCGTGTTGAAAAAAATATAAAGCGTTATCATGAATCAGTCGCTCAAGGAAAGCATGATTAGGATTTGTGCAAAAATAAGTAACACGATTACCTTTTCTTCGTCGTCAGAATGTGCGCGAGCCCAAAAGGCGGGGGGCGATCCAGAAAAACAGTATTTTCAGGCAAACAGCCCTGGATCACCACGCTGCCAGCGGCAGCGTGTGATGATGACTGGTGTGAATCATGTAATTTATTTTTGCATAGTTCCTTAGGGGGTTGTTGTTCTTCAAACACACCGATAGTATTATGAATCAAGATCTTGACCTATAGCTTGCAATTCAGTTATCTTTCAACAGAAAAAGGGATAACAAATGACAAAAGATTTGCATGCGCTTAGTGTTCTTTTTTCATTTCATCGCATTGGAAATTCCACTAAAATCACAGCAATTGATGAGGCTTCGCACCACGAAGTTTCTGTAATTGCCCCTTCAACGTTACCGCAAACCGATATGGAGCGTTTGGCGCTTCGAAAACTTCAACGCATGATTCAGCAGAGTTCCCATGTTCCTCTATCTTAAGTCGCTTCTTTTTGATCTTTTCTTTTATACATTTACCGTTGTTTATTTGGTTATTTTTTGGCCGATTATGGCAATTATGCCACGTCAATTTGTGGTCTATATAGCGCGTGCTTGGACGCGTATTTGTTTTGGTGTATTATCACGTGTTGTTGGTCTGAACTATATTATTCGCGGACAAGAATATCTTGATGAAGCATTGGCAACGGGGCCTTGCATTATTGCTTGCAAGCATCAATCGGCGTTTGAAACGATACTATGCCACGTATTACTGCCTGATTTTGTGATTGTTCTTAAAAAACAGCTTCTTGCCATTCCTATTTTTGGGCAATATTTGAAAAAACTATCATCAATCACAATTGATCGTGATAATGGTACAGCATCCTTGCGCTCATTGATCGCGCAAAGTCGTGAAGCTATAAAAAATAAACATTCAATTTTTATTTTTCCAGAAGGTACACGTTCTGCTCCAGGTGAGGTTGTTACGTATCAACGCGGTATCAGCATTTTATATCGTGAACTCAATTTGCCTGTTGTGCCAATTGCCCTAAATTCAGGTGTATTTTGGGGGCGACGATCGTTTGTTAAACGTCCAGGGGCAATCATTATTGATGTAAAGCCTATGATTGAGGCGGGTCTTGATCGTAATTTATTTATGCAAACACTTGAAGATACGATTGAATCTGCATCGCAGGAATTATTAGCAATTCCTTCTATTTCTAGAAAAAAGCATATTTTTCGAAAAATATTACTCATGTTTGTTGTCTTAAGTTTGGGCGTGGGTGTATATGGTTATTTTTACGCAAAAGACCGCCTTGAAATAATATTGGCAGAAGCAGGTGTTCAATATACACAGATGCATTTTTCAATAGGTATTTTAACCTTGCCGTGCTGTAAATTATCGAATGTCACATTTATGGTGGCACCTGGGTCTGTCGTCACAGCACAAAAAGTTCGTTTTACACCAACATATGTGCGATCACTCACGTTAGAGGCCAAGGGAGTTTCATGGAATATTAAAAAAGAAACTAATTCATCATATCCTTATGGAAATAGATCATTTTTTAGTGTTAAAACAGCTGAAGCGCTTATTGAAAAGCGAAGCAATGGCTATGATGTGCCGTGGTTTCATTTAGATCACGTTACAATTGGTCTTAATGATGGGAATGGGCATGTCATTGAAGGGCTTGATGGTCAGTTGAAGCGGCGTGTTAATTCTGTACAGTTTATGACGTCAATATCCACTAATACATATCAGAGGACGCGGATGAGTACAAAAGCTATTTCGTCTTCTCATTCAATAGCAACGAATGATTCTATTACTAATGTTGCATCCGTAATGGCACCTTTGGTTTTGCCAATCCCGAATGAATCTCCAAATCGTCTACCCTTGCCTGTTTTACATTTAAAAGGTGACATTGATACAAACGTACCATTAAAGGGAACCATATGGTTGCAAACAACAATGGGTGAAGTCATTACGGCAGCCTTAACTGAACACGGATTATTATCCACTCAGCAAATCGAAACAATACGCATGGCGTTTAAACTTGTTGAGCATGACGATAATCCTGCGTTACGCCAGGTCTCTTTTTCCTTTCAACCAGAGGGTATACAAATACAGCCTTAACTACACAGTCGGTAATGCTTTTGTCGGCACAACTTGATTGGTTGCTATTGTCTGAGTTGCCGTTGTTTGGCTTGCTGTTACTGCCTGGTTTGCTGTTGATTGACTTACAACCACTGCTTGAGTTGCCGTTGCTTGGCTTACTGTCTGCACTGGGATAGTTGGCGTTACACTCGTAGATACGACGTTTCCTTGATTTTGTATTTCTGGCTGACCGGTCGTTGTTAGTTGTGCTGGGATTACGCCAGTTGTTGTTTGGGAAATTGGCGCTATGTTTGCTGATGTAGCCGCACCAGGTGTTATAGTGGCTGTGCCAGCAACTGCAGATGATTGCTGATGTGCTTGTTGAATGAGTTGCTGTGCCATGAGATGAAGTTCATTGGCAACTTGTTGTGATACTTGTTGATTGCCACTTTGAGTTAGTTGCGTAGCTATTGCTTGCGTGAGTTGCGTTGAAATTTGGCTAGCTTGTTGTGTGAGTTGCTGCGCGACTTGCTGTGTGATTTGTGCAGCAATTTGTAAATTGATTTGATCAGAAATACGTTTTACAAGCACATCAGATGTTGATTGTTGTGCCATTTTGTGCGCAATTTGCTGTGTAATCTGTTGCGAGATATAGGGCATTACATATTGTTCAATTTGTTGTGAGATTTGTTGAGATACTTGTGTGTTAACCTGGTGTGGTATCCTTTTTATTTTTTTATTTAAGTTATCAGATACAATTTTTGTGACTTGTGATTGTGCTTCACTAACAACTTGTTGTGTAATTGATTGTGCTTGGTTATTCGTTAATGGTGTTGGTGAGTTTTGAGCCGACTGTGCTGTGCTATTTGCGGATAACGAGCCAATTTCAGCAGCAACTGTTGTTAATGATGAGCCTTTTGATGCGGTGTCACTTGATACAGAAGAATTATTACCTGCAAGAGAGCCGACTTCTGCTGCAACCGTCGTGAGTGATGAACTTGTATTTGTTGGGTTGGTGGCTGATGTGCCGAGTGTTGAAACAGCGCCAACTTCTGCTGCAATTGAACTTGTTCCTGTAGGTGCCACTGTGGTTTGTGCAGGTGGGGATTTTGCTGTTGTTAGTGTTGTTATTGGTGATGCAGATGCTGTGGTTGTTGCTAAAGCCCCGCCTGTTGTGCCAGTTGTAGCAGTTGCTAGTGCGGATGTTGAAACAGAATTGATGCCTGCAGTAGTATCACTTGATGCACCTACACCAAGTGCTGACATGCTATTTGTAGCGGTTCTAGTTCCTGCTGTTGGTGCGATAGATGCAATAGATACAGTTGGTGTTGCGGTTGTCGCTGATGCCGCAGGTGCGGTTGGTGTCAATTGAATAGGATTACCGAAAAGGGAATTAAAGGCTGTTAAAACATTAAGAACACCACTTTGCGCAGGTGCGGGTGCAGGTGCAGCAGTAGCTGTTGTTGATGCAGATGCTGTCGCCGAAGCTCCATCCATTGCAGTAACAGTATCGGTTGATAGTGTGGATGTGGTTTGCTGATTCGCATCGCCAGGCCCTCTTGATAGAACATCCCCATATATTGAAGACACGGAAGATGCTTGAGTTCCTCCTGCTGCAACGGTAGAAGTTGTGCTACTTGACACTGTTGTTGATGTGCTTGTGGCCGCTGTGTCATTTGGCCCTTGTAAAAGTATATTTCCGTAAATTGATGAAACCGATGATGTTGATTGCGTCGCATTAGAGGTTGCCCCCCATGCAAACCCTGTCATATTCAGAGCAATTGCAATAGGTGCATAATATCTTAAGATCATCGATTTAACCTAACTTTTGTATTTTATCTAGTTTAATTTAACCAAAAAAAAATTAACAAAGCGTAAATAGGTTGCAAATAAAAATACTTAAGATTCGCTCTTATTGAAAATGATGAGTACATATTTATTTTGTATATACCACTTTCCGATGATTTTGCGAAAAAATAATTAACTGTTATCTGCCGTCATCACGAGTAGCCTTTAGTCGACGTGGTAATCTAGTGGCTGTTGCGCTGGAAAATGTCTGTTTTCCGAATGATCATGCTAGAAAAGTTGGCTTCCTATGGTAGTAACGTTCATAAAATTATTTGTAATGAGGATAAAATAAAATTACTATGTCGCAGTTTTTATCCGCGACATATAGAAATAAACACAAATTAATTTGAACGATAACGTGCAAAGCAAATAACATTACCTAACTTTGCAACAATTTTGCCAACGAATGTTTTGACAGCACCAGGTTTACTTGAATCGGGTGTGGAGAAATTCACGTCATCACCTTTGCTTTTTGTGAAAAACTCTGCATTGAAAACAGCCAAATCACCAGCATTTGTTACTATGCCATTAGAAGATATTGAGCGTGAGTGCAAACGATAAATGCGCCCATTACTGGCTTGCTCAATACATACAGTAGCAGCATCAACATTTGGATCAGTTGGAATAATGTAAGCAGCAATCGCTGTTGATAATATGTTGTAATCAGGCAATAAAGCACCACCAATTTTGGTTACAACTGTATTAACATAAGTTTGTCCAGGATTTGTCGAAATCGCAGGAACAGGAATGATGGCAGGTGCAACTGAAGGCGGTGTAACTGAAGGTGGCATAGCCGCAACCGAAGGTGGTGTAATTGATGGCGCTATTGCAACGATGGACGCAGAAGATGTTGTTCCTGTTGTTGTTCCAGTTGTTGCAAAAAGTTGTGAAATTCCAACAGCACTTAAAAGCACAGTTGTTAAAAATGTTTTTTTCATGTATTCGCTCCCTTATTTAAACGACGGTATTGGTAATAAAATTTATTCAGCTGGTTGCTGTACAAATGGCTATAATAATAAATTTTATATAAAATTGTTTATAAAGTATATAAAAATAAATTTGATATTCCTTTTTCTGCCATTGCATGAGTATCCCCTAAAAAGTTTAATCTCTGAACTTTGTTTCTTTTATCTATAATATTAAAGTGACAATAATGGTAATTTTACCTATACACCGTATGGTATAATCCATTATAAATAGGGCAATATATGTTATTGAAGGAGTGCATAAATGGACGTGAATACCAGGCAAACAGCATGCATTGTCTTGGCTGCTGGACAAAGTCGTCGCATGCGCTCTTCATTATCAAAAGTATTTCATGACTTATCAGGTCGAACGGTACTTGGTCATGTGTTGCATACACTTAATCAATTGCCTTTGACACAAGTCGTAATTGTGGCGTCACCAAAAACGCCAACTCATAACGATTATAGAACACATGCCGTTGTGATTCAGGATGAACAACTTGGCACAGGGCATGCTGTAATGGTTGGATTTTCAGGTGTATTATCTGGAATAACTGATGTACTAATTGTATGCGGTGACGTGCCTCTTATTACACCCAATACTCTTCATCGTCTTTTGGAAAGTTCTGCTGATTTTACACTTCTAAAAGCGCAATTGCCTGAATCAAATGCCCATTTACCCTATGGTCGAATTGTATGTGATGAGGATAATAAGCCAACGCATATTATTGAATATAAAGATGCAGATGATACTATTCGCGCAAGTCTTTGGATTAATCCAGGTGTGTATAAAATAAGCGCGAAATTATTGCAAATTTTGCTGCCTAATCTATCACGCGATAATGCAGCAGGGGAGTATTATCTGACTGATTTATTGCATATGGCTGTGGCAATTGGTGCAACAACAAAAGCAATTAATGTTGATTTTGATGAAATTTTAGGTGTGAATACGCGCGCTGAACTTGAACAAGCAAATGTCATTGTTCAGCAACGTTTAGTTGCCGCGCATTATGAAAATGGTGTTACTTTTCAGCAGTCCGCCAGCGTATATTTATGTGTTGATACAGAAATTGGTCAAGATACGATTATCGAACCTTTTGTAACCTTTGGTAAGGGAGTTGTTATCAATGCGCAGGTACGCATTAAAAGTTTTTCATACCTGTCTGATTGTATGCTTAAAAGTGGCGTGAGCGTTGGGCCTTTTGCTCATATTCGCGGTGGCGTGGTGATGGAAAGCGGCGCTGAAGTAGGTAATTTTGTGGAGCTAAAGGCAACACACATGGGCAAAAAGGCAAAGGCTAAGCATTTGACATATCTTGGTGATGCAAAGATTGGTGATGGGTGCAATATTGGTGCAGGGACAATTACGGCTAATTATGATGGTTTTCATAAACATCAAACGATCATCGCAAATGATGTACATACTGGCGCACATACTGTTCTTGTGGCACCTGTAAAAGTTGGTGAAGGAGCGATAACGGCAGCAGGCTCCGTGATAACAACAGATGTGCCTGCTCATGCGCTTGCCATTGGGCGGGTTGTTCAAACTAATAAACTGAATTGGGCAGCTGCGTATAAAGCACGGAAACGGTCAAACGGTGTCAAAAAAGACAAGCTTTAATCGATATTTTTAAAGCCTCAAGTTCAGTTTGTGTTAATTTTGAATACTTGATGATTTTTTCATCTGTCTCTGCATCTTTTAACATTTCAAGCGCCATTTCATATCGTGCTTCAACTTTCCCCTCTGCAATCCCATCTGTCCGTTGTTTGTGAAGGGCGCTTGCTTCGATGCTTAAGAATTTAATACGTCCTTCATAGGCGTCTCGTTCTTCAGCAGTTAAATTCATTATTTCAAGAACACC
>CANLGW010000053.1 GCA_947490395.1 Alphaproteobacteria bacterium
TTTTTTCACCTGTCTGGATGTTATGGTCAATGATATTTTCCCGCAAATTAAGAGATTCATGTATCCCTGTTTTACAAGAATTTTAGACCCAATTCATGTCTCATTTTTAATTGTCACTGAGTGTCAAAGTAATTGTCGTTACACACCAACGTCGTCGTTATAGCGAGCGTAGCGTGGCTATTGTCCAGGAAAATGGCACCGGATGGCCGCATTTGCTTCACAGATGATTCGCAATGATAGAAAATAGGTATCTTCAGTTCATTAGGTATATTCGTGCATTATGTACGTGTAGCGCCTGATTTAATATAAGGCCTTGGATCTAGATGCTGACCACCTTTATGGAGCTCAATTCGAAGGCAATGCGGCGTTGCAGTGTCACTTTTATGTGGCATACGCCCAATAGGCTCACCTGGCAATAATGTATCCCCTAAAAAGCAATTCACAACACCTAGTCCCGTCATAACACAAAAAAAGTCATCTTGTTTTAAAATAACAACTTGACCAAAATCAGGAACAAAGCCGACGAAGACAACGCTTGCTTCAAGAGGGCACATAACTTGTGCATTTGATGCAACTTCGTATTGAACGGTCAAATCAGGCGCTTCCGCTCTTTGTATTGTTGCCTTAAGACGTCCATTAACGGGTAGTAATAATGATAATTCTCGTTTTGAATGCACGGTAGATGTTGATAAAAGCGTTTCAATTTGATGCACAAGATCATCAAAATGCTTGAGCACATTGTTTCCAGAAACACGCTTACTTTGAGTTAATACAAGCTTTTCAAGGTTTGGATTTTTTGAAGCATTAAAATAAATACGGTATTTTTGATTGAGAAGTTCCTCTTGAGTTTGCATGAATTCACGTAATGTTGCTTCATATTGATCGCGTATACCAATTGCTTTTTTATTTTCGTTTCTAATTTTACTCAGTCGGGTCAAATCATCAAGGTGTACTTTATATTTTCTATTAAGCTGAGGGGCAATTTTTTGTAATAGCATCATGCTTTTAACAAGATCATTTGTTGATGGACTCGTGAGTGCCATAAGTAATGGTGGCGCTTCTTGAATATGGCGTAAATTCTGAAAAACATGCCCCATGCTAGTCTTTTGTTGATTAATCGAGCTAAGTGCTTTATTTTCATATTCTTTACTAATTTTAAGCGCTTCATCCGCCAAAATAATAGCATATTCTGTTTGTAAAATTTTCTGTGTAACGCAAATCAATTGTTGACGCACATCGTGAACAGTTTGTACGCCTGGTGTGTGCAATGACTTAGTCTTTGCTGCAAAGGACATTGAAGAAGCAAAAATAAACCATCCTAAAAGGATAACAATAATTATTTTAGTGGAGAGTAGTCTATGTAGTAACCCCATTCTAGTTATCATTCATCAAAACCTTTCCAGACATGTGTATTGATTGTGGCAGATTAAGCCAATGCAAAATTGTTGGCGCAATATCAGCTAATGTCCCGTTTTTACGAAAATACAATCCATTAGTTACTGTGTGTTCGCCATTAATGACAAGAAATGGCACAGGGTTACAAGTGTGTGCCGTGTGTTGTTGGCCAGCATCATCAGTCATGCATTCCACATTTCCGTGATCTGCTGTTATAATTAGTACCCAGTCATTGTGTAAAGCTTCTTTTTCAAGGGTTGCAAGGGCATTATCGACGGTTGTTACAGCTATTTTAATTGCTGCTTTTATACCTGTATGCCCAACCATATCAGGGTTGGCATAATTCACAACAATCAAATGCTCATTTTTTTTACGAAGAGCATCAACCACATGCGCCGTAACTATATGTGCGGACATTTCAGGAGCAAGATCATAAGTAGCAACGTTAGGAGATGGCACCATAATACGACTTTCTCCATCAAAAGATGCTTCTTTCCCACCATTGAAGAAATAAGTTATATGAGCATATTTTTCAGTTTCTGCAATACGTAATTGGCAAAGTGAATGATCTGATATGCATTCCCCAAGCCCCCCTGATACAGGTATTTTAGGAAAGAGAGTGTGTATATACTGTGAAAGAGCGTCTGAATAATCACTCATTCCTAAAATATACGATAGGCGAGGGGAGGATGGTTCAAAAACATCAAAATTTGGAAGAGCAAGTGCCGATAACCATTGGCGCACACGGTCTGCTCTAAAATTAATCATAAAACAGGTATCGCCAGGCTTAAGGCCTGCGTATCCGCCAACAGCGATTGGCATGATAAATTCATCCGTC
This sequence comes from Alphaproteobacteria bacterium, assembly GCA_947490395.1. Lineage (GTDB taxonomy): Bacteria > Pseudomonadota > Alphaproteobacteria > Paracaedibacterales > CAIOTO01 > CAIOTO01. Next base: position 2,234 of record CANLGW010000053.1, read on the forward strand.
ATATTGGAGGCATAAGCCTCACGAAGTGCTGCCGAAAAAGTAGAAATATGGTTATCTGCTGCATTGCCTTTTATAAATACATCATAAGCTAGTTTCGTACGATCCCATCGATTATCACGATCCATTGCAAAGTAGCGCCCTGTCATAAACCCTGGTTTAATGGTATCACATAGTAATTCATCTAATTTACTAAGTGATTCATTCGCTGATTTTGGTGCTGTATCACGCCCATCCAAAAAGGGGTGCACAACAACATCAATGCCCTGTTTAGCAAGTTGTTTGACAACGTAGAAAAAATGATTTTCATGCGAATGGACGCCGCCTTGTGAAAGGAGCCCCATGACATGGCAACGATTTGACCCTGCCTTCGTACGTTCAATAAGTGTTTTAAAAGCAGGCAAGTATGCAAACGTATCATCTGCAATCGCCGTATCAATACGGGGGAGATCTTGCGTTAATACACGACCCAAACCAATTGTCATGTGACCAACTTCAGAGTTACCCATTTGCCCATCAGGAAGCCCAACATATGATTCAGAGGCTTGCAAAAATGTATGAGGATAAGTGTGAAGCAAACGTTTCCAATGTGTCGCACCTGAAATGCCATTATTTTCATCGAGAGTTCTTTCCCCCCAACCATCTAAAATGCATAAAAGAATTCGCCGCATATATGTTTCACAATAGGATACCTATTGTTGATAGTAGCTGATTCATTTTAATTTTAGAATTTTTTAATGCATTTTTAAGTGTTTTCTTTTAACGGAAGGATTTTTCCATTTTTCATGTACTATTTTTAGATCATTTTGTAAACGCTACGATCATAGTGAACCCACTTTTCTGGTGTGCTCATATGGAAACAGGCAACTTTCAGTGCAACAACCATTGGGTCATCACGTCGCCTAAAGGCTCCTCGCGATGCTGCTCTGAGACATGCAACTATTTTTTTGTAAAATCATATACCTAACCTACCAACGTGCGAATACGCTTTTTAAACGTCTCTGTGTTTAATGCATCCGTAAATGGCCCAACATGAATACGCCACACAATTTTACCATTTTTTAATTTTTCTGAAACAACCTTAGATGGTAATTCATTTTTTAATTTTTTTGCAAAAACTGCCGCTTGTGATTTATCCGAAAATGATTGCTTAAGTTTGATAATATATGGTTTTGTGGAAAGCGTTGCAGCTTTATTCACTGTTGGTTGCAAAATCGGTTTTGCAAGTTTGGCACTTTTAATTGTGGGCACATGCTTTGGTTTTTTTATAAATTCTGATTTTGATTCATAGCCTACACCAGCTCCTTCAAGGGGGCGTCCATGTATTTCTTGTTCATAAATTTGAAGCCATGTACGCTTTAAACGATCTTTACTTTGTCTATGTCCATTTTGTGCTAAATAATCAGCAAGTGCTTTGCTTTCCGGCACAAGTGATTGCACACGCACACGCACAGTTCCCTTTGCGTACGAGCCTAAACGTTTCGCAGCTTCCATTGATAAATCAATGATTCGACCTTGGTAAACAAAGGGTCCACGATCATCAACGAGAACTGTAATTGCTTTTCCATTTTCTAAATTTGTTACCCTAACGATGGTTGGTAGCGGCAATGTTTTGTGAGCAGCCGTCATTGTATGCTGATTAAATTTTTCACCAAGCGGTTTGGGTTTGCCATGAAATCCAGGGCCATACCAAGATGCAAGCCCCTCTTCGTCATATTCATAATGGGTTTGTGGATAGTGCATTGATCCCCGCACGTAATAGGGTTTGCAACTGCCACACAGTCCTGTGACCTTTGTTTTGCTTGAATCACCTGCACAACCAATCAGCAATAAAGAAGAAAATAACAAAACAAAAAAATGGCACCACATAATATTCTTTTTCAAAAAAATAATAATTTACAAAATGAACCTGCTATAATTTTTTACCTTTGCATAAAGTAAAAACATAATTGACCAGATTCTAACAAAAAATGAAGACATTGCCAATTGAAATGTAAAAGTGAATCAAATAATCAATATTCTTTGTTTGTTAATTTTTTATATCTGTTTTATTTTCTGATTATAGTTATAAAATTGTATTTAAAAAAATAACTGAATTGGAAAATCTTTTTCTTGACTTTCAACACAAACAGGCGTTTTTTTGAAAGGAATATCCCTTTAATGAGGTCTCTTAATGTCTGTTTTAAATCGTTGCTTTATTGCTATATCTCTCTTGTCACTTTTATCTGTTGAGTGTGTTCATGCTAAAAAAGCACATCACAAAAAGCATAATCAAAAAGTAGAAGAAAAAGAAACTAAAAAGCCTATGGAAAAGACCATGGCAGAGGCAGACGTCAATGCAATAAAGGCAACAACACCTTTCGTAGGAATGCCCGTTGATATCGATGTTGCTGCACGTGAAGTCTACATGATTGATTGTGAGACAGGAGCCGTCTTATTGGAAAAAGAAGCAACGCAGCCTATGCACCCATCATCGATGACAAAAATTATGACAGCCTATCTTATCATTCAAAAAATAAAGGAAGGGGTGGTTAAGCTTGATACCATTCTAACTGTTAGTAAAAATGGCTGGCGTGTTGAAGGGTCATCTATGTTTTTAAATTTAAATGATCAAGTGAGTGTGGCGGATTTATTGAAAGGATTAATTATTCAGTCAGGTAATGATGCCAGTGTAACATTGGCTGAAAATATTTCAGGCTCTGAAGCCGCCTTTGCCAAAGAAATGACACGTATTGCGCACGCAATGGGAGCAACACAAACGCATTTCATCAATACTAGCGGACTTCCCGTGCCAGAACATTTAACAACAGCTAAAGATCTTGCCACGATTTCACTTCGAGTTATCAAAGATCAGCCTGATTATTATCCAATTTATAGTGAAAAAGAATTTTCGTATGGCAAAATCAAACAGGGCAATCGAAATCCGTTGCTGTATAAAAATATTGGTTGTGACGGCATTAAAACAGGTAGTTCAAGCGTTGCAGGGTACGGCATGGTTGCTTCTTGCATCCAAGATGGCAAACGTCTAATTTTAGTCATAAATGGGCTAAAAAGCATGCAAGCGCGCGCAAATGAAGCTACAAAACTAATCACCTGGGGTTTTCGTAGCTTTGTGAATAAAGAAATAGCCACCCAAGGTAAAGTCATTGGGGATATTCCCGTAACGTATGGAGAAACAAATTTTGTAACTGTCGTTGTGCCAACAAAAAGGGTTATCACAATCCCACGGGCATTTGAAAATACATTAAAAACATCAATTGAAGTATTTCCTACCATCGAAGCGCCTGTTGCTATGGGTGCTGTTCTTGGAAAAATGACAATTACAACCACCGCTTTGAATGAACCCATTATTATTGACTTGGTTGCTAAGGCACCTATTGAACGTGCAGGGCTTTTAAAGTATATAGGACAGTTAATTGCAGCCCCTTTTAACAAGAAATAAGCCACGATGACTAATGGATATTTTTTGGTTTTTGTACAAAATAAATGGATGATTTTTGTTAAACTTTGGCGCGTACCATCTTTGCTTTCTCTTTTGTCATCCTCGGGCTTGACCCGAAGATCTCTCATGCTTCAAAAGCAAATATTGGGTGCAATGAATCAAGTTATATGCCGCCTCAATCATAGAGATGCTCGGAGCAAGTCCGAGCATGACAGTGGAGGTGAGATGATGCATTGCAGGAATATTTCTCGTCTATTTTTTATAAGAGCTTGTTTCTGGAATCAACTATGTCATTTTAGTCAAATGCTGCTTATTATGATCAGCATTGCCTCGTTAAAGGCAGAGGAGGGAATTGTTACTCCTGAGATCCCTGCGCTTATTCAGAAAGTCATTCCAGATGATTTGGTTAAAATAAAAGAATTTTGGAATGGCCTGGTTATTATCAAAGCCTCAATTATTCAGACAAATCCAGATGGTATGCGTCTGACGGGAATGCTGTGGCTCAAAAAAGCGAAGAGCGGCGATGAACGCTTAAGGCTTGATTACCAAGATGATTATAAACAGCGGCTTATTATCAAAAATAATGAGTTGTTTATTATGGATTTGGAGGAAAAATCGACAGCGCCTTATCCACTATCCCTAACGCCTGCGCAGCTTTTACTTAAGCGACCTTTAAATTTTGATCACGATGTTAAGATCATTGATTCAGCGCAGCAGGGCGATGATGCGCAAATTGTATTGGTGCACCCCAGTGATGAAAATGCAGGACGCCTTGTTCTTTTTTTTAATTTAAAGGGCGGCGTTCGTCTTTTGCGATGGAAAGTTATTGACGCACACGGTAACATCACAGAAGTTGAACTGAATCAAAAAACAATCCAACTTAATGACCCCACTCTCGTGCCTGATTCACTCTTTTAACCTTTTATTTTTTATGGAAATTTGATATGTCAAAACCAACCTTTTCGTCGTTTTTTGAATCGCTATCGGCTACAGACTCGCTTGCGATCTATGTTGATGGTGCCTGTAGCGGCAATCCTGGGCCTGGTGGATGGGGAGTGGTTTTTTCAGCAGAATCACAAGAAATAACCCATGCAGGGAGTGATTCTGCAACCACAAATAACCGTATGGAATTGCAAGCAGCAATTGAAGCTTTGAAATTATTACCTGAATCAAGGCTTGCAACGTTGTATACGGATAGCCAATATGTGAAAAATGGTATTACATCATGGATTGAAGGCTGGAAAAAACGTGGATGGCTTAATTCAGAAAAGAAACCTGTAAAAAATCAAGACTTGTGGCAAGAGCTTGATACCCTAAAGCAAATGCGAAAAATTGAATGGCAATGGGTTAAAGGCCATGATGGACATCCATTGAATGAAAAAGCCGATACATTGGCGCGTCGCGCAATCATTGCGGAACGGATGCGTTAAGTTTTTGATTAACCTTATGTTGTTGTGCTAAACACTTTTTCAATACGCTTCAGCGCCCAATCCAATTCATCTTTTGTAATGACAAGGGGTGGTGCTAAACGAATTGTGACCTTATGCGTTTGTCGGGCAATAACCCCCTTATGCATAAGGGCTGTACATAAATCATGAGCTGTTATTTGATTCGGATCAATATCGACCCCAACCCAAAGACCACGCCCACGAATAGCCGTCACATAAGGGGATTGCATGGCATGCAAACGCTCAAGCAAATAGGCGCCAAGCTCAGCACTGCGTTTGGCAAGGTGTTCGTCGATTAATACATCCAATGCTTCCTTACCAACAGCGGTAGCCAGCGGATTGCCGCCAAAGGTAGAGCCATGACTACCGGGGTCTAAAACATCTATGACAGCACATTTTCCCGCAATCGCCGATACAGGTAAAAAACCACCCCCAAGCGCCTTTCCTAATATAACAATATCTGGTTTCACCTCTTCATGATCACACGCCAGCATTCGCCCTGTACGGCATAAGCCTGATTGAATTTCATCAACGACAAGCAAAACATTCTGCGCTCGGCAAACTGTTTCAACGGCTTTAAGCCAACCATCAGGTGGCATAATAATGCCCGCTTCACCTTGAATAGGTTCCGTTAAAACGGCACATGTATTTGGTGTAATAGCCGCTTTTAAGGCATCAATATCCCCAAAAGGAATGATTTTAAAGCCTGGTAAAAAAGGGCCAAAATCTTTTTTATACGATTCATCAGACGAAAAACTAATAATCCCCATCGTTCGCCCATGAAAATTGCCAGACATAACAATGATCTCTGCCTGATTACTAGGAATACCTTTTACTTGATACCCATAGCGACGTACAACTTTTATTGCTGTTTCAACAGCTTCCGCCCCAGAATTCATCATTAATGCTTTGTCTTGCCCAACAACACGGCATAAGGTTTCCAAAAAATCAGCCATTTTATCTTGGTGCACAGCACGAGAACAAACAGAGACAAGGGCGGCTTGCTGAGTGAGCGCCTTTAAAATACGGGGGTGTACATAACCATGACTGATTGACGAATAGGCGGATAGCATATCAAGGTATCGCTTACCTTCCACATCCCATAACCAGACCCCCTCACCACGACTTATTACCACAGGGATGGGATTATAGTTTCGAGCATTTACATAATCTTCACGGGCAATAAGTTCGGCATTTGTCGGCATTTTATATTCCTTTTTTAATGGGAGCGTTAGCTGCTAAATAAGTGTTTCGATAAATTCTATTAGCCAATAAAGTGTTTTATTCTCAATATCTTTATCAGGATTAAATTCCATAATTTCAAGAGCGACATAATGAGGATGATTCTTAATTTCTTTTAAAAATGATACGATGTCTTTTGGGTTAAGTCCATCAGGTTCCGTTGTTCCTGTACCAGGTGCGAAATGTGGATCAATCGCATCAATATCAATACTAACACCAAAATTTTCTGTACTACGGTTTTGCATAACCGATTGAATTTCGGGCAACAAACCATTCTTCGCACATGTATGCGCATAACAAATTGCAATATTATGTTCAGCAAGTAGTGATGCTTCACCCTCCTCAAAACTTCGAATACCAAATTGGTATAAATGTTCAGGCGCAATAACAGGGCGATCTTTGTGAGCAAGTTCTGTCCAGGCTTTAATACCATGTCCTAATAAGGCTGCAATAGGCATTCCATGAGGTGATAAGCTATTACTGCTTTCATAGGTATGTGCATCCATGTGTGCGTCAAACCATAGGAGTGAGAAATCCGTATTATAAGTACGTTTAATGCCTGACCATGTCCCCATAGCGATTGAATGATCACCGCCAATCACAATTGGAAAATAACCAAGATTAACAAGAACTTCAATTTGATGGCTAAGTTCTGTAACAACCCGTGTTACATGAAATTGCCGAATAGCATAATCGTGCAATGGTTTTATGGCTGTTGACGAGAGTGATTCTGGTAAATGATAAGACGCATAGGTGTAAAATAAGTCAGGATAAATTGATTTAAGATGATTTATCACAACGTGTGCACCATTTGCTGTACGTTGATCAGGTGCGCCCCATCCACTGGCAACCCCGACAATTACAATCTTTCTTTTCATAAATGTCCTTAGCGTGACAAACAAACTATGCTAGATAGAATAGAGTAACATATTAATTCGAAGAGAGAAGAGAAATTGTAATGCGCTTTATCGATGTCTTGACACACAAAAAATCGTTTACAACGCCACCAATGTGGATGATGCGCCAGGCTGGGCGGTATTTGCCTGAATATCGGAAAATACGTCAGAACCATCCTGATTTTATGCATTTTTGTTTTTCAAGTGATGATGTGGTGGAGGTTACATTGCAGCCCTTGCGGCGTTTTCCACTTGATGCGGCTATTATTTTTAGTGATATTTTGGTTATTCCTCATGCTCTGGGGCAACGTGTATGGTTTGAACCCGACCATGGTCCTAAATTGGAGACAGTTAATTTTAACGCGCTATTGAAGAAAGCAGATACAATTTCGCTTAAAAATGCGCTTGCCCCTGTTGCTGATGCTATTGCAAAAACACGTGCGTTTTTAGATCAAACAAAGGCACTTATTGGTTTTGCAGGCGCCCCATGGACATTACTCACCTATATGATCAGTAATGGAAAAACAGCGGACTTCAATACAGTTCTAGGTTTTGCACAGGAAAATGCCACGTTGTTTAAACAACTACAGGCGATGATGGAGGAAAAAGTAATAGACCTTTTATGTATGCATATTGAGGCTGGCTGTGATGCTGTTCAGATTTTTGAATCGTGGGCAAAGGTTGTACCAGCTCATTTAAGAAACGCTTACTTGTATGAACCCCTCAAACGTATTGTGAAGGCTGTCCACCTCCGTCATTTCAACACACCCATAATTTATTATGGACGCGGCGTGAGTGGTGATTATACACAATTAATTGATTTGAATATTGCATTTGGTGTTGATGAGACAGCCAATATGAGCGTACTTCGATCCCATATGCCAACAACCGTCCTGCAAGGAAACTTCTCACCAGAGCTTTTATTACAAGGTGACAATGAACAATTTAAATCAACTATTAAATCGATGCTAGAGGCTAATCAGGGGGCGCCTTATATTTTTAACTTAGGGCATGGCATCAATAAAGACACGCCAATTGCACATGTTGAACAGATGATTGATCTTATTCAGTGTTTTTCAGGTGATAATTTTTAAACAAAAATAAACCATTTGTTAATATTTATTGTTTAATCTATATCATAGATAGATATTTATAAGTGGATGGAAATAATGGTATTCAAATTTAGATCTACAATAAAAGGCTTAATAGTATATACTGCGTGCACAATCAGTGCATGTTATGCTGGCACAAAGACACCAAATTCTATGCCATCTTGTAGTGCTTATAGTGATATTATGACGTGTAACGCCTCTAAAAATGCAAAGGGAAAGGGAGCGCCATGCATGTTTTTGCTTCCCAATAATGATAGAGGTTATTCGCGTTCAGATCACATCATGTGCACAGCAACAAATGATACAGAGACCGTTAATTTCTTTAAAAGAATTAACATAAAAGAAATTGCAGAAATTTATCCTGATTTATACGAACATGACACACAATCAAAAATTGGTAATCCAAATAGTCCAAGTTTTAATAATCAAAAACGTTATACAATGATTGGAAATATGTCGGGTGGTTATATATCATCGTCACTTAATTTAAAGAGTTTTTATGATTTATGTGTAGCCTGAAAAAACGAAGATGACTGTAAACGAATGGTATTTGATCGAAATATTGATTTCATGTTTCGTGCCGTTCAACTAGAAGATATAGATTGGAGTTCAGAAGATGAAAAAGGGATCGAATGGGATGCACTTGATGAAGAAACACGATCTAATATTGTCTCTGCCGAGCTTGAACGAAATGAAGGAGAGATAACACGGATTTTACTTCAGATTAAAAGCGATAAAAAAGCAAAGAAAAAAGCCGCTGGTGGCGCCGCAGCTGAAGAGAGAAAGAATAAAAGAAAACGTGCTTTAGAGACAGAGAAAGAAAATGGAAAAGCAGCTGAGTATGATGATACATGCAGACAAAATACATCAGGAGAGAGTTGCAGAAGAGCATTTATTAACAGAGGTAATAACAATTTATTAGAAAATATAAGTTGTGCATGGACGCACAGTGATGGTTGGATGGGCGGCGGTGAATGTCGATATGTTAATGCGATTTCATGTGGTGATCTTATACAAAAAGATTGTAGTGATTCTAGCGCAACCCTAACGGAAGTCAATAGTGCATTAGGACAAGCAGGAATGCGTCTGGTGTGTAACGACAATTACTTTGACACTCAGTGACAATTAAAAATGAGACATGAATTGGGTCTAAAATTCTTGTAAAACAGGGATACATGAATCTCTTAATTTGCGGGAAAATATCATTGACCATAACATCCAGACAGGTGAAAAAAT
>CANLGW010000054.1 GCA_947490395.1 Alphaproteobacteria bacterium
TTTTTTCACCTGTCTGGATGTTATGGTCAATGATATTTTCCCGCAAATTAAGAGATTCATGTATCCCTGTTTTACAAGAATTTTAGACCCAATTCATGTCTCATTTTTAATTGTCACTGAGTGTCAAAGTAATTGTCGTTACACACCAAAGGTGAATAAGCACTACCTCCAATTAAATACGGCCTTTTTAGATCGTACATCGGGGGTAAAATTTATTGTGTCTTATTCAGGGACACTTTATAAAAATGTTACAAATAATACGTTTATGGCAAAATTTGAGTATCGCTTTTAACACATAAACAATGGATAATGGCAAACGGGGTAGGGATGTATTCTTTATCCCGTTTTTTAGGAAAGGAATTGCTATGAAATTTAAAATTAGACTTAAATATGCATTTAATTGCGTATTTTTATTTGGAATGTGGATCAATAACGCAACTGCAATGATAGAAGAGCAACAAGAACAAACGCTTGCTATACAGAAGTTTCTTCATAATTATCAACAACCAATGATTGCTGTTGATAATAAAACAGCTGCTGATATTCGAGTTGAGGTGATTTCATATTGGCCATATTTAGGTAGACGTGATGAAATTGCACAAATGGAATTACCTAATGGTTATTTTGCAGTTTATGATATCAAATTTGATGAAACTAATTATCCAACATATGATGAAAAACATCTTGAATTATTAATTATTGGGTCTGGCGCTATTAATCCTTATTATTTAGTAAAAACAAGTACAATTGAGTCAAATAAGAAAAAACAGCTTTCAGCATTTAATGGGCATTTACCAAAAGGGCCTGGTGAATCTGAAGAGGTATATGTTGCCAGAACTAATAAGCAAAAATGTATTATTGACGAATATAGTTCTGTGCTTAATACATATACATTTATAACCGTTATTCGTGTTTTATCTGAGGCTCCTTTTTATTTAAGTTATCAACCAGGTAAAGATAAAGGGGTCGTATTACGCATTACTGATTCCTTTGTTCCGTCATATCCCCGCCTCCATGCAACTGTTTTTGATGGTGATTCAATTTTACAGCGCAGGTTTCAGGTATTATATGATGCAAACTATGCTAAATTATTGAGCGGTGAATCACATATACCATTGATCATGCACACGATAATTGATCCTAGTGATACGACATATAGGAAAAACCTAACGGAAACGATGGATATTTGTAGTCCATCAAGTGGTTGGCAGCATTATGTTTGGATGCTTGGTGCGGATTATTTTGAGATAGAAAATGTTACTGTTAATGATGATTTATTGCTTTTAAGATCAGTTGACTCTGCAAATCAGCATTCTGTAATGGAACTAAAATTATTGATATTACGGTCATATGGTGGCTTTATGTGCGCATCTGATGTGGTTCCCCTTTATGATCTTAAGCGATTCAGGGCGTTTAATTGTATGACCAGTCTTTATGGGGTTTCGAGCCTATTGGCTGCAACGGCATACCATTCGGTCATTGATAGAGCTTTAAGTTTGCTAAGACTCGGGTTTGAGAATGTTGATTTTAGAACAAGTGATTTCTCAAGTGAAGATGCCATTGTTTTATCAGCCATTTTAGATGAACAAAATTTAAATGGCACAATAGTGCTTCCGCCATTATTCATTGTTGATAACCCAGCATCATTTGATCCTTTGCCTCGTGATACAATGCTTAAGCGGTATGTTCCTACTTGTGACAGTGGTACGAGTTATGACGTGTACGATAGTGATGGTTTTTTCACAGGAAACGGTGATGCGTAAATGTATTTGATTTTTTAAGTAAGGTGAATGATTACGTTAAGAACGTGATTCGTTGTCGCTGGCGGTGCTGCTGGGGTTAGCATTGCTAATGATGGTGTTGCTGGTGGCGGTGTCGTTGGTAACGCTGCCGCTGGCGCCGCTGATTGTTCCTGAACCATGGGTGGATGTGGTGCTGTTAATTTATCAAATAAGACTGACGATGGCGTGCCAAATTGTCTGAGGAGAGTAATGCTAATTCGGCGATTGGCTGCTGCAAACGGATCGTCCTTCACAAATGGATCAGTTGCTTCTTTACCCATGACAGATTCAAATCGTTTAGCCTCGATCTGTGCGTCTTCAAGGGCGCGCCTGGTTGCATTTGCGCGATCTGCTGATAATTCCCAATTGCTATATTTTCGAGCATTTGTAAACGGGTGAGCATCTGTGTGCCCTGATATCACCAATTGATTGGGAATAGGCAGTATTAGGGACGCGATCATTTTAATCAGGCTTTTTGTTTCAGGATGCATAGCGCTGCTCCCTGACGGGAACATTGATTTGTTGTCCTGATCAATGAGCTGTATACGCAGCCCTTCTGGTCGAATTTCAAGGATAACTTGTGATAACAATCCTTGTAATTCAGGACTTTTTTTGACCATGTTTTTGAGCTCTGATGCCATTTCTTGTAATTTAGTTTGTTCGGCTTCTTGTAGCTTTTTTACCTCATTTGCGCGGGCTTTTGATTCATGAATTTCTTTTTGTAACGCACGCTGTTGTTCTGTAATTTTTGCGGAGATCCCTTGTTCAATGGATCTCTCATAAGTAGTTGCCGCCTGCTCTGCTTTTGCGTTATCAAGGACTTGCTTCAGTGCCTTTTCTTCATTTGCTTTTTGATCAGCAGCACTTATAGGGGTAGGGGCTATTTTTGCTGTCTCTGCTTTTTGTGCCTCACCTTTTTTAGGGTTTTCTGTTGTTTGTGGATGTGTATCTTTGGCATCAACGCCGCCTTTTCTTTTATTTCCTGTTTGTTTTTCATTTTCGATGATGGCTTTGTCTTCTGCCTTTTCTGTGCCTTTGATGCCCCCTTGGGAATGCTGTTTATCCCCCTTAATAAGGTCTTTATCTTGATCTTTTGTGTGTGTACCACCTAGGGTCATATGTTCTTTTTGTTGTGCTGTATCAATGGCGGCATCTTTTGTAGCGGCGTGTGATGGCGTATCCTTTATCTTTAATTCACTTTTTTGTGGAATTGGTGATTTTTCTTTCTTTTTGAGCTCCTCCATCTTTTTTGCATCTTCGGCTGAAAGTGCATTTGCATTTTGTTTATTATTGTCTTTCGTGTTGCTTGGGGATTCCTTTTTATTGTTTTGTGGTGTGTCAGGGGCTGCGGGATGCTGCATTTCCTTCGTGTCGTCAGCATCTTTGGGTTTGTCTTTTTGTGTGGCCTCTGAACTTTGTCCATTACTGTTATTGGCGTTGCTAACATTGGCTCCCGCCATCATGCCAGCACTGCCGTTGCGTATGTTAAGATTCACAATATTCGGGGCGAAATAATCGGCAATCCCTTTGCGTTGGGCTTCACTGGTAATATTAACAAGCCACATCAGTAAAAAAAAAGCCATCATGGCGGTCACAAAATCAGCGTAAGCAATTTTCCAGCTACCACCATGAGATCCATGGTTATCTTTCTTTCGTCTTTTTTTTATAATAATTGGCGTTTTGTCAGACATAATCAGAGATCGCCAATTTGTTGCGTTGCAATTTCAAGTTCAACAAAGGTTGGTCTGGCTTCTTCATCCAGGGTTTTACGGGCATATTCCACAATAATAATAGGGGCGTACCCATTGAGATAGGCAATGATGGCAGCTTTAATGCATAAGATATATTTTTGATCATCTTCTAAGACGCTCTTTAACGATTGTGCCATTGGCCCTATAAAACCGTAAGAAATAAGAACCCCTGCAAATGTGCCAACCAAAGCACCACCGATTAATTTTCCAAGAACTTCAGGGGGGGAGCTAATCGCACCCATTGTATGAATAACTCCTAAAACAGCAGCGACAATACCCAATGCGGGCATACCATCTGCCATTTTTTCAATAGCACCTGCATCACGGTGATCTTCATGAAAGATAACATCCAATTCTTCCATCATCAGATCATCCATTTGGTGTACGTTTTCGCTGCCCATGGTAAGTAACCGTAGGTAATCACATAAGAAATTGAGTGCTGTATGGTTTTTTAGGAATTGCGGGAAACGTTGAAAAATTACTGAATCATCAGGTGAATCAATGTGTGTTTCAAGGGCAAGCATCCCTTTTGATTTAGCGGTTCGGAATATACAAAAAAGTAAACATAACAGTTGAAGATAATCACGTTTTTTGTACTTTGGTCCCGATACAATCCGTCCAAGATTGCCCTTTGTGCGGCTAATGACAGCTGGGGGATTCGAAATGATGTAGGCGCCAATCGATGCACCGATGATAATAAGAAATTCAAAAGGTTGCCATAAAACACCAAGGTGCCCACCACCTGCGACATAACCAACAAGAACGCACGCAATAACAACGCATAGACCAATAAAAAATTTCATAACATGCTACAAACAAATTTATATAGGTATAGTGTATGGTTATATGATTAGAAATTCGTTAATTTGCGTATGAAATTTCTTGGTGTTATACAGAATTCTTTTAAATTAAGCGGCCTTCGCGTCTTTTTTTTCAGGATAAACTTCCATCGTAACCGCAGGAGAAACACCAAGAACAAGTGTCGCCGCTTCTTTTACGTCATTCATGGTCACGTTATTTATATGTTTCGCCCATGCGTTGATATCGTCAATCGTAAAGCCTTTTGCCGTATATTCTGCAAGAATATAAAGTAAGCTTTCCGTACCATCTTTAAGATAGGCAAGTTTTGCGATCAGATCATTTTTCGCACGGTTTAGTGAATCTTCAGACGTTCCATTTTTTACAATACTCGTGATAAAATTTTTCACTTCTTCTTTCAGTAACGGAATATCGGCATGTGGTGGAGCGGTAACTTCAATTGAAAATTCTTGCGGATCAATAGCGTCTCCATGATAGTCACATGATACATCAATAGCTAACTTTCGACGCTCAACCATTTGATAGTAAAAATCAGTTGTGTTCGTGCCGCCGAGAACATGTGCAAGTACTTTTAATGCATGATAGTGTTTTTTGCCAAGGTCACTATTAAAGTTTGGTGCATCGTAGGCATAACGAATCATCACAAGGGAATTGCGTTTATTATATTGAGTGATGGTCTGGGTTGCCCCCTCACGTGGTGGATTTTGTGGGCGAATGCGGGCAGGTATGGGCGTTGATTTAATGGATGAGAAATACTTTTCAATGATCGGTTTTGCTGTTTCCATTGTTACCTTGCCAACAATAATTAATGTAGCATTATTGGGGCGATACCAAGTATCATAATGGGCACGAACAGAATCAAATGTGTATTTTTTAATGTGGTGTGGATAACCTATGGGGTGTACGCCATAAGGATGATGTGAGTGAAAGGCACGTAAATACAGCTCGTAAGCCATGCCAAACGGATTGTTGTCAAGACGCATGCGGCGTTCTTCTAGTACAACCCCCATTTCAGATAAAACTTCATCGCGTGTAAACGTTAAATTGCGCATACGATCAGCTTCAAGTTTTAAAATAAAATCAAGATATTCAAGGGATATGGTCGTATAATATAACGTAAAATCAAATTCAGTGAGGGCGTTATTCTTTCCACCATGTTGTAGGATTAGTTTATTAAATAGTGCACCTGGAACCTCTTTTGTACCCTTGAACATCATATGTTCGAGGAAGTGGGACAGACCAACCTGGTCAAGTGGGTCATCGGCAGTGCCGACATTATAGACAACGCCAATACTGACAACGGGTGCGATCCCGTTTGGTATGATCATAACTTTTAAGCCATTACTGAGCGTGCTTGTTTGTACGGTAATTAATGGTTTCTGTCCAGCAACAGCCATAGATGTTAATCCAATCAACAAAAGTGTTATATATGTTTTTAAATGTTTAAACATAAGACTTAAACCTTTTTTCCAACGACGACGAATGTAAGCTGATTTGATTTTAATAAACGTTTGGCAACCCGTTTGATATCAGCAATCGTCACTTTTTTAAAATGATCAACACGGTCATTTAGGTATGTTTTCGGAAATCCTTCTCCCTGGTAAGCCAAAAGGATTTTAACGACATCGGGTGTTTCGATAAAGGATAAGGGGTAGGATCCAATAACATATTTACGTTGGAGTTCTAATTCATCTTTTGTGATACCGTGCTCTGCAACATCTTCCCATTGTGATCGAATGAGTTGCAGGACGTGCTCAACTGATTCTGTTTTTGTGGCTGTCGCACCCATCATTCCGTATTTCAAATTATGGCAAAAAAGCGATAAATTAATAGAATAAGCAAGGCCACGTTTTTCGCGAATTTCATTCCAAAGGCGAGATTCAAAGTGACCGCCTAATGCGTTTATGAGCAAAAATGCTGCGTAAAAATCAGGATCATTTCGTTTTAAGCCTGGGTGAGCAAACATAACGACAGTTTGCGGTACATCCAGTTCTTCAATAATTGTTTTTCCCATAGCATGTAGTTGCCCGTTTGGAATTTGTTGTCTTTCTTTTCCTTTGGGCAAGGCTGACATTAAATCATTAACATTGCGCTTTATGTCAATTTCCGTTGTATTTCCGGCAACAGCAATTTTGACGTTTGCTCGTGTGATTGTTTTTCGTAAATGTTCGGCCAAGTCTGTATTAGTAATCGTTGGTAAAATATCGAGGCATTTTTTTGTATTTTTTACATAAGGGTGATCATTGCCAAAGATAGATGATTTCAGTATATCTTGCGCAATTTGTTCAGGGCGATGAAGCGATTGCATCAGTGATGCTGTTATTTGTTGCCGCACACGTGTATGGGCTTCGCCCGTAAAGCTGGGCTGTGTGAGTGCTAATTTAACGAGACGAAAAGCTTCGGTTACATTAGTTGATATCGTTCGGAAAACAATAATAATGTTGTCTTGGTTTGATTGTATGGACAATTGGATATTTTTTTCGAGCAATATTTTTTTAAAAGCTTGACTATCGTAAGGCCCTGCACCTTCGTCAAGCATGGCAACCATAAAATCCGTTAGTCCTGGTTTGCTTTCGGGATCTGACTGGCGCCCGCCATATTGAAAACTAAAACCAACGGTTACAAGATCAAGCTCTGGGTTTGGCACGAACCATACAGTTTGATTATTTTTTGCAGCAAACTCCTGTATATGAACAGGTGCTTTTGTACGTGTTGACTTTGTAACAGCTTTAGTGGGGGATGTTTTTGTTGAGGCTGTTGTTGTTATTCCTGCCACGTTAGGTGATGTCGTGATCGTCTCTTCTGCCATTAATTGTGTCTCCATACTGATTAAAGCACCACTAAGACAGATAATACGTAATGACCTATGGTTCATAATTTGCTCGGCTTCTTGTTATCAAAAGTTTGCTTTACGCAGCAGCTGCTGCTGATTGATTAATCTCTTTTGTCTCATGCCCATCAGGGGCAATATTTGACGTACGTGTTGCATTTTTTTTGATTGTTTCACCTAATTGGGCAATTTTATCAGCTAAAGGATTGTCTGTTTCCGCATTATCTTTAGCTTCATTTGTGACCGTTTCTCGGATATTGTCATCTGCGATTTGTTTTGTTGATGCCTTTTGGATGATTGCAGCGCTGCTAGCAGATTGTGCATCGCTTTTTCTTGTGGTGTGACCAAGAAGTACCTTTTGTGCTTGATGAGCTGTTGATACTTCGCCGCGATTGTGAGCAGTGTTGGAAGATGTCGTTGCGTTGGGTGGTGTTAGGTCATAACTTGGCGGAATGCTAAGCGGTTTGTGATTGGCAATATTAAATTCGTCAGCCTGATAATGATCTAAACCAAATGTGCTACGGAACGAATCACACCCACTTAATAAGATTAGACTGGCAATAAAAACAGTGGAAACACATATGGCATTTTTAGTGAACATTGTTATCGATCTCATTTTTTAGGGGATTTGTTACGTGCATTACTAGAATGTTTAGCATTATTTTGAAAAGAATGCCATAGGTGAACGCACAAAATAATAGCAGCACCAACAACGATGGCTGAATCAGCGATGTTAAATGCAGGCCAGTGATACTTTTTTATATGGAAATCAAGGAAATCAACAACACCACCATAAAGGAATCGATCGGTTATATTGCCTATAGCGCCACCAATGATCATGCTAAAGGCAATTTGTTCATTTTTATCATGACTTTGCTTGATCAGCACGCCTAGCCAAATGCACAAACCAGTGGCAATGGAAATAAGTAGCCATAGTCCGAGCATGCCATTTGATTGAAATAAACTAAAACTGACACCTGTATTGAACGTAAGGACAACATTAAAAAATGACGTTACATTGATCACTTGACCTTTTGTAATCATCCAAAGCACTGAAAGTTTTGTGAGCTGATCTGCAGCAAGAACACCAAGTATTACAGGAAGCGTTTGTTTGAGTTTTTGACTACTTTTTAGAAATATCATATGAAGAATCTTTCAGTCATAGATGTGATAAAATATGTGGGAGATTATAACATATTTATACATCTATACATGAAAAAAGTGGTAGTTCGCTTTTTACAACGTAATAAGTTCGAGCGGAACACCTGGTAATTTCTTGCTTGAACGAATGACCATGCGTGTTTTAATTTGTGATACAAGTGTAAATGTTGATAGCTCAGTTGATAAGAAACTTTGATAAGCATCAAAATCTTGTGCGACAATTTTCAGCAAGAAGTCAGCGCCGCCTGTGACCATATAGCATTCGCGAACGAGTGGCCATGATTGGATCTTTTCTTCAAAAATGCGTAAATCAGAATCATTTTGACTTGTTAAAGCAACTTCACAGAAAATTTGAACGGTAAAACCGAGTGTGTGCGGGTCAAGGTTTGCTTGGTAACTTGCGATTACACCTTGATCTTCAAGTGCATTTACACGACGCAAGCAAGGTGGCGCTGAAATACCTGCACGACGCGCGAGCTCAACGTTTGTAATGCGACCTTCACTTTGTATGTTGTTTAAAATATTCAAGTCGATATCATCTAATTTAATTTTCATATATAAAATTCTCCATTATTTTAGTTTTTAACCTCTAAGGCAGAAATCATATTGCCATTTATTGAAAAAAAAGTCAATAAAAATTTGATTTGAAGTAATTAAGTTTATTCTCCTCTCAGATGAAAAGTGAATAATACGATTAAAGAATTAAAAGAATTTGTTTGAGATAGAGATATTCCTGCATAATTATGGAGTTAAATTATAATTTGTCTTTCTAAGATTTTCATCTTAAGACGCATGCTTTGACTCGAGAAGAAATAATTTATGAATTAAATCATCAAAGAATAGGCAAATAATACCCACTAGATTTTTACTAAAACTTTATGCATAATTATACCAATAAAACGATATTTTGTTTATAAAACCATGAAAAAGATAAGCATTTGGTTATTCGTCATTGTTGCATATTGTTGTATTCAAACAAGTTATGCTGACATCCCTTCGTCAAATGTGCCACCGCAAATAATGCCAGCTATTGTCTCTGCTTCAATGGCGTCCCCAAAAATTAGCGTTTACATGCAACCTGCTTTATATGGTGGTGATAAAGGGCATGAAATTTTTAGTGTTCGAACAAATGAAGCTATTAAATGGGGTGTTCATGCCATAGCTGATTTTATTAATCAAGCGCGATCCAATCAAAAAGCATTGCGTATACTTTATGGTCAATTCTTGGGCGAAGAAGCATATGGGCTTGGTAAATTCAGGCGTGATATAGCGTTTGAAACCAATTCACCGTCAAAAGAAGCGTTTGGACAATTACGTACAAAAGATACAAATTCATTTTTAGAATTTACACCCGTTCGAACAAAGTGGCATGACGATATTTGCTCATTTTTTAAAGACGTTTTAAGTCATTTATTGCCAACTTATGTTGATAATATTGTTCATTTAACGAGCTCACGGTCTCAAAATAATCTTTATGTTGTAAATCAGGAATTTTGTTTGGATGAGAATAATATTGCACATACGCGAAATATTTTGGCACAACACTATAAATATAATATTAACGAATTAACCGATGATGCGGTTATTAAAATTGCTCAACATGAATCGATTAGTTTGGATAAATTATTTTACTCGCTGCCAAACACAAGCTTAGAACGTTTTATACGGACGCAGCAGCGCCAGCCAAATGGTTTGTACATTTTGAAATTTGAAATGAAGCTCAATCTTAATAATCAAATTATTCCAATTAGCACAATTTATGGCGTGTTTCAACCAGATGTGCAAAAGCCAAATGGAATTACCCCTGTATCTCTTAATCGTATTGCAGAGAAATCATTTTTCTTGGTGACACATGCACCGAAAACGCATGTGAATGCTCTCATGGAATTTTGTGCTGAATATTGGGAGAAAGCTATCTTCCGTGACCATAGTGATGTCAATGGTATAGCCGAAGATTTGGGCAATCTATTTTATATTCAAACCCATGCTATGCCATACACGCGTGGCAGCGAAGCCATGACGAAATGGGTTGTTGAGATTATTGCACGTTATCATGGACTAACACTGACATACCCTGAGAATTATGGGTTTCAAAAACCATTTCTTATGACGATTGATGATTTCGTGAATGATTTCAAGGCGCAGATACGATTAACTCCAGCCTTAGGTGCAACGTAAATCTTTAGATGATTCGTATTTGAAGTGCATGAAGTCCTTGATCAAATTCACTGGCAAGGATTTGATAAATTTTTTGATGTTGAGTGATGCGCGTCATACCACTTAATGCGGCTGCTGTTATTTCGAGGATAAAATGCGTTTCAGATATACCTGCGTTCATGGATTCCTGAACCCCTTTATGACCCCGATGTTTATCTGACTCATCATAAAGTTTGATATGGGACGGTGATAGGGCTGATGTGAGTACGTTTAGCATACGTTCAGTACGTGTAGAGTGAATAATATTTGTCATGCTATTAAAGTCTCGTTGTTACAAATTAAATAACGTTAATTCTTTAGCAATCATGAAGATTGCTTCCTCAATAAGATATTGATCTCGTATTATATCTGGGTCAGCATCAATCCGTCGATAGTTTGCAATCGAAAATTCTTTTTGACCTAATACATAAAAGCTTATTTCTATTTTTCCTTCTACTTTTGCAATATAATCTCTTAAATTCACTTTCCAAGGTAGCTTTATTCCTCCACGTTTTTCAACTCTTTTGATAATTTGAGATTGTTCAAACACACTCGTATTCGTTCCTTCTTCTAAGGCGCTTAAATATTTTTTATAAACATATATTTTGTCTCGTTGTAATCCTGTGGTTTCGACTAATATGCCCTCTTTAACTAATAGACCTACTGCGTAAGTGGAATTAGAGCTAAACTTTTACGGAAAACGCTTCAAATTTTAAGCAAGATATACTAAAAAAGGGTATTCACCGACTAAAATGGATACCCTATGTCTCTAAAATACACGAAAATCAAAAAAAGACCAGT
>CANLGW010000055.1 GCA_947490395.1 Alphaproteobacteria bacterium
CTAAAAAAGCAAAAAATGAAGAGCAAACAGAGAGGGAAATTTGTGATGTATCGGAGGCTAAAATGGAGTAAGATTACGCAGTAACCTTGGACTCCTTTTTGTGTCAAAAGTAATTGTCACTGGGTGTCAAAGTAATTGTCGTTACACAAGAGTATTAGAAGGCACGCTTTTAGTAGAAGATTTTTCACAAGAAGAAGATACATTTTATGAATTTTCAGTAACACCCAATAATTTGGGTATAGGATCTAGGAAATTTTCTGATTTTGTTAGCAGTTCTGTATCTGAAGAGTCTGTTGTCGAATTAGGAGTTACAAAGAAATATAAGTTTTTATCACAATCTTCTGTTCGTCCGCTGGCAGATGATAATAATCACGGAGATCGCTTAGCACTTGACTCACTCGCAAACAATATTGATGTTTTTTTTGGATTAATTAGACGCACGGGTCATCGTGAAGATTTAGAAATTCATAGTATGGGAATGCGTTTCTATTCTTCATATGATGCTTGTAATGATTGTTACAAAAAAATTTATGATACACGATCGATTTTAAAAGACCGCCTTGTTAATTACGCAGCAACACAACACTATACATTTTCAGATAAAGAGACAAAATTATTTCCTTTGCATACACTTTTTTATTCCTCTCGTCCATATAAGGACACAACGTATCAATTAAAATGGACAGATCCAAGGGATTCTAAAGGTTGGAAAATGAATGTAAGTTCTGAATATCAATTTAGTTATGGTGTGCCAAAATATCATATTTCTCTTCCAATCTCTGTAACTGACACTTGTCATAGTCCTTTATTCTTAAAACATCCTTCAAAGCAAATAAGTGTTTCAAGGGATACCCATGAATTAAACGAGAGTACAATTTACTGTTGTGTAGATCATTTGGCAAAAGATGGTATACCAGTTAACTATAAATTACTCTCTTAGTTAGATAAAAGACATAACTGAGATGAGTCTCTGTTTAAACCTAATTTTTAACCACATGTTTGATAAAGGGTATTCGCAGGGGAAAAAGAGATTACATTTCAACGTTTGATAAAGAAAGTTGTTTGTTACAATCATTTAGTGCATTGTTTTTCTTTAACTCAAGATAGAGGTTTCCGATCAATGAAAAATATGAGCATGCGTGCATTGTTATTAACATTCATTACCATAGTGAATATATCACAAGTCCATTCTATGGAGTTGCAAGAACCACTTTTGGATACACCATTAATAAGAGCAGAACTGGTGTCTTTTTTTGAGGATAAGAAACCACTTCGTATTGACATTTCTGTTGGTGATGCAAGCGGGCGCGGTGAAAAGGCATTGGATTTCTTTATTGTTGATGTGACTGATTCTATACCTCTCACATTACGTGATATTCTTCCTCGATCAGAATTCATATCCAATATGATTAAACAAATGTTCCATACATCACATGTGTTAATGGTAACAGAATCCATTTCTCGTGTAAGTGGTGGTGAAAAAGTAAATGGTTTTATTGGAATAAAAGCAACAGATGTATCTGATATAATGAGTTAACTGGCGTGATGATTAAATTTTTTATTCTTTTATTTATATTAACTCACGCAGGAAGAGCTTCTGCTGTTGAAGTATGTTCGTTTAATGAAGGAGATATACAATTAAAGATCCCCTCTTCGAAACAGGTAGAGAAAGATTGTTTCGTGAAAGAATATATATTTTCACAAAATAAGTTGGATGATATTCACAGACCTTTTCATGAGGCGTGGACATCCAATAATGTAGCAGCAATTATAGATTTATATGAACAATGGATACAAGATATCCGATCTTCTCAATTATTAGGGTTTTTTTTCTTTCCTGCGGATATTTTAGATTCAACCGCATGCACTTCATATTACGAGCATAATGAAGCGGTTAAATTATCTATTTTAATAGCTGCAAAATTCAAACATCTTGAAGCGCGTATGATTGCTTCAACTATTTTTAACGACTCACGGTATTCCCCTGAAATAAAGATAAAATTTGAAGAATTACAGAAGAATGTACATTTAGAAATTGAAGACAAAGCACAAGGGGGAGATTGCGAGTCTGTTGAACTACTATTAGATTCTGTTCTATCAAGAGGAGCTCCTCTCTATATAGCAAAATATTTGAATTTAGTTGAAACATATGTTGCGCAGGATGTTTCTTCGCATTTTGTTAATGCGCGGACTTTTTTAAGATTGGGCAGAGCATGTAGAGCTATTGGTGATTCTGAGAAAGCGTATAGGTATTATGATAAAGCTGCTTTAAACGGATCAAAGAGTGCTGTGTCCGAGATGATAAATGGATTGATGGTAGCAACACATTTAGCATCGCAGGATAAACTTGCACGAATTCACATAATTCTACAAATCTATCAATCTAAGCTTGCAGGATATGGCCATCTTATCATTGCACAATATTTTCAATTTGGTGTTGGTGATATTGTGGAAAGGAACCTAAAAAAAGCAAACTCTTTTTACAGAACAGCTGCTGAATTTGATTTTCCACAGGCCTGTATAGACTATGGCGATTTTCTTTTAGCTACAACAAATGCTTTTCCAAATGATCGTGAGAAAGTAAGAAAATTTTATGGATTAGCAATTGATTCTTTTGTAAAAGGTGGAACGTTAGGTGTGACAAACGGATATATTAAAGCAGCCCAAACACTTTTACATTGCGAGAGAGAAAGAATTTTATCTGTAGAAGATTTAGCGTCATGTCATTCTAAAGCATTTAATTTGTATCAAAAGGCTTTATTTAGGACTGTTGATCCGCTGTTGATGGAAAAAGTAGTAGAGAATGGCATAGATGAAGGCGAGTTAAATGATGTACGGCAATACCAATCTAAATTACAATTTTTTATAAAAAATGCTTTCGAATCAACCTTCTCTTTGAGTTTTGATGAGGTAGATTAAGTGTTGAGCAATTTATCTTTCCTGAAAATAACAATGATTTTTATATATTTTTCTTTTTTGCATCTATACGCAAGTGATGCAGATTTTGATGAAATAGAAAAAATAGATGCAGGGTTTAGAGTGAGTTTTGTCAATGTTGGGCAAGGTAACGGTGTTGTTGCAATTGATACAATGACTGGCAAAAGACTACTGATTGATGCCGGATCATCTAAGCATCCCACTAATCCTCATACCGGTGAGGTTATTCTTGCATTTAATAGCATAAAACCATATATGGAATTTTTACCGAATTTACTCTCGGTACATCCTATTGTTTTTATTTGTTCTCATGCAGATAAAGATCATCTTAATTTGTTCTCTGATTTTATTAATGATTCAAGAGATAAGCTGAGTATTAATCCTTCTCTATCTTTTTATTTGGGAGGGTCTTTTGAAAAGTACCTTTTTTCAAAAGATTCATTGGCCTTTTTTGATAGTATTTTAACGTTGCCTAGCGCAAACGTTTTTTCATTGAGTCATGATTTATCAATTATTGAGATGCAAGGTTTGAAATCATACTTAGAAGAACAGAAAGCGGTTATTGGTATAGCAACGGGTTATGAGGGAATTGAAGAAGCACTCATGAGGATGACCAGGCTCAGAATCAAAGATAAAGTAAGACCTTTTATATTACGTTCGAAGTTAAAGGATTTTTCGACAGAAGGTCGTGTGATGGTAGAAATACTTGGAGCAAATGCAGGGCACAGTCCTACACGTAATTATGAAAGTACTGGTTGTTTTGAGGAAGAAACTCACCCAATACGAGGAGAAATCATTAATCATGAAGAAAATATGAGTTCCTGCGTAATGAGAATTATCTTTTACGATACTTTTTCGATTATTATTACGGGTGATGCGACAGGTATTACAACAGATCGAATAATACACAATTTTTCTTTCATAGGCTCACCTTATAATTCTCTTTTATGTCATATTTTATTAACATGTCATCACGGAGCGATAACAGAGGAATCCAATAATTATGAATGGGTTTTTGCTATTCAGCCTGTATACGCCTTTTTCTCTTCAGGAAAGTATAGAGGGTATAATCATCCACAGTTTGATGCTATTTATAACTATAGTAATAGTCCTCGTATAAAAAAAGATATAACTGAACATGTTATTGTTTGTGGAAGAAATAAAGAAAAAGATAGCCATGGCGCTAAAACACAAGCAAGGATCATTAATGTAGGGGAATATGAATTTATTAAAACATATAAAAAATTAGATACTGATTGGCACAAGTTAACAACATCTTATGGTATATTTTCCACTCATTCTTCGGGCAGCATTATTTGTAATATTGGCGTGAGTGGAATCATGGAAGCATTGGATTTTGCATAAAAATTTAAAAAGGGTTTATATATGATAACATTAACGTCTGATGTTCTTGAAAAAATAGAGGAGAAAATTGAAACATCTGAATTGATGAATGCTATTGGACTTAGTGACGAGTTATGTGATTGTTCCTCTCAAATTCAAGATGATCTTTCTCAGCTTCAACAACTTCTTTTTAAAATTCTTCATGAAAACCAAACTCCTAAGGAAAAAGACGGCGATAAAATTTTTGAATTAACTGACAGTATTCAGTGCATGATTTTTGCTCTTACAGAAAATGCAGAAAAAATCTCAAAATTAATATCCCCTATCCAAAATCTTATTTTAGAAGGCGATGATGATTTATGGGAAGAGAATATAATTATATAAAAAGTACCGTCTAACCACAAACGCAAAGTGCAACCTTATGTTAAGATAGTGTGTGGTTTTGTATTACTATAGATGATCTAGATGTAAATTCAATAACGTCATGGGTTGATGAATAACATTAAATTTGATAGCGTCAACCCATGATGAAAACAGAAAATAAACACATGCAATAATATTTGTTATCAAAAAATTATGATTTTGTCACAAGAAACATATTTTTTATGCCGATAACTTTTCAGCTATCATTTTGACACCTTTTTGAAATGCAAACTGAGGCACTTTGTCTTCTAGATAATGCAGCATATTAATAAAATCTTTTCTTACTTGAAGTTGCTCTGGTGTACGAAATGGATCTTCAAAAAAATCATCTATAAAGTTTTCCATTCCACCTACTATTTCAGTTGAAGAATGAGTTGATATGATTATATAACTCCCCTTACTATTCTGATTTTTATCTCTTTTATGCTCAGTAAGTTGCTCGCTTTGGTTAACTAATATTTTTGTAAATATATTTTCTACGTCTTCTCTATCGATTGGCGCATCTCCAAGTAATTGATTAGCCATACGTTCAACAGCAAAATTTAAATCCCAGTCGGTTGCCCCTTGTGCTACAGAGGTGAGAGCAACAAAAATCAGCACAAAAACAAAATGAATTCTATTCTTTAAACCAATTTTTTCAAATGCTGGTGACATTGTTTTTATAGCATAAAAAATGATGTAACAACAAATCTCATGACTCCTTCTCTACTTTTAGCGTGAGCGCGCTATTAACATCATACATCTTAGCTAAGCTACCATAAAACGCACTACTGTGTGGATTAGAAAAATAGCCTATATTTCTATGCCCTAAAAGGGAGAAAGGAAATAATACGTATTCATTATGACCCTCTTGTTATGTACAATGTCATACATAAACAATATAGGTTGATATATTCAATTATCGCTATTACATTTATAAATGTACGTATAGCAGTCAACACATAATTTCAGAAGATCATTTCTTATGCCACGTCCTCCAGTAAAAGTGAACGCTCAAAACGCGCAAGATATCTACCAATATTTTTCCAAAGCACTCTATGAAAAACGTATTTTTGAAGATGATGAAAAGACTTCGGATAAAGCGGGACAGGCTTTTCTAAAGATAACATCGCTACCTGATGAACATAAAGATTTTGATGCTTTTAAAAAATCGTTGCAGCGATGGGTAGATGTATATGTTCCTACCAAAAAATGGCAACGGTGTCTTGGCACCTTACGACAAATTCAATCCAACCAACGACATGACGTCAAATCGATTAAGTTGAATCATGGAACCTATACGCTTTTAAAAACGTATGCTGATTTGCATAATTTGAGCTTATCTGACGCTATTTTAAATTTAGTAATAAGTGCTCAAGAAGAAAAGAAAACACCACAAACAGAAACTAATATTATCAATATCGTCCCTTCGCCAACACCATCTAAACGAACAATTGAGCTTAAAGTATGGTTTGATATTGAAAACAACAGCAAATTTGTAAGAGGGAAAACCAAAGCTAACCGACGTGTGCAATCTTTACTGGGATGGTATGAAGGAAAGAAGTTTGAAGGCAAGGATTGGGAGTATGTTATTAAAGTACGTTATGAAGATGATGAAGAGCTTGATAACACAGTCGAAGAAATTCACGATGAAATAGCACTCATTGCAGATTGTCATCATTGCCAAGTAGATATCAACATTTCAACTGTTGATGATCGAAGGCATTGGTTTATATAAATCACTTTCAAAAATTTAATCTACGTAAACAGAATCATCTTTTTTTGTGATGTGGTTACTTTTTTCCGACGAATGTGTTGTATCTTTCATTTCTTTTGACCAATTTTGTTCAATTTTTCGATCTTCTTTGCACGGTTCAAAAAGATAGAGGCCAATAAGATGAATGCCCATAATAACAATCATGAGCACAAAAACACCCGTTAAGCCAAACGTGCTGGCAATCACAACACAGGCATAGGATGTTGTTAACGCGGTAATGGAACGTGCAAAGGAATAGGCTGTGCCCATAATGGTGTATCTTCCAATGACCGGAAAACCACGTGTAAATATCGCATCCGATATACCTGTTACATTCAAACACCCCATGATTCCTTGTGCGAGGGAAATATACAAGAGACCCGATGACTCATTCAGCATACCTGTCAGCAGAATAGAGAACCCAAAAAGTGTCCAACCAATCATTTTTAAAAGACGAAATGGGAAAATGTAACGTGTCAGGCATACAAAAACAATATAGGTTCCAAACGATGTCAGTGATAAAAACAAATTATGTTTGATGATATCAGTTGGTGTATAACCATAACGACGCGCAATGAATTCATTCAAACCAATGTAGGTCATATAAAATAAGAATGGTCCTCGCATTTGCAAAAGAAAATAGGCAATGGTATTGCGTCTTGTTTGCTTAAATGTTTCCCAAAGCTTTAGTGATTTCACATTCACTATTTTTCGTTGTTTTGTTGCATTAATAAATTCAGGACTTTCTTTAAGGCGAACACGGGCAATTGAACCCACGACCGCAATCGCTGAACCTAAAAAGAAAATATAACGCCAACCATCCTCAGGCCGTATGGTAAGCATTAATGTACACGCTGCAAGGGCAAACAACGATCCAGACTCAGCAGCGACGCCAATGAGTACTGTATAAAAATAACAACGAGGTGCTTTGACACTTTCTGTTGTATAAACGACAGCCCCAACGACTTCCACCCCTGATGCTATTCCTTGAACAATTCGACAAACAAGTACGGCGATAGAAGCATACCATCCAATTTGTGCATAGGTTGGCATGCAGGCCATAAAAAAACAGGTAATCGACATCAGTAATGTCGTTACAATGATATTTACCTTTCTCCCCCACATATCGCCTAAAATGCCAAAAAAGAACGATCCTACGGGTCTTAAGACATAGGCCATAGAGAAAGAAAATGCGGCAAGAAGAGATTGTGTGTAAGGATCTGTAGTCGGAAAAAAGAGAACGTTTAAAATGACGGCGATATGCACATACACTTTAAAATCAAAATATTCAAGAAATGTCCCTAAATTGATAAGGGCGAGTGATTCACGTTGCATTCCACTAAGATAGTACTTTCGCATGTAAAGGCGCTCCTTATCGCAAATGAAAGAACGCGCACCTAAAATTCTTATCACTTATAGAACATAATGTACGTAGACCACATTAATAAAATCAACAGAAATATAAATAGGGTTTGTTTTTCTTATGTTAGGAGAACTGAAACCTTATACATTTGCGCCACAAAGCAGAGCTTTTGCATTCAAACGTAACGTTTCCTTTTTACTGTGCAAAGGAATTTATCTTGACATTTGTAAGAAAAAAGATTACTTTTAATTACATATAGAGAAGCATCATGCCCAGCACAACACTGTCATCCCTTATAAAAAAACAAATCCTTTCCAATTCACAGGGGTGGGTTTTTAGTGCACATGATTTAACACAGTCTGATGCCGATCGAGGCACGATTGATGTTATCCTTCACCGTTTAGCTAAACAGGACATTATTCGACGTCTTGGGTATGGTCTTTATGATATTCCTCGTAAAAGCAGTCTCTTGGGTGATTTAAGTCCCGATATTAATGATGTTATAGTGGCTTATTCAAAACGTATGGGACAGGTGTTTGTCTTGGCTCCACTTAATGCAGCCAATGCACTTGGCCTAACCACA
The DNA here is from genome assembly GCA_947490395.1 of Alphaproteobacteria bacterium. Classification (GTDB taxonomy): domain Bacteria; phylum Pseudomonadota; class Alphaproteobacteria; order Paracaedibacterales; family CAIOTO01; genus CAIOTO01. The sequence continues at coordinate 8,386 of CANLGW010000055.1, forward strand.
CAAGTACCCTCACAATTGACGTATCTTACGGACGGAAAGTCACACACCCTCGCTATATGTGGCATGCACATCCATTTGATTCATGCTTCACCAAAAGTAATAAGTGGGTCAGACTCTCCTATTGGTATATTCATTCAAGCATTACGCTATTTTGGTGCAAAAGGCGCGCCCGATCACATCATTGATCGGATTGCGCGTAAACTATCACATGATGACGTATTCAGCTTGCGCCATATAAAAAATAAGGTTATGCGTAATCTTGCCCCACAACTTGATCGGATTGAACAACGTGCAGCGATTCATTGATTTAACAGCACCCGAAAAAAACGAGCTTTTTCTTCGAACCTCGGCGTTGATGGGGATCTCCCCTACCCTGCTTGAAAAAGATTTTTGGGTCAGCTGGATTCTCACACACATATTTCAATTACCCTTTTCGAATCATTTGGTTTTTAAAGGAGGTACTTCCTTATCAAAATGTTATGGACTCATCCAACGTTTTTCAGAAGATTGTGACATTACTATTGATAAAGCACTTTTTAGTGAATCAATGGATGATCCCTCGCTTTCAGGTAAGCAATTCCAGCGTTTACTCGAATTGGCAGACAAACAAGCCATTGGCTTTATTCAACACACATTTACGACTTCCCTTGAAAAAACAATCCGTGAATCTCTCCCAACGGAAGCAGCATGGCGACTGCTGCCAGATGAGTTTGAGCCAAAAAATCTTCGTTTTTATTATCCTGTAGCAACGTCAACGCATGAACATCCTTATATCAAACAATCTGTGCTGATTGAATTAGGAATACGCGGGGATATATACCCGTGTGAAGAAAAGAACGTCTTATCGTATGTTGAATCAAAATTCTTAGATTTACTAAAGCTTAAACAAACACCTATTCGAACCCTCCTTCCCATCCGTACATTTTGGGAAAAAATTACACTGCTGCATGCCGAAAATAACCGGCCTGAAGGAAAAGTTCTTGGTGATCGTTTATCCCGTCATTACTATGATGTATATCAACTTATTCAAGCGCATATCGACGATGATGCATTAAGCAATCTTGATCTTCTACACGACGTAATAGTCAACAAAAAGAAATATTTTAGAGCTTCTTGGGCAAACTATGACACTGCAATTCCAGGACAATTAACAATTTACCCACACAAAAAACTGCTCAAAGAACTTGAACGCGATTATAAAAACATGAATCAAATGATTTTTGGCACCGTTCCTTCGTTTGAGGAAATTTTGAATTCCGTACAAAATTTTCAAACAAAAATGAATAACATCATGGGTTGATGTTTTGATTTAATAGAGTGCGAATCCTATTACATTGCAATTATCAACATATAAAATTTATGACCTCATACATAATACGTCCCGATTCAAATCGTTAATTATCGAAGCGCAAATGAATAATTTTTTTCAGCATAACCACATAAATGTTTGAAATCATCTTCGTCCCCTATGCAAGCTTTTGTGTATTCTAATTGTTGGGAAAGACGCGAAAGATGCATGTCCGTCAAATTATTTTTTTCTGATGCTTTGATCTTTGCACCAAACGTTTTTTTGTAGTTTGATTTAATTTGACAAAATAAGCGATATAAACGTTCAAAGACGATTGCACTCACATTGACATTATTGGGCATACCAACAAACATGACTGTTTGTTCAGGACAAAATACAACATTCATGTAAAGATCAAATGTACCAAACCATCTGGCCGTGTAATTTGCCAAATCCCCAGCAAAATAGTAATAATTATCCTGAGTAACATCAATTCGACGGCTGTCTATGATTGATATAGGATCAACTTTGGCGGAAAAAATTCCCTTTTTAAGTAAAGTTTTGTAGAGATCTTCCACTGCACATATCACTTGAAACATTTCACTTTCAGAACTCAGCTCACTAAAGGAAGCTGTGCATAACTCCGTAATTTCCTTAATTTTGGAATAACGTTGAGTATCATGATCTGAAGCTTCATCAGCATAAGTTAAAAGGGTGAGACGCTCTGCTTCTTGCTCGATTAAATAATTTAAAACCGATTCTAAAGTGGTTTTTCTCTCTTCTGACCACTTTTTTATTTTTTCATAAGCAGTACTTGGAATACTTATGACTGAGTTGCTATTTGAAGGCAGACAATTTGATAATTCATTAGCTGCAGATTTACTCGATTTCATGTTTTACCCCCTTCCGCCTGTTCCTGGAATGTTCTAGCCTTTTGGGGCGTTTTCCGGTCTTTGTACATACGATTCCATGTTGGCGCTTTCTCCTGCAGGAACAACCACTCATTTATCAAACTCAACTTTAGATAAATAATCTTTTTGTATGCCAACTATTATCTTCGATGGATAATTATAACGTAATTGCTCGCTCGGTGTTGTCTCTTTCTCAATAAAGGTATATCCCTCGCCAATAGCCTTAATATTCACAGGGTAAAGCTTTACGTATTTTTTATCAGTCTTAGAATCAATATATTCTTTAGAAGTTTCAATAGGTGCGAGATTGATAATGTGTGCTAAATCTTGATCTACCCAAATTGCCGCTTTACCTGATTTAGTGTGTCCGAACATTTCAAATAATTTTAACTTCAGTGAAGAGAATCCTTCTGGAAATTCAATATATGGAGCTACACTTCCAGCCATTGATATTTCTTGCCATTTTTTATTATTATCCTTCATGAAATAATATCCAATACTCCATAATGTAGCCCATGCTTGTTCAGGGTTTGAATATTAGACCTACTGCGTAAGTCTTTCCGCCTCCTCTGATGAATGAGTTGTCAAAGCGCCCCCAACCCATTTTATTTTTTATGCCGTAGCAAATCCATTTTTCAGATTCACAATCCCTGCAATAATATGGAATTTAATGCCATAACGT
>CANLGW010000056.1 GCA_947490395.1 Alphaproteobacteria bacterium
GGTCTTTTTTTGATTTTCGTGTATTTTAGAGACATAGGGTATCCATTTTAGTCGGTGAATACCCTTTTTTAGTATATCTTGCTTAAAATTTGAAGCGTTTTCCGTAAAAGTTTAGCTCTAATTCCACTTACGCAGTAGGTCTATTTTAATAGAGTATTAACTTCTTTCTTATACAATAAATATAGATTAATAAAAAAGTTTTTATTATGCGTTTATCCGTAATTTACAACAGCAGAATAAATAAATTGAGTATGAAATACATGCAATCAATCGTTTTATTTATAGCTATGCTATCTGTTTGTTATGCAAGCAATACAGCCTATATAACACCCTTGGCTGGCGATGGATCAACATCATTGTTTGATTTTCCAGAGGATATGGCACAAGATGCTTACGGAAATATGTATATTGCGGATTGGAATAAACATAAGATCTTAAAAATTGCACCAGATGGCACTGTATCAACTTTTGCTGGAACAGGCGTAGCAGGGTATAAAAACCATGCAACAGCAACATCAGCTCAATTTAGAAACCCATCTGGCCTTGTCTTTGATACCGCTGGAAATTTATATGTTGCGGACGCCAACAATCATTGTATTCGGAAAATAATCGTTGCTAATGGAAATGCAGGCGCTGTTTCTACAGCATTCGGCACAGGAAATCCTGGTTATAAAAATGACATAAGTCCAAACGCTCAATTTAATGTTCCCGTCAATATCCGTGTCTATAATAATTATTTTTATGTGACTGATTTTGCAAATCATGCCATTCGACAGATTTCACCTGAAAGAAATGTAACAACTGTATCTGGCGGTCTTGGCGCTGGCACAACAGATGGCGGAGCAATGGTTGCTAAACATAGCCATCCCTTCCGCCTAGCCATTGATAAACAGGGCGTTATTTATACGACGGACGTTGATTCGCATACGATTCGCAAAATTACATTTACACAAGGTGAAACCCCAACAAATGTGAATGTAACAACATTCGCAGGTCTTGCTGGCGCTACAGGGAATATAGATGCGGCAACAGGAAATGCAGCACGATTTAATGCACCTCATGGGATTACGACTGACGATGCTGGAAATGTTTATGTTGCTGATTTAAGTAATCATTTAATTCGCCAAATTACCCCACAAGGTGTTGTAAGTACATTGGCAGGGTCAACGGTTGGATCCGATACAAATAGTACAGGCACTCTTGTGAAATTCAATCAACCAACGCAATGTTATTTTGCGCCTGATGGCAACATATACGTTAGTGAACGTGGCAATCATGTAATACGCAAAATATCATTTAAACCAAATTATGCCGTTCAAACGTTTGCAACAACTGGAATTGCGTTAAATTACCCACATGATATAGCACAAGATAGCAAAGGCACTTATTTCTTAGTAAATAGAGGGACACATCAAATTGTGAAAATAACACCCAATGGTGAAGTCACTGTTTTTGCAGGTACAGGATCAGCTGGCTTTTTAGATCATACAGACGGTAAGAAAGCACAATTTAATAATCCGTTTGGCATGGCATGTGATGAAAACGACAATCTATTTGTAACTGATTTGGATAATCAGCGTATCCGTAAAATAACACCTGATGGCGTTGTGACAACATTTGCTGGCTCTGGCGTGAAAGGCAATGTAAATAACTCAGGAATAAAGGCTGCCTTTAGCAGTCCACGACATATCCATCGCGATAAAGTTGGCAATTTATATGTATCTGATCGAGATAGCAATGTTATTCGTAAAATAACGCCCAATGCGGTTGTGACAACACTAGCAGGAACGCCTAATAGCCCAGGCTATGTAAATGGTCCAGCGGCATCAGCCAAGTTTAATAACCCAGGAGCACTTTACCTTGATCCAACAAGCAATCTTTATGTTACTGAATACGATAATCATACCATTCGTAAAATTGCAGCTGATGGTACTGTGACGACTCTAACGGGAGGCAATGCAGCAGGCACAAGCGGTAATGGCGCGGGTTGCGTTGATGGCATGCCAACAATTGCAAAATTTAACGGTCCTTTTGGGCTTGCGGGCGATGATGCGGGCAATTTGTTTGTTGCAGATATAACTGGCCAGACAATTCGCATGATTACACAAAACGGTTATACACGCACCATTGCTGGCACTAAAACAGCAGGACGCACCGATCATGTTTTTGGTTTGTTAGGGAGCATATCTGGGCCTGTGGTAATATTCATTGATCGTGCGAAGAATATGATTGTGGTCGAACGAGAGAGTAATCTTATTCGTAAAATCCCTGTATTCCCTAGTTATATGTGGTAAATTTATTGCGTTAAATCTATAGCTATTTCAGAGCATTGTATGAAATTTCACCGTCATGGAAAGCCAGCTTTGCTGATGTGACCCTTGTAAGTCTCAATCATGCTATCCAGTAAAACAGCCACTGAATCACCACGTCGCCTAAAGACCCATCATGATGACGGTGGATGAAATATAATTATCTTTTGAAAAACAATTCTGAATAAGTATATAATTTCTTATTTTGATAAGAATAGATCATTTCGTACGTTGGCGTTTGTTATTTGATTGAGATACACCCAATGAATTTTCATCAGAAACTGCAGCATCCGTAATACCTGACTTGATACAGCTGTGTGTTGTTACATCTGATTTATCACTTCCTGATGATGATACACTGACAGCTAATTCCGCACTGATTAAATTTTCATCATCTGAAAACGTTTTATCTGATCCATCAATAGATTCAGATGTTGTAATTGGGCTTACAGCTTCTAATTTAGCACGCATAACCATTGACTGATGTAATTCTGATCGATCGCAGTCACACAAATAATAATTTTCTTGATTACATATCTCAATAATTCGTTCACTCAATTCATCAATAGAGTAACTTCCGCCATATTGAGTTGCGATAACATACGTAAAGGAACCACCATTTATATGGTGAACATAATATGTTTTTTTAAAATACGCACTCAACCTTCTTTTGAATGTCGCTATTTGTTTTTTATATTCATTTTCTCGATTTGCAATGGCTTTTCTTGCAGCAGCATCTCTATCCTTTTTTGTTTTGAATAGAGGAGAGACATTATTCACAAGAATCATTTTAATTGCACAATACCCTGCAAATGTTTCCGTCATGAAACATTTAATGGGATTAAACAAATGATCTTGCAACATAATATAGCCACGCTCTTTACCGCAAACCTTTTCTAATAAAACGAGTGAAAAATCACTCGCTTTTAAAGGACGAATGCGCTCGGGCTTACCTGCACTGATCACCTCTTCCAATTCAACGGGAGGACATTTACGCAGCAATGTAAGGGGTGAATATGTGTATGTTAAAGAATGCAAATCTCCTCCTAAGGCATCACTTGCTGAGTAGCTGTGCGAAGCAAAGGGGAAAGCTATCATAAGTGTATGCATAACGTAAATATAAATATTATATTTATTCACTTTTTTATTCCTATATTTTTTATAATTTTTTATTCACCATTTATGACAGATAATTTTATTTACCTCTACCGTCACTTTATGCTGCTGTACAATCATCGTCATGAGAAACCAGGTAACGTGCTAAACGCCAGATTATTGTTGAGAAAATGCCTGTTTTTCTGGATAACCCAAACCATTTGGGTTCATCATGATGATTTCCTAGGATCTAACGAAAGCCAAATCGTGCAAGGCTTGTTTGACCAGCTATTTGCTTCCTTTGCCTTTTCTGTCCTGTAATCACAATTTTCTTCCCTTGTTGAGCAGAAAGTTTAACAGAAGTTCCCGTTGATACGGTGGTTGCCATACTGCCACTACCAGAAAGTGAATCATTACGAACCGCCTTAGCACCATCACTGGTTCTCCGCGCCTTTTTACTAGGTGATATATCATCTCCAACGCCATCAACAGGCGACTGTTGCATTTGACTTAAATCCGCACTTAATGTACTTGCTGAATCTGTTGATGCTAATGAATGACTATCCTTTGAATCGGATCTTCCCAAAACCTCCAAATCATATTCATCTTTAAATGCCTGTGCAGCAAGATTCGCACTCGAATAAGAGGTCATGCCCACCGAATTACTAACATACGCAAAAAAATCACGGCTCGTTTTGTCTTGCTGAGAACTAAAAATAAAATCTGAATAATTTTCTTTATTTGTTCTGATATAGCGCTCAAGCTCTTCTCTCGTTTTGTATGCATCTGTCACAAATACAAGATTAGCCACACATTGTTCTTGCCCCCTTTTATTGGGAATAATTTCAATAAAACCACCATCCATTAAATAATCACCAGGACGACGCACAAAGAGCAATTTCTTTTGCTCTGGCTGAAATCCAGATTCAAATCTGGGATTATACCATGGATATTCAGGATCTTTTGATCCAGGCGTATTGGATTTATCATAAAAAACGGTTTGTATCCGTGGTGGTGACCCAAACCCATTAGAAGGAAGATCATCATGGCTGCTGTGCGCCGCATAATTGAAAGCAAACATTGCACATAAAATTACAATAAATTTTCTCATAAAGTATTCCATATTTATTCCTAGAGTAAAGATGCATTTTTTATACAAAATTATATATAGTAATATTTTGGAAATAATACAAGTTTTTTATTTTATTGTAATTTATATTATTTTAAATTATTGTTTTTATAAATTTTATAATTTCAGATAACCAGAAATCATTTATTCAAATAAAATAATGATTATATATTTTAAATAAATAAATCTCCATTATGCCTCCTTCGGCATTTTCATTCTAATTTTCATCATCTTCAGACAAAAATCCAGTGATGACAAAAGAAAAGAAAGATTTCTTAGAAATCAATTAATGTCACACAGTGATACGAAACTGCATTGCTTCCAGCACATCATCAGGCAATACTTTATCATGCGCCGCTAAATCGGCAATGGTACGTGCCACTTTTAATAAACGGTAAAACCCACGGGCACTTAAATTAAATCGATCAAATGCTTTTTGCAGTAATGCTTTCATAATATCGCTATCTTCCAAATGTGACAGCAAATCATTACTCAACAAATCCGTATTTCGGCACGTTTGTCCGCGCGCACGTTGAGTATCAATAGCAGCCAACACACGCGATCGAATACTGGCTGAGTGCTCATTCATCACAGAACGCCTACCTACACACGTATCACCCGTCACTCCTATTTCTTCAGTCACCCCATCAGGCATAACCAAATCTTTTGGCTCAATTTTTTGCATAACAATAAATAAATCAAATCGATCCAACAAAGGACCCGATAACTTTGCCTGATAATCCTTACCACACAACGGTGCCTTTACGCATTCACGGGCAGCCTCCCCCAAATAACCACAGCGACACGGATTCATCGCCGCAATTAACTGAAATTTAGCGGGGAATGTTGCGTGATTATTCGCACGTGCAATTAAAACCTCCCCCGTCTCCAAGGGTTGACGCAATGCTTCCAGCGTATAACGTGGAAATTCAGGTAATTCATCCAAAAATAACACCCCATGATGCGCCAGTGATATTTCACCTGGCTTTGCCTTCGCGCCGCCACCAACCAGTGCTGGTGTTGATATAGAATGATGTGGGTCACGGTACGGCCGCGTCGTTACCAATCCATTTTCAGGTAGCAATCCTGATATACTGTGAATGATCGAAACTTCTAATGATTCCTCTGGTGTTAAAGGGGGTAAAATTGTAGGAAAACGCTGCGCCATCATCGATTTTCCTGCACCTGGCGGACCGCTCATCAACACATTGTGCCCACCTGCAGCTGCAATTTCTAACCCACGCCGCGCCATCAACTGACCACGCACATCTTTCATATCCACCTGAAATGTATGCTGAGCAATTGCATTAGGTGCTTTGGGTGCAGCTATGATCTGGTCACCCTTAACATGATTAACCAACGTCAACAAATCAGGGGCGGCTATAATGCGATCAATACCTGTCCAGGCAGCTTCTCGTCCACTCGAAACAGGGCAAATAATACCCTTTTGCTGCGCCACTGCATAAAGGGATGCAGGCAAAATACCAACACACGTATTAATTTTTCCATCCAGGCTAAGTTCTCCCAGTGCAATATATTCTTCCAACTGAATGAGATCAAAAATCCCAAGCGCTCCTAATAAACCGAGTGCTATGGGTAAATCAAAATGCGCCCCTTCTTTGGGCACATCAGCAGGCGATAAATTCACCGTAATCCGCTTAGCAGGCAGCGCAATACCAATGGTGTGAAAACACGCCCGAATGCGTTCACGTGATTCAGCAACCGCTTTATCCGCTAACCCCACAATCGTAAAACTAGGCAGCCCATTCGTTATAACAACCTCTACCGTGACGGGATAAACGTCAATTCCTTGAAATGAAACCGTGTACGATTTAGCCAGCATATGCCCTCCATTCTCTTTCACTATAAAGACAAATATGTTAACGTTTTTTTAACACAGCACCTAATCCGCTGTTTAAATACACCAAAACAGGAGAACACAATGAGACGACCAAAAATGCAAGCCATCGTTTTATGGAGCCGCTTTCTACAAATGCCGCTTTATTTAGGCATGATCATTGGGCTCATTCTCTTTTCTGTGAAATTTTATCATGAACTGTGGCATCTCTTTCAACACATGCTTGAAACGACAGAATCAGATCTCATCTTAGGTATTTTGAAACTCATTGACCTATTGTTAGTTGCTAACTTGATGGTCATGGTGATTATTAGCGGTTATGAAACGTTTATTGAACCCATTATTGTGGGAAACGACGGGCAAAAACCAGGGTGGCTAAGTAACGTTGACCCAGGCACCATCAAAATAAAAGTCGCCACATCAATCGTCGGCATTTCATCTATCCATTTACTGGCGTCGTTTTTGAATATTAATGCCTTAAGCAATGATAAACTAATGTGGCAAGTCATCATTCATCTGGCCTTTATTGTTTCAGCACTATTACTTGCGTTTATTGATAAAGTCGTTTCAGCGAAACACAGTACATCAGACAACGATATTTCACATGAAATCAACACTTAAGAGTTTTCCATGCAGCCCATTCTTATTATTCCATCACGTCTTGCCTCAACACGCCTGCCATACAAACCATTGCATTTGATTGCAGGAAAGCCCCTTATCGCACACGTATATGAACGCGCCCGTGCCGCCTTTGACGGACGTATCGTTGTAGCGTGCTGTGATGACCGTGTGTCTGCGCTTATTGAATCATTAGGTGGGGAAGCTGTCTTAACCGATCCTGGTTTACCATCAGGGACCGATCGTGTATTTGCTGCCTATAAGCATATTGTGACAAACAAAACAAGTGATGATGACATTATTATCAACCTGCAAGGGGATATGGCGATTTTCCCAAAAGATCTTATTCAACAAACATTAGCTGTTTTTAAGAACATAGCAACCGATGTTGCAACCGCTGTGTGCCGTATGCCCATCGCTGATATCACCGACCCCTCAGCAGTCAAGGTTGCTTTTGAAGCCAGCGAAGCTTCAACCTTTGGCAAAGCTTTATATTTCTCTCGCGCGGCAATTCCATATGGTGCGAAACAGTTTTTCAAACACATCGGTATTTATGCCTACACAAAAAAATCGCTGACTGATTTTGTATCCAGCGATGTGGGGCATCTCGAAGATATTGAAAAATTAGAAAACCTTCGCGGGCTATCACTCGGGCAACGTTTTGGTGCGGCTATCGTCGATGGGGACTATTTCTCAGTCGATACCTTACATGATGTGAAGAAGATAGAAAATTATTTAACAAAATAAAAACACATATATTGTATACATAAAATTAAATATCAAGCTATTGTCGATCTCGTATTTATAAGGTTAGCCCAATCTTAAGTCCTTTATATTTTATCAGATGAGGAGGTTTCTATGCAAGATTCGATTAATATTTTGGGCGTTGATATTTCAAAAGACAAGTTTGATATTTGCCTTTTTGTGAACGCGGAGCTCTTGAAAATAGGATTAAAAACGACACATTAAATGATGACGTAAAACAATCGTTGCAACGCTTAAGAAAAGTGTACGATCACGAATTGAAAACTCTTGAAGGATTGATCCTTCAAACGATTAAGTGTTCTCCCGCGCTTAACGAATCGTATGATTTTTTAATACCAATCAAAGGTCTTGGCTTAATCACACTTGCAGCGATTTTATCTGAAATGCTCGATGTGAATTAATTTGATTCTGCGCATGCGTTTGCAGCGTATGCTGGTCTTAATCCCAAGCAGTATCAATCAGGTTCGTCTATTTTAAAGAAATGTGGGACTTCAAGAATGGGCAATGCCTATATTCGCAAAGCACTTTATATGCCTGCTGTTGTTGTTAAAACGAATAATGAGCATTTTAAAGCTTCAGGAAGATAAGCGTACAGCCTTAACTCTATCACACCGCACTAAATACCACATTATACAGCGTATTTAAATCACGTACCATCAACATATTGGCGTCCACATCCGTTACCACATTTCTGTAGGAAGACTGCTTTGCAAAACAATCTCTACCAAAACGCACCTCATACACGCCTGCTGCCCGCGCTGCCGCCCAATCCACAGGGGAATCCCCCACAAACCACACATCACGCGTTGCTTTCATATGAAGATGCCTTAACGCCAAATGAAGCGGCTCTGGACTTGGTTTATCAGCAAACGTATCCGCTGACCCTACCACAACAGAAAAATAATTAGCGAGCCCAATATGGGCAACCTCTTTTACCAATAACGCCTTATTTTTATTACTCACGATCCCCATAGGCACACCATGATTGGCGAGTGCTTGCAATAGCTCAACTGCATAAGGTAATAAGGCAAGATCCTTTAAATGATATTCATGTACGTAGCCATAATAATCATCCATGGCTGCCTGCCAATCATCAGGAAATAATTTAGGAAAAGCCTCACGTGCAGACTCATGGCAACGTTCTTTCACCATGTCAAGCGTCCATGGGATAAGGCCACGCTTTTCAAATACAGCAGAAATCCCTCCGTGGATCAACGGCCATGTGTCAACCAACGTATTATCCCAATCAAAAAGAATAGCAGCTGGCAGGGACTTTACGGATTGTTGCACGGATTGCATAATGGGTTTTCTCCAAATGAGAAAGACTAAATTTCTAAAAAAGAATAACTCTAAACACGTTTCATAATCAACGTTGCATTGGTTCCACCAAATCCAAAAGAATTCGACATCACAACATCAACTGATTTCTCTTGCGCTACTTTTGGCACAAAATTTAAATCACACTCTTCTGATGGATTTTCCAAATTTAATGTTGGCGGCAACATATGATCACGCATGGCAAGAATTGAATAAATCGCTTCAACTGCACCTGCCGCACCCAATAAATGTCCAATTGCTGATTTTGTAGATGATACCGCTAATTTATACGCATGATCACCAAACAAACGTTTTAAAGCACGCACTTCAATCACGTCACCTAGTGGTGTTGATGTACCGTGCGCGTTAATATATCCAATTTCATCAACAGAAATATTTGCATTCTTAATAGCGGCACGCATGGCTCTGAATGCCCCGTCACCATCTTCTGCAGGCGCTGTCACATGATGCGCATCACCTGACATGCCATAACCAATGATTTCTGCATAAATCTTAGCACCACGCTTCTTTGCATGTTCGTATTCTTCGAGCACAACAATCCCAGCCCCCTCTCCCATCACGAAACCATCACGTTTATCGTCCCATGGTCTAGAAGCTAGTTCTGGCGTATCATTATAAGCTGTTGATAGCGCACGCGCTGACGCAAAACCTGACATCCCAACACGACATAAAGCAGCCTCTGTACCACCAGCAACCATCACATCCGCATCACCAAACATAATCAAACGCGCCGCATCACCAATCGCATGAGATCCCGTTGCACAGGCCGTAACGGGCGCGTGATTTGGCCCTTTAAACTGGTAACGAATCGATACATGCCCAGACGCCAAATTAATCAACGACGCAGGAATAAAAAACGGACTCACACGACGTGGCCCTTGCGTATTTACTATTTGTGTTGTTTCTGAAATCTGAGGCAATCCACCAATACCAGAGCCAATCATAACACCTGTACGTTCCTGACCTTCACTATCCGTTGGCATCCACCCCGAATCCTCAACCGCCTCTTTTGCTGCTGCAATAGCATACATAATGAAACGATCCATCTTTCGCTGATCTTTAGTAGAAATAACATCATCCATCCAAAGACGACCATCAACCGCATCCTCAGCTGAAGTTGCCATTGGCACCATACCACCAATTTTTGCGGTTATATCACTTACATCAAAAGCCGTGATTGGCCTAATACCAGACTCACTACGCAAAATGCGTTTCCAGTTTTCCTGAACCCCATAACCAAGGGGACTTACCATTCCAAGACCTGTAGCTACAACGCGCCGCATGGTGACTCCTTAACTTTTCAAAACAACTTTTTAGCAAACATACGTATGATTAAGCAGCACGACTTGCGTTTGCAGAAATATAGTCAATCGCTGATTTAATTGTTGTAATTTTTTCAGCTTTTTCTTGGGGAATATCAATACCAAATTCTTCTTCGAATTTCATAACCATTTCAACCTGGTCAAGACTATCTGAACCAAGATCATCAACGAAACTCGCTGAATCAACAACCTTAGATTCATCAACACCGAGGTGCTCAACAACAATCTTTTTTACGCGTGTACTAATATCTGTCATGGAATAATCCTTATAATAAACTTATGAAACTCTCCAATAAATAGCAGATTTTCACAAAAAAACAAGAAAAGAGTGACAAACGGAGCAAAGAAAAATCATTTTTATTTGAATGAATACCAGAATAATGGCTAAAACGCTTTATTTTAGAATACCCATGAGTAAAATCACGAAATAGTAAATAAAAATACAACTAATAAATAAATTATATTTTATCTTCCCAATACAAGGAACTACCTGTAATAGACCTACTGCGTAAGTGGAATTAGAGCTAAACTTTTACGGAAAACGCTTCAAATTTTAAGCAAGATATACTAAAAAAGGGTATTCACCGACTAAAATGGATACCCTATGTCTCTAAAATACACGAAAATCAAAAAAAGACCA
>CANLGW010000057.1 GCA_947490395.1 Alphaproteobacteria bacterium
CTAAAAAAGCAAAAAATGAAGAGCAAACAGAGAGGGAAATTTGTGATGTATCGGAGGCTAAAATGGAGTAAGATTACGCAGTAACCTTGGACTCCTTTTTGTGTCAAAAGTAATTGTCACTGGGTGTCAAAGTAATTGTCGTTACACAATCTATGATGTATCATTTTAATTGTTCAAATATGCCAAATAAAATAGAAGAATATCTATCGAAAGCGCTTCAGATCGCTCATTCACGTGCAGATTTATATCAAGAGGCCGTTGTTTTAAATGTTTACAGTAATCTTATAAAACAAAAACAACCTACGCAATCGAGTGAATATGTAGCTATGGCACAAAAGATATTTAAGAAGCTTAATATACATGAACACCCAGTTAATTTGTATACCTTAATATGATATCTATTCGGAAAGGTAATTTATTATATCTAATAATCATCATTTTGATAGGATGCAGTATTTATAGCTATATGCATATCCATCATGAGATTAGATATCCATTAGTTTTAGAAGAAATGCCAAACATGGAATCTATGAAATTATGTGTGCATGAAGGCAATGAATTTAGAGAAGCTAAAGCTATTTTTGAAGAAGGAGAAATGCAATATAAGGGTGAATATTTTTCAGCTGCTCTTACGCATTTTTTGCAATCACTTAAATTATTTACACTTACAACAGCAGACGATTGGCGTGCGTTTTGTCTCTGTCGAATTGCTAAATGCTATCAAATGGTAGGTGAAATTAATTTTTCATCTGAGTATTATATGCAAGCAATTGCTCTTTCAAAAAAGATAAATCACGATCATCTCTACTATAATATATTAAGATTATCAACACGAACACTTTCCTTACTTGGAAAAGTAGAAGAAGCGCAAATTGCTCTTACTGAACTTATTAAGAAAGCTTCATCTCGTTCTTGTAGCGCTTATGAACTCTGTCAATGTTTGCTTGAAAATACATATCTTAGTATTATGAAGGGTGATTATATTAGTGCTAAGAAAGACTTAGTTTATTTTTTTGAAATAAATAAAAAGCATACTTTTGTTGTGTTAGAAGCAGAGGCGTTACGTTTACGTGGTCAGTTGGTAATGCTTGATAAATTTGATTACAGTAGTGCTAAAAAAGATTTTATTAAAGCGTTAGATTTATTTAAAACCTATAACAATAAAGTGGGTCAAGCAGCTGTATTGATTCTTTTAGGAGAGTTATTATATAAGCAGAAAAATATTCAAGAAGCCTTATCATATTTTGATAGAGCCTATACAATGTATCACCAACTTGATGATAAAATAAGCTTAATTTTCCTATTATTACAAAAGAATGTACTTACTAGGGTGCCTGAATCTTATGCTAATAATTCATTGTTGCTTGAGGTGCTAGAAAAAGGGCAACATCGTCCTTATTATTTTGAGTCTCTTATTTTTCTTGCGCGTAATGCGATTGAAAGTTGCAATCTTAATCAGGCTTATCTATATTTAACAAAAATTTTAAAATCTGTGCCTGAACTCAATAACAAACCTCTTGAGTGTACTGTTTATACGCTGCTTGGCGAAATTGAAAAAAAGAATCGTAACTTTGAGCTTGCTCAAGAGAATCTTGCAAAAGCAATTAAAATAAGTCAAGAGATGCATTACTCAAAATCGTATATTAATGCTTTATTAAATCTTTGTTCTGTTGAATTACTTTTGCATAATAGCCGGAAATCATTAATAAATCTTTATTATATATTAAAATTAGCAAAAAAGTATAAATATACATATGAAATAGCTAAGTGTTATTTTTATTTAGGTACTAGTCATATGTATAATGGTGATGTTACTTATGCCGAACAGTCTTTTAAAAAGGCTGCGATCATATTTTCTAATCAGAATTGTGAGTTTGAGCTAGGTGAAACAATTTTTTATCAAGCACAACTTGAAATTTATTGTGGTCGTTTTGGTAATGCTGATGCACTGAATCAACGATGTTTAGAAATATTTGAACATATACAAAATAACGAATATATTGCAAAGGCAACATCTTTAATTGCTTATGCTTCTTTTGCGCGTGGTAATCATCAATTTGCTCGTGATTTTTATAAAAGGGCGGAACAACTTGCACAAGCAACAGAAAACATGCTTTTGCTATTTCGTATCCAAATTCAAGATGCTCTCATCGATGTGAGAGAAAATAAAATGACTACTGCTTCAATAATGGTTAAAAATAATGAACAATTGATTAAGCAATTAGATGATAAGCATCTTCTTACCGAATTAATTTATATAAAAGCACTGATTGATTTTAATAAAGGATTTTTTATTAAGGCCTTACAAGAAATACAAGAAGGTATAAAATATTGTGATTATAAGGAACACTTCTTTTTGAGAATGCTTTTAAATATATTGAAAGCAAAGATTTTGTTGATTACGGGGAAAGATGATGATGTATTACGGCTTACACATCAGATACGTGAGCATGCGGAGAAAACAAAATGCCTTTCTGTAATATCTGATGTATATCAAACGACTGCCCTTCTGAATATAAGGCAAAGTAATCTTGATGAGGCACGTATGTACGCTAATCAGGCTCTTAAAGTTGCGGAAGAAATTAATAACCCACAACATATTGGAGGTAGTTACAGTTGTTTAGCTTCTATTGAACATATTTTGGGTAATCATAGTTTTGCAAAAGAGTATGCTGAAAAAGCATTAAGTTATTATATTAATATTAATTATCGTAGTGGTCTTATTAAAATTAATATACTACTTAGTCAAATTGCTCTTAAGAACCATGATGCGAGTAGTGCTCTGCAAATAATAAGCAATGCGCTTTTATACTCGCAACATATTGATAATAAGGAAATACACGGAGAAACCCTGACGCATCTTGCAAAAATATATGTATTTGAAGAAAAATATGAAGAGGCACGAAGTATATATAAAAAAGCACTAGTGATTTTTAAGCAAAGTAATAATAAATTCTTTTGCACCAGAATTTTATCAGAACTGAGTCATATTGAATTGTATCTAGGTCATTTTGAACAATCATTTGTAAATTTGAATGAAGCGCAGGCACTTTGTAAAACAATGCAAGATGAAAATGCTCTTTTTGAAATATTCAAACAATTTGGAAATTTATATCGTACAAAAATAAATTATGGTAAGGCAGCCACATACTATGCACGTGCACTTGCTATTACAAAAGAACTTAATCTTCTGCATGAAGAAGGGCACGTATTATACGAAATGCTCATAATGGATATGGATCAATTTCAGTGGGATGCCGCTAAATCTAAAGGTGATCGTGCGATACGTTTATTGAAAAATGATCCTTATCTTAGTAGTATTATTTGGACTAAAATGGGAATTATAGAAAGACTTCAAAATCATTATGAACAATCACGAATATGTTTAAATACAGCACTTAAAATTCTAATGAATACCACTTATAAAACTGAGAAAGCACGTGTATTGCATGAAATGGGAACGCTTGAAATATTACGTGAGAATGAAAGAAAAGGTAGGTTCTACTATAATGAAAGCCTTGCCTTGTATCAAGGATGTGGTAATAAAATGGGTGTTGGCAAGCTTTATATTTCAATTTCATTGCTTGAATTCGCTAAGCGTAATACAAATGAAGCTATTCAAAAATTAAAAGATGCATTATCTATTTTTCAAACAACAAAAAATCCATTTTGGCAAGGAATGACATTGCTTGGTCTTTCCCGTATGTATCAAAAAGTTGGAAAACAAACAGAAGCTAGATTTTATTTGCAGGAGTCTCAAAAAATGGAGAAAAAGTTTGGCATTATGAATAAAAATATTATCAATTTTTATGGATTTAAAAATGATGAGGAATAATTATCATTTGAAGCTATGGTTGCCAATGTATATGATCCTTTCATCACCGCGCAAATGAAATATGAACTTATGCACTGTTACGAAGATCAATTTTTAATGAAATATTTGTCATCTTTTGCGCTTATCCAAGAAATAATGAAAGATAAAACACTTAAGACGATTGTCCATTTGAGAACAGGATATATTTTTTTGTCAAAAGAGAAGCTAAATAAAATAATGGTTATGGTCATAAGGGCATTGCGCCAAAAACTAACCACAGCAACAGCAAGCGCTTTATCCCTCATTTGCGTTTCATAAGCTTTTGTTGAACAAACGGTAATAATATAAGGAGTGCAAAAATAAGCAACACATAAGGCGGCAATAATAATATAAGGATTATCAGGCGTAATTCCCATAAAAATTAAACTTGCACAAACAATGTAGAGTAATAAGCTTTTATATCCTATTTCCAGTGCTTCAGCTAAATTATTGCTCTGGATTTTATATCGATACGCTATATTCCCTAGAAAATTAGAAAGAAGAAGTAAGGATAGATAGAATGAAAATTGTATAGGTGTAAATTTATATGTATCAATAAAAATAAAAGGGATATTCACTGTAAAAATAAGTAAAATGCATGTGGGTATAATATGACCTATTGTCATTAGCATAAATGTAGAATCTTTGGTCATATTTATAATTTTTTTAAGCAACACGGATAAATTTTGGGATTGTTTGGATTTTTTTAGTGTCTCAGGGAGATAACAAAATGCCTGAACTATTAAAATGAGGGCTATTGCTAATAAAAACCAAAAGTTAGAATGCCATCCATAGTACTTTGATAATTGAGCTCCTAAGATTGGTGTTAATACACAAATCAAAGAGAAAATGCTATTATATGTTCCTAAGAAACGACTATAGATAAGCCCTTGGTAGATATCAGAGGCAATTGCTATAGCAAGTATATTAATACCAACCGACCCTAAATCTTGCATAAGTCTACTCCCTAAGAAGCTATAGGTATCATACGACAAAGCGCATCCTAAAGAGCCTAAGATATATAAGACCATAGCAAATAACATCATTTTACGACGACCATGAATATCACTCCACCTGCCATAAAATATTCCAATGACTGAAGCGATTAAAGAGCCTATAGAAATACTGAGCTGTATTAAGAATTCATGCATATCAAAATAATTACTGATTGTAGGTAAAAATGGAAGGTAAATATTATTGCCAGCAACGAGTAATATTGATGCAAAAAGAATAAAAATGATCATAATGATTCTCCCATAAATGAAGTTTCAAAAGTTCAAGAATTAATTACTTTCACGTACCTTTTATTCTTACAGTTGAGTGAGCAACGCTTTTATGCGTTGAAATATGAATCCAGCTCATTTAAAGGAACTCGCATTAAATCTTTCCGAATCTCCTTATAAATTTTTCTTCGAACATCTTTATGCAAAAAAGTTCGTAAATATCCGAGTATATGATCAGGAGCAACGAGTACAATTTTATCGTAGAAAATTACATTCTGATTTAAAAAATTGGCCAGCTTTCGTGCAAAGAGCTCTTTGTCAATTTTTTTTGGTTTCTCGGGAAGAGGAAAGACATGATGGTTGCCCCAATCAACTCCATGTTGTCTAATTCTTCCAAGATGGTGTGTAAATACTTTTTTTTGATGCGAAAATTCTTCTAGGTGTTCTGTTCCATAAATATGACTGTAAGTTCCCGAATCATTTTTTGTTAAAACTTTGGCTTTTAGTCCATCCATGAGCAATATCCACTTACTTTGGTTTTTCATTCTTTTTCTCCTTCTCGAGCTATGCGTTTATCTTTATAAGAACAAACCTTTTCTACTTTTCATGTTTTAGAGTATATCTCATCAAAAATGTATGCTATTTATTCAAAAGCATAACTATAGGCTTTAAGCATTGTTACCTCCAATCATAGGAACAAAGCGGACATCAAAAAGATTATCAGAAATAAAATGGCTTTCAGTCTCTGTTTTAATAATTTTTACAAGTGTTTGGTTTTGATATTGATCTTCTAATGGAATAATAAGGCGTCCTCCAATTTTTAATTGATTTAGGAATTCTTTTGGTAATTTTTTAGTTGCTGCCGTTACGATAATGGTATCAAAGGGAGTTTTTTGCTCCCAGCCTCGATATCCATCTGCTATTTTGAAATAGATGTTCCTATAACCTAGTTCGTGCAGTAATTGGGAAGCGTTATTTCCTAAATCTGGAATGACTTCAACAGAATAAACTTCCTTGCATATTTCACCAAGAATAGCCGCTTGATATCCTGAGCCTGTACCGATTTCAAGCACACTCGATTGGCTATCTATTTGCGTTACTCCTGTCATAAAAGCAACAATGTATGGTTGAGATATTGTTTGTTCACTTGCTATCCTCAAAGGGTGATCTTCATAGGCATAATCAGCTACAGGCATAAAAAGATGCCGTGTCACTTTTTGTATGTCATGAAGCACAGACTCATCTTTAATTCCTTTTAACCGAAGAAGGTGAACCATTTTCGCTCTTTTTAATTTAAAATCATCATTACTTATACTATTTACCCTATATAAGTTACGTTTATCCAAAATGAAATATAGAGAGTATTTTTGATTATTAAGATGGTATAAACCATTTTTACTTTTACCTAAATATTGTATTTTGGTTGATGCCATTAGACATAAGGGGCTAATACTTAGCACGAATATTATTACTAGCCATGTCTTCTGTAAGCACTTCATGTCATTTCCTTCAAACAAAAAATTTCTATTTTTCGCGGCGACGCCCAAGGAAGCGAAGTAAGTAGACAAAGAGATTTAAGTAATTTAGATAAAGCGTTAACGCTCCCATGACTGCTTTCTTCTCTGTTACTTCTTGTAGATCTTCAGAACAATAAATATTTCTAATTCTTTGAATATCAACAGCTGTTAATACAATAAACAAGAGAACGCCCGCACCAGAGATGATGAGGTCAAAAGAAGTGCTTTGGAGAAACATATTTATCAATCCAGCTATGATTAGTCCTAAAAGTCCCATTATCATCAAGAATTTTAAGGATGATAAATCAGCTTTTGTATTATATCCCAAAAAGCTCATTGCCCCAAAAGTAGCCGATGTAATGAACAAGGTAGAAGTAACGCTCTGGCCTGTGTAGAAAAGAATGGTAGGCGCTAAAGAAATCCCTATTAAAACAGCGTATAGCCAGAAAAGAATTGGAGCAACAGACGGCGATAACATATGGATACGTGATCCTATATAATAAACAAGAATAAGAGGGACAAGCAAAATCGCCCATATAAACGGTGTTTTGAAAATAGCGTCAAAAAGATAAGGGGAAGAGGCAACCCCATAAGCAACAATGCCAGTCAAGCTTAATCCTAACATCATATATGTATAGACTTTTGTTAAATAAATACGTAATCCTTCATCTATATAATGAGCTTCTCTTATATAAAAATTGTTTTCCATGCATACACCTCCAGATATATAGTTTTTATACCTTTATTTTGAATGCTATCCTTTTCCGCAGAGCTATCATGGGAAGTTTCACCTACGATGATGCCTTGTGCCTTAATACTTAATGCTTTTGCCGTCTCTGGTGCTAATCGTTGGATGCGTATGTCAAGCCAGCCGCGTTTTGTGCGACCGCGGTCAATAAGTTGAGTTGTTGAAATATCCACGACAGAGGGTAATGCACGTTCCGTAATAGAAGCAAAACCTTGGCTTGTATTTACCAATTGAGCTTTAATATCAATAGATGCAGCAGATTTTCCAACGTTTGTTGTCAATAGTTTTTCTGACCGTGTCGAACTCGATTTTGACGAAAGAATTACAGTAAATGTTATTATTATACTGATTAAAAGAAATACGAATGCAAAAAAATATTTAAATTTATAATCAAATTTTTTCATATCAATTCTTTCTCTTAATATTACTTCGCTCCTTTTGCTCTTAAATTATGTAACCATAAAATAGCTACGTATATGTGAAATATATAAAAACATTAAACTTATTAGAGTTCATTTAATATATATTAATTTATTATAGTTGAAAAAAATATAAACATTAATATTGTTATTATAATTCGGAAAGTATAGAGATAAATAAGTTGCAACTTATAAATATGCATTCTTTAATTTTTTTAAAAAGGAGTATTTATTATGATTAAGCAATCTTTCAAATTGTATGTAAGCACTATTTCATTTCTTGCGCTTGCTCATCCTTCTATAGCAAGCAAAATAGATATTGTTAATGAAAACAAGAAAGCATTGACGGTAAAAATTAAAGGAGAGGGAGACAACACGAGAGAAACACTTACTACTCATACTAAAGAAATTCCTGCGGAAGTTTCATCAACATTTATTATCAGTAAAAGCGATATCAATAATAAAACATTCTATTCCATTAAAGGTGAAACAGGGTCTTTTTCCCCAAGTGGTAGATGCGAGTATCTCAATGTTGATAAAAACTACAAAGTTACATTTTTAAATAATGCGATTGGAACTACCTGTATCGCTGAACCACTTAATTAAAAAGTATTAGCCTAAGATATGGCAAAAAGCCATATCTTAGGCTGACTTTAAAATTTTGAAGGAGATAAAAAATGGTGACATTAGTGGGAATGCAAGATGATTTTGGGTCAGCGCTTAAGGAGTTAGTAGAACTCGAATATGATACTGCTATTAATAGGTTTGGTAATGAAGAGTATAAAATGAGTGTTACGTCATTTATGGAAGATCATATAAGACATATTAAACAGGTTTCAAAATTGTTGCAAAAGCACAATGAAGCACCACCGAACGGTTCTAGTTTAGCAAAAAAATGGATTACAAAAGGGAAAGTTGTTTTTGGAAATCTTGTAGGAGTTACAGCTATCCGTATGGCTCTGAGAAGCAATAAAATTGATACAAATACAGCCTATGAACGCATGCGAAATAAGCTTCATGAAAAAGGATGCAGGGCTGTTATACCTTTTAAAAAGAATCGTTTGAATCCAGAGAGTTATGACAAAGAAGTCTATAAAGTACGTCATCTTATTGAGAAATTCTTTGCCAAACTTAAACAATACAGAGGCATTGCAACACGGTATAACAAAACCTCACAAAACTTCTTAGGGGTAATCTATTTAGTCGCTTCTATTGTGTAGCTTAACTGATGACATACCCTAATTTTAATAATTTATTTTCATACACTTTCCATACCACCCTCTATCAGAACGTCATTTTTCTCCTGTGGAGGTGAAAAATTGCTTATTTTCTTATGAAATGCATCTTAGGTAACTTTTGGAGGGGTTATTGATCCATCCCCTAGTACTAAGTCCTTTGACATTTATATCAAATTTAATTAATGTCTATTAATTAATGATTTTTGTTATATTTATTGGATTCTGGTGTGTTTATAAAACTTTTTCTTTTTCCCTCTTTATTTATGATGTTTGCGGGCGATGGTTTCACTATGGGGGGAGGAGTGCTTAGCTCGGCTTTGGAGTGGGATAGTTGTAAGCCTCATACTTTTTTTCTTGTTTGTCAATATGAAGAATATTTTGAAAAAAAAATGAATAAAGCACAAAAAAAAGAGCTGCATGATTGGCTTGAAAATAGAACCAAGCTCGGTCGTAATAAAGTTGCTGATGCAGTTTGGGAAAATCAATTTGTTGTATTGGAAAATGAGCTTAAAGTTGACCAAGGTAAGAGGCTTTTAGATTATGTTAATCTTTTATTTGATGATTCATTAACGTCTTCTCGTTATGAGGCTAAGCTAGATCTTGCACGAATTATCTTAGCTATTGATGAAGGCAAGCAAAATGATTACGTTACACGTGTTGCTACGCAATTAAAAAAAGATATTTCAGCAGGACTAGGTGACCCAGCAACAGAATGGACACCACCTTCAAATCAAATAATATCATGGAAATATAATGAACACATTGCGCGCGTAGCTATAGGTTTACATGCGCTCAAGAAGGGTGAATTAATGGTATCATTTGAAGAATTTAGGGAAAAAGCGGTACTGGCGAATGCGCTTGATAGTGGTAAATTAGAGAATTACGCAGTGCTCAAGTTTTTTAATCAAGTAGCAGTTCCAATGCCAGAGGTTTTTCAGGATTTACGATTGTGTTAAACATAAAACAAACCGTATGAGCTAATATTTTTCGTCCAACCTTTGCTG
The DNA here is from genome assembly GCA_947490395.1 of Alphaproteobacteria bacterium. GTDB lineage: Bacteria > Pseudomonadota > Alphaproteobacteria > Paracaedibacterales > CAIOTO01 > CAIOTO01. Next base: position 10,003 of record CANLGW010000057.1, read on the forward strand.
ATAAGTGCCATAAATCTTTGGCTTTAATTGACTGTATGTGAAAACGCTCAACCAGTTGTCCAATCATTGTCTCAACAATGCGACGCATATTCATCATCGTTGAAACAAGTTTTTTAGGTCTCGAATCAGGCATGTTCTGACGCAGAGGTGTTTGGAGATTCAGATTTTGCCGCGCAAACATTGCTTTCAATGAGGGACGAATGAGTCCTTTATCGCCAAGCAACAGACCACTTCGATTGCCAACAATTTCTGGCAGAACATCACGTTCATCAATATTAGCTGCTGCCATTTCATACCCGACAACAGAGCCATGCTGCGTGATAAAAAGATGACCTTTGAAGCCAAAGTAATGTTCAACTTTTGCAGCACAGTACCCCACAGATCCATGCGTTCGCAGCTGAGTTTTTGAGCGTTTATAACGCTTGATATGACAAACGGGTATTGGAAAACCATCACAAAGATAAAGATCTTGGTCGTGTGATAACAGTTCTGACACGTATATTTGAAGCTTCTTTTTAACTTCACTCAAGTTTGCACATTGTTTGGCAAAGCTTGAACGACATACGATTTTAGGAAAAAAATGACGCCAATGTTCTTTGAAATACGACCAGATTCGTTTGTCAGAGCCATGCCCTAAATATTCACCAATAATCTCCATCGTAATAACTTCGGCGTCCGATAAAGAAGGAGGTTCTCCACGTTTTCTGAGACGAACAAAATTTTCTTCTTTTAAATAATTATCGACAAGGCAGTAGGTATTAATGATAAGATCTTCTAGGGTCATAGGGCTCGTTAGATTGCTAAAGTTTTAGTCGACTTTATCTAAACAGAACCCTGTGACTCTTTCAATTCCTTTGTGCTGAAAAACTTGAGCACTGCGT
>CANLGW010000058.1 GCA_947490395.1 Alphaproteobacteria bacterium
GAATTTTTTCACCTGTCTGGATGTTATGGTCAATGATATTTTCCCGCAAATTAAGAGATTCATGTATCCCTGTTTTACAAGAATTTTAGACCCAATTCATGTCTCATTTTTAATTGTCACTGAGTGTCAAAGTAATTGTCGTTACACAATGGGTCATCCATTGATTATTTCTGCAGAGAGCTACTGGTTATTAAACAACCATTAGACATACAGCCACTGGATCACCACCATATTTGCTACGCAAATTCGTGACGATGGTGAATGATTATTTTTTCGTAAAACGATCTGAAAGAAGTATATCTACGGCAATAATTTTGCAGGATCGACGGCCGCTAATTTCTTACCTGCCGTTGCTTCACGCACTTGAAAGAAAAGCATCGGATCTGCGCCGTTTTTCCCAACAGTACCAATAGCCTGTCCTTTTGTTAGAGCTTGCCCCTTTTTAACATAAACATCCTTTAAATAGGCATAAACAGACATGCGACCTTTCCCATTGTTAACAACAGCCATTTTACCATATCCTGGCAATAAAGCCCCTGCATCACGAACCACACCATCACTGGCAGCTTTTACTTTCGTGCCAACAGGTGCTGAAATACGCAAACTGTCACTAATCTTACCATCAGGCAATTTTTGACCAAAACTCGTTATAACTTTTCCTTTTACAGGCCACTCAAAAGTATCTGCCACACCACTGGCTGATCCCATTGCCTTTGTTTCAGTTGCCGCCGTACCACCTGGCACGGGATTCGACGCAGATGGCGTACCAACATTTGGCAACCCTGCATCACCAGCTAAACCATCAGTAACAGTGCTTGTTTTAGGGTCAAGCAACGCACCATTTTTACTATCTTTTTCATCTTCATCATCAAGCTCTTTAATAATAATATCGCCATTATTTAATAACTCTTTTCCCTTTTTTTCGCCAATCACGCGCACCAAAAGACGTTGCTTTTCAAACAAGGTATAGGGTTCTTTTAAATTATTAAGGGTGATAAGCTCATTTTCTTTCATCCCATAAATCTCAGCGATCTCAGCAAGGGTTTGATCCTTCTTCACAATATGATAAGGAGATGGTGGACGCGCCCTTACAATTTCAGATGGCCCATCTTTTCGCTCACTACAAGCCGATAAAAATACCAACGATAAAAGGATAAACACTTTTAAAATAGAACAATTCATGAAAATAACCTTCTTTATACGTTTGTCTGATTGTATGTCTTTTTTACACATATTTAATGTGATCATTCAAATGCATCTTTCATACTGTCAACAGTCGCCTGATGCGTCAAATTTAGCGAAAGTGGTGTAATAGAAATGTACCCACCATACACAGCCTCCAGATCAGATCCTGGCTCCAACTCATGTGCTTTTGGTGAATAACGATACATCGCACCACCAATCCAAAAATAAGGTCTACCCCGTGGATCCGTACATGCAACCAAATTATCATCTCCCGATCGATGCCCTTGTGTTGTCACGCGCACTCCTTTCACAGACGATACAATCGCATCTGGAAAATTAATGTTGATCAGCACATTTTTTGTCAAAGGGATCGTCATCACTCTTTTAATAACATCAGCGCCAAAATGTTCAGCTGTTGACCATTTTGCAGGGTGTTCATGTTGCCTATTAATGCTAAGCGCGATCGAACGTATCCCCAAAAGAGTCCCCTCAATTGCAGCAGCAATTGTTCCAGAATAGGTCACATCTTCCGCCATATTCGCCCCAAAATTAACACCCGACAAAATAAGTTCGGGCAATTTCTCTTTTAAAAGATGCGAACATGCCACAAGTACACAATCTGTTGGCGTTCCAGAGATAGCAAATTTTTGATGGGAAATTTCACGAATACGCAAAGGATCACGCAAGCTAAGAGAATGACTTGACCCACTTTGATCAAGTTCTGGCGCAACGATCCACACATCATCTGATAATGTATGTGCAATTTTTTCAAGAACTTTTAAACCATGTCCATTAATGCCATCATCATTCGTCAGTAGAATACGCATAAAATCTTATTTTCTTATTAAAATTATGTGCCATTATACGCCAACATACGAAAGGTATCTATACATTTTTATGCCAAAGTGAGTTCACACACAATCTTCATTTGCAATCACGACAAACATTGCTACAATCAATATATATATCATTTTTATAGGTTCCCTTATGCGCATTACACCTGCTGTGACTAATATCCTCAACAATTATGAATCCGATAACCCAGGTGTAAAAACAAACTTGGCACGCATGTTGATGCACGGCGCCCTTGGGGGCACAGGTCGTTTAATGATTTTGCCTATTGACCAAGGGTTTGAACATGGTCCTGCGCGTTGTTTTGCAGGAAATCCTGATGCATATGATCCCTTTTTTCATTACCAAATGGCCGTTGATGGTGAATTTTCAGCCTATGCCGCCCCACTTGGCATGCTGGAGGCTGGCGCTGCAACCTTCGCAGGCGGCGTACCAACTATTTTAAAAATGAACAGCAGCAATTCGTTGATGAATAAAGATTTACCAGGCGACCAAGCCATAACTGCATCAATCTCCGACGCACTTCGCCTAGGGTGCAGCGCCATTGGCTTTACGATTTATCCTGGATCTGATGCATCCCTTGATATGTTTGAAGAAGTTAGCGCCCTAACGGCAGAAGCGAAATCATGCGGACTTGCCGTTGTTATTTGGTCGTACCCACGTGGCAGCGTATCAAAAGCAGGCGAAAAAGCCATTGACGTTGTTGCCTATGGCGCCCACATGGCATGCCTGTTGGGTGCGCACATTATTAAGGTAAAACTACCAACGGACTATTTTGAACTCGCCGAAGCCAAAACACAGTACATTACCCACCACGTACCAATCACAACCCTTACCGATCGTGTACGCCACGTTGTGCAATGCTGTTTTAACGGACGGCGCATTGTTGTTTTTTCAGGTGATGAAGTAAAAGATACAAACGGCGTACTGGATGAAGTACGTGCCATTCATGCAGGTGGCGGGAATGGATCTATTATTGGGCGGAACTGTTTTAAACGCCCACGCCCAGAGGCTATGAATATGATTCAGGATATTATCGAAATTTATAAGGGGTAGGGGACAATGGCTCTTCTTTGAGATAAGCACCGAATGTCATAAAATGGAAATTTGGCGTCCCCTACGACATCCATATTAATGTGTATAAACCTATGTATACTCAGTGTTTATGAGGATGTTGAAAAATAATATGCCCCCATATATGCCCCCAATTTTTGTTTTTGGTAGAGATTTTAATTGTTTCTTTGATATTTATAAAACTTTTAACCATTAGGAAAAATGGCATCATACCTAATTTTCATAGCTTGCTTTGATACAATAAGTTTTTCGGCAATTTGATCACAACTATCGCCTTCGTTTCTTAATCGCACAATAACATCGTATGGCATTAATAAAGTGGCAGCGAATTGATTAGCTTGCGTTTCTTTTTTTTGATCAATTTCTTCATTTTGCCTTTTGTCCTTAGGACGACGATACATTCGATCATCAACGATAGCTTGATTATTTATCTGCTTACGATGATATATATAATGACCAAGCTCATGTGCAGCTGTAAAACGTTGCCTAGTCTCTGAGTGGGACGAATTTATCCTAATCAAATATTGATCGTTTTTCTTTTTTTCAATAGATCCAGAAATATTCTCATCCAGAGGAAATTTTATATAATCTATTCCTAGCTCATTTATTAATTCATATATTTTTACTGGTGCGTCACTATTGTACTTTTGGATAACTAAAAATGGATCAATTGTAATCATTTATCCTCTCCTAGTGAAGTTGAAACACTATTGGCGTCTTGTGCTGATAGTGTTTGTTCATTAAATCTTAATCTTGCTTTAATTATATCTTCTAGATTGTCCTCTATATATAACAATACTCCTGGTTTTACAATTTCGTTTAAGACTTCGTCAGCTCTTTCACGTGCTATTCTTTCTGAATGTTCTTTAATGTGCAAAAAACTAAAAATCCCCCCAAATACTAAAATTATACCAATAAACGTCAACGCAAAAGAGGCTGTGTCTAAACGAAGTTGATATGCGGACTGAAGGGCTGCTAATTTCTTTTCATCACATGCTAAAATATAGCTGAATGAGAATAAATTTGCGATAACAGATGCACACAAAAAGACGAAAACAAAAATCCCCAACTTAGAAAAACGCACTATTTTCCGTTGTTTCCAATTTTCCTTCCATCTTGCTAAGTAATTATTTATTTTAGAAAACAGGATTCTAATCTTAAACATGTAACGCACAATACCATTTCTAATGCACTCAAAAATTAACATAAAATAAGATAAATCTTGATTCATAACCAACATGCTAAATTAAACACTTTTTTCCATGGTAATTACAAACAAGAAAAGAATATAGATTGTTTCAAAGGCGTATTTTCAACTATGGTTGTTTTCAAAAAAACAATTTTTAAATAAAGCATCTTATGATGGAGCAACTAAAAAAACATAGCCATAATCTGAATCGCCATACTGTTGTTAATGAAGGCATGTGAAAAAGTTTTTATTGAGGGTGTCAATAACAAGCATATGCTTCTTGATCTTTTAGATCATTGCCGGGTTAAAGTGGCATAATAATCCCAAAAGCCTATGCCCCATGTAATTAACGTAATAAACAAGCTAACCGCAACAAAAGAAAGAGCCAGAGCGCCATTTTCAGTGTATTACGGTACGTTGTAGCGAGTATATGAATGGTGGCACAACAACCCCCAAGCTATCAGAAATGAATTTCTGTATAGCTGTCCAGCCAGTCTAACCAACAATACTGGGTATTTCCATAAAATAGAGCCATAATTTAAAACATCCGAAACAAATGATGACGAGTATATCGAGACCGTTCATGAAACAATCTCTAAATTTATGCTTATTTATATAATTATCCTTTATTACTTATTTTGCTACCCCAGTCGTTAGAAAATCCACCTTTTGGAAATAAAAATTTCCCTAAGATTGCAGCGTAACCAAATATAGCAAAAGTTGATCCTCCAAATACACCAATAAATTCATTGGCAGTTAAGCAATAGCCAGTTCTTTTAAGAACAACTTGGCACATTACAATTATAAACAGCAATCCAACCCATGTTTGTGTGATGCCAATTGCAAAATCCACATATTGCTTTCTGTAATCTAGTAATTGCTCATGTTTTTGTTTATCTAAGTCGTTTTCCCACTTATTGGTAGATTCATCAGGTATTTCAGAGGGTATTGAAGGTTCACCTATTTTCATTGCTAAGCTTCTCTACTTTATCTTTGTACACTTTTTGAATTAATTTTGGATCTATTCTGGGCTTAAGTGAAATATCCGAATTGCTACGTACTATATACCATGGCTCATCTTTGTTGTGAGTTAGGTTTGATAGCTGAATCCCAGAAAATTTTTTATATGTTTCCCATATCTGAAATAAATCATTTTGAATATCCGTGTTATCAACTTTAGGGATGTTTGCAGTATAAGTTTCATAGTCAAATTGTTGCGCATATTTCTTTATAGCATTGCGGCCTTCTTGACAAAATTCCACATATATATCTCGAATTACAGGGCCATGCGGCCATGCTTCTATTCCTTCATCAAAAAGATAATTTGAATGATGATTTCCACTCCACCATGCATATGAAAAATAAACAAGTTTTTGTAATTTAAGATGGTCTAAACTTATATTTTCTTTGATGCTCTTTTCGATAAAAAAATTGGCAACAGCAAGAGCTGTCGTTTTGCTCATTTTTTCTTGCCCCCTTTACAAATCATATATGAGTTCTATTATACTCCTTGAATTTAAAAATGTTGTTTTAAAGATACTTTTTCAATCATAAAAAAAATAAGGAGCCTGCGTTGTAATAAATTACATAAGGCTGGAAATGTTAACCGTGCATTTTAACCTTTCATTCCTTCCCTAAATCGTCGCCTCTCAACCCTCAATTTATGCTTCTCAGCTTTTATTCGCAATATGTTCTTCCGCTCTAAATCTTTAAACAATACAGTTGCTTCTTGGATAGAAATTTCTTGGTTACAAAATGCACTCCATATTTGATTAGATACAGTAAGTACGTCCGTCTGTGTTTTGATGTCTTTCATCTTAAAGTCAATATCTTCGACATAAATACGCGCTGTTGCTTTTTGCTTTGGAACATGCAAATTGATTATTCGGCACATGTACAAAACTTCCCTTTTTTTTTGTTTGGCATCGTTCGTATATTTACCGTGTTTGTACCTGCCATGCGCTGCACCGCGGGGTGCACCGGATGATTTTCCCCCATGCATGCGACAACGACCATTTGACATGGCTGGCGACTTACAGGGATGAGTTGCACGGGTCTTCGCACCACATCGCTTTGCACTGTTTGCGGCTTCAAGTGCTTTTTGCCAATTAACAACGTTTTTCTTTGGGTGCATGGGGTTAATGTCCTAAATTATGTTTTTCATTTTTAACATTTGGATAGTTCTTGTCTCTTTTCTTTTATTCGTGTGTTGATAAATAATGACACAAGAAATTGTCTTCTGTTTGGTTTTCGTGCGATCCATTGCTTTGCAAAAATCCAATCAGCCTGTCTATTAGGGATCATTTTTTGATCTACACAATGTGTGTAATATTTAACAAATCGTGCAATAGTCGTTACAGATACATAGAATAGTTGAGCAACGGTATTCATTGATACGCCGTATAAGCAAAGGCGAACAGCACGCATCCGTTCGTAATCAGTAGGTCGGAGGTTCGATTCCTCTCTTCAGCACCACTTAAATAAAGGGTTCTTAGCGGTTTTTGATTTGGTCAAAAAAATTGGTGCTACCTTTTGTGGTTTTTGGATTCAAAAAAATATCAAACCAATACGTAGGTACTAAAAACTTTACTGCTTGATTGGTCTTGCAAAATACGGTTGATATCTCCAAATATTTTTTATTCATCTTCCCTCATCACCGACATCACTGAAATCTCACAAACAATTCAACTATAATTATGTTTTTTCAAATGATACCTTGAGAATAAATAACCAAATAATATTATATAGTGTATTTCTGAAATAAATATATCATGTTTAAATTCTATTACTTTTTAATATTAGCATCTTATTGCGCTGCAAGTGATTTACTTGATGAGTCACTTTCGCATGCAAATGTTTTTCGCGCTGTTGATAGAGGAAAGATAGAAACAATTCTCTCTTTCCTTCAAAGTAAGGGTAATCCAGATCTTACTGATTCTAAAGGTCGCAGCCTTTTAGCTAGAGCGGCATATCACGGAGATCTAGCTATTGTAGAAGAGCTTTTAAATGCTGGCGCCTCAGTTGATCTTGCTGATGATCAGCAAAACACCCCTCTTTACATGGCAAGTTCTGCAGGGCACGATGCCATCGTGCGTCTTTTTGTATCTAAGACAAAAGCTATTAACTACCCTGATAGGCGTGGTATTACTGCGTTGCATATTGCATCCAAAAAGGGGCATTCCATTGTCGTTGATATTTTATGCACATCAGGAGCTTTAGTTAATCCTTTAACGCATAATAATAAAACATCTTTATGGCTTGCCTGCTCGAAAGGCTTTTCCCTCACAGCAGAATGTTTACTAAATCACAAAGCTTTGGTTGATTTATCTGATGAACAAGGTGTAACCCCGCTGCTCATTAGCTGTTATGCAGGACATATAGATTGCGTTCGAACATTATTAACATATAAAGCAGATGTTAACCGCACACGTGACAATGGGATTAGCCCATTGATTATTGCCAGCCACCAAGATCATGAAGAGATCGTGCATATGCTGGTTAATAAAGATGCTAATGTTTTGTATAGATCCCCGGCTGAACTTGGCGATGGCAAAGCGCTTCATTATGCCCTTCAACAAGACCATCAAAGTATTAGCCAATATTTATATGATGTTTCGGCAGAGAAAAAAGCCATTGAAGCACAAAAGGCATTAAAGGATACAGCTGACTCGCTTTCAAGCCTGCACGAAACAATTCAAAGCCTCTCACAAAAAGTTGGTACACTTGAGCAAAAAGATACAATACAAACTGATCAATTGAATGCTCTTATCACAGAACATTCTTCTTTATGGAAGATTTATTCACAAAAAGAATCTGTAGAACGCGAAAAGCGTACTTTCAAAGAACATCCAAACGTAAAGGCTTTTTATGAAACGATAGAACGCAAATTGATTCAACTCTTTCTGGCGTATAAAGTCCTCGATACTGGAATGATTCAATCAGCAGGAGGTAAGTCTAAAGCCATTGCTGACGGTATTAATCTGTTAGGCTCTAGTGTTTCCATACCATTTATGTCACTGGTCACGTCTGCAATTTCATCAAGCATTTTATATATGAATGATCGTTCGGAAAAACGACATATTCAATTCATAGCCAAGCTTGCCACCAACATTACAACTCTTGAATCAGAAGCTGATGTGGCAGTACGCTTACTATGTCATACCTATATAAATCAAATTCAGCACTTAACTATAAAAGGATCAAACACATTAGCTGAGTGTGCTATTATGCGTTTTCTTAAATATATGCACGCAGAGCATGTTCACAATGACCTTGCGCTAGCACCTCAAATAATAAGCACTATGGCTACCTTTAAAGTACATCTAGGGTCAATTCCCTATACCGACAAAAGAATTGAAACAACGCACAGCAAACCTATGAAATGGACGGACAAAGGTGTTTTCCAAGGTACAGGCATTGTTACACCAGACGAACGTTTCTTTGTTTATCCAGGCTCTCATGATTATAAACATTATGCCTTTCGAAATGGCACTGAATATGACGCAGAGATATTCGGCTACACACATCTTTCATAGAGTGATTACGCACTAAATAGGATTCAACAAATGAAACAAACACTCATCAATAAAATTACAATGTGTCTGCTGTTAAGTGGAATGAACAACTTTGCCTGGTCTATGGAGAGTAGATCTATGGGAAATCGATATACAGTTGGTGAGTGGGATAACGACTCGGTGAGTAGCCATGGCATTTCAATGATGGCATCATCTAATGGTAACTCTGCCTTTAAAGAAACAAGCTTAGTTGATTTAAAAGATCTACGAAAATGTTTTTTCAAGGGATGGCTAGAGATTACCTCTGATAACTATGAATGTTTATTGCAATATTCCGAGATGCACGAAACAGCATTTAATAACTACGATCGCGGCGTTTTTATCAAACAATGGAAGGCATCTTTAGGTGCGGATAAGTTATTAGATTTGCTATTCAAATTCACACATATTACTAAATTTAAACTTGATGTTATGTGGGATCAGGATGATGTTGATATGGCCGAAACCATCAGCCGAAGCGTTCAATTCTTTCCAAGCCTTACTGAATTAACAATAGCCAAATGTCGTTTAACCGATGGTGGCATGACTGATGTTATGGAGAGTATTGAAAGTCCTGCATTACTGAGGATTCTTGATGTCAGGGATAATCCACTGAGTGAAGGAATTCTACTACAAATTAGAGAGTTCTTTACTAATTTGACTGATTTTAAAACTGATTTAATGAATGTTAAAGAAAAGGCTCTCAGCCCTGAAACTAGCGGTGCTTTAAATACATCAATTAATGATGTTACTGGGCAGAATGCCACCACTCAAATTGAAGAATTAAAACTTATTCAAAAAGTGATAGATGAGAAAATTCAAACTAGAGTAGGAGAAAAGTTCACCTCTACTAATCAAGAACAAGTTGCACCAACAGAAGAATGGCTGGCTGCTGAAAGAATTAGACGTCGCCCTGAGTTTGATCAAATACTGCTTAGGACTGGTTTGCATCGACCTAACCAACATAGATTATCTAATATGGAACAGCAGCTAATTACTATCTATGAAAATCAAACAAATATTACTAAAAACCTATTTCCTTTACCCACAGATATGCTTAGTTTAAATGCTGCACGTCTGGTAATCCCTGGAGGTTCGAGTTTTGAGACTATGCTCTGGGTTATGCCAATGGCACTTATAATGAATAATAAAATTAAAGGCTCTTATGCAAAACGAGTGGGTAAGTAACTCAAGCAAGTTGGCTATGAATGCTGTATAATTCTCCTTAAAAGAAGGAGTTTATCATGCACATCGAACAGTTATTCAGCCAAGCCTTAGGCATTATAGATCCATGGAAGATTGA
>CANLGW010000059.1 GCA_947490395.1 Alphaproteobacteria bacterium
TAAAAAAGCAAAAAATGAAGAGCAAACAGAGAGGGAAATTTGTGATGTATCGGAGGCTAAAATGGAGTAAGATTACGCAGTAACCTTGGACTCCTTTTTGTGTCAAAAGTAATTGTCACTGGGTGTCAAAGTAATTGTCGTTACACAGCCACATTAGGAAGCATAGATAAACGCGGAACAATATAGTTATCCGAAAACTGATTCAATTTCCATAAGGGCATTGAGTCAGAACGTACCGCTAAGACAATAATAGGTTGCTCGGACGGATTGACTTTTTTAAAACTGGGGGCAGTTGTCATTTCCGCTGGTAGCCTACTTTGTGCCCCCGAAATAGACGTACCAACATCTTGCGCAGCAGCATTAAGGTCTGTATTAAGATTAAATTGCAACGTAATTTGCGCCGTTTCTTGGGCGCTTGTTGATGTCATGACATCCAAACCTGGAATCGTTGAAAATTGTTGCTCTAGAGGGAGCGATACGGCCTGAGCCATTGTTTCAGCACTGGCTCCCGGCAAACCTGCCGTCACCACAATGACAGGAAATTCAACACGTGGCAGCGCATTGACAGGTAATTTTTGATAAGCAAAAATACTGGTTAACACAAGCCACACCATTAAAAGTGTGGTCATAATAGGCCTTTTAATGAAAAGTGATGATATATTCATGAACGGCTCTTTTCTGTAATCAAATCACCTACTTTTTCCAATTTAGTGTCTTTCGACCCACCTTTTATACTGAAATCATCGCTCACTTTTGCCTTTTTACCATCGGAAAGGCTAATCTTCCCCTCAATAACAACCTGCTCACCATCCAAAAGTCCCGATTCAACTACAACCATTTCATTGATGGTATCCAAAACTTTTATTACCTTTACCTTCACACGTTTTGTACTAGGATCATACACAAAGACAAACGAACCATTCTGCCCCATCTGAACCGCATCAACAGGTACAACAATTTGATTTTTATGTTGACCAAATTCAATTTTGCCCGTCACGGACATGCCTGGTCGTAAAGCTAGTTCTTTGTTATCAACTTCAGCCTTTATGGTAAACGTCCCTGATTTTTCCTCGACAATTGAGTTAAAAGCCGTTATTTTTGCAATCCCTTTTATAGGGCTATTCAATAAATCAAATAATTCAACCTTAATTGAATCCATTTTTGCTTGCAGCAAAACAGCGGCATAACGTTCAGGCACATCAAATAAAATCGTAATGGGATCAACTTGTCGCACCGAAACAATCGGTGTACTTTCACCTTGACGAACAAATGTACCCACATAAAGCTTCAGAAAATCAACCAAACCCGTTAAAGGACTTTTTATTTGTGTATAACCTATTTGAATGTTCAATGAATCAATAAGTGCCTGATCGGCCTGAATTGATGCCCGCAAACTTTTTGCACTCGCCTCGGCTTGATCAAAGGTTGCTTTTGATGCCATATCGCGTTTCGTAAGTTCTGTATTGCGTACAAGACCCTTTTCAGCTTGCTCTAAAAGAGCCGTATTTTTAGCAAGTGCTGCATTGGCTTGTCGTAATTGCGTTTGTAGTAACTCATCATCCAATTCAATCAATAAAGCCCCCTCCTTCACCAACTGACCATCATTGAAATGAATACGTTTAATATAACCATCGACACGCGCTCGAATAGGAACATCTGCATAAGCTGTTAACACCGATGGAATCAATATATTAATAGGCAGCGTTTGACGGGTGACTGTCATCACACGAATAAGAGGAACATCATCATTCTTCGGCTTAGATTTTAAAAAACAAAATAGCAAAATCGATATAACAATAAAAAATGTAATAATAATGCTTTTTTTAAAGTAAAGTGTTTTTTTTATTATATCATGCATCATATCCACTCTTCTTATTCAACACTAATGCACTATTTATACATTAAAATAATTAAGAAATAATGAATTCGAATTTATAAGCAAGTAAACCGTATAAACACAACATACTTCACCAGAAAAAAATAACAAAGCCACAACATTGCTGACAAAAAAACTTTTTTTTGTGTATACTGAAGACATGATATAAATTTTATTATTTGCGAATGAATCAAACAATGAATTACTTTATTCTTTTTATCGCTCTTTTTGCATACACACTCACGCCGTTGCATACGGCTCCAACACGTATTGAAATTACGAAAGGGAAAATTCAACCTGACCCCATCGCAATTATTGATTTCACGCACACCACCGATAAAAAGGCGACTGAAAAAGGGGAGAAGATTGCCGAAATTATCGCAAATGACCTACGCAATTGCGGTTTATTTATGCCCATTGACAAAAATGCTTTCGTCCAAACGGCAGAAGAGATCCAAACAAAAAATGTGAATTTTCCTGAATGGCAAAAAATTGGGACACGTTTCATTGTAACAGGTACTGTCATTTTAAATTCATCGTCAAAAATGACAATTGAATTTAGGCTCTTTGATATCCTTGATAAAAAGAAAATGCTCGCCCAATCTATTACAGGTGAACGCGAAAAAATACGCTATTTAGCCCACGCGGTTGCTGATCAAATCTACACACGCATTACAACAGAAGCTGGTTATTTTAACACGCATATTGTCTATTCTGAAACGCATGGCCCCGATAAAAAACGTACATCACGTCTTATTTTCATGGACTATGACGGGCATAATGCACGCAATTTAACAAATACAAAAAACCTTGTACTAACACCTCGTTTCTCCCCAACAGGAAAAGAAATTACCTATTTGAAATACGAGGGACGAGAAGCCAATGTTTTTGTGATGAATGTCACAACAAAAACTGAACGCAAACTTGGAAAAATTGGAGAAATGAATTTTGCGCCCCGTTTTTCCCCCGATGCTAGCGCTATTATCATGAGTCTTGTTAAAGACGGTTCAAGTGCGATCTACACCATGAACCTTGCCACACGCAAACTTGTTCGATTAACCGATCACATCTCAATTGATACATCGCCATGTTATTCTCCAGATGACAAACAAATCACATTTACGTCAGATCGTAGTGGCAAAGAACAAATCTATGTCATGAATACAAATGGCGGGGATATTAAACGCATTAGCTTTGGTGACGGGCAATACTCGCAGCCCGTTTGGTCGCCACGCTCTGACCTTATCGCCTTTACAAAGCGTGCCATTGTTGATGGACAGTCACGTTTCTTTATTGGTGTTATGTCACCAGATGGTGCCAATGAACGTATGATCGCCGATGGGTGGCTTGTAGAAGACCCCTGCTGGTCATCAAATGGACGTTATCTGATATTTACCAAACAAACATCAATCGAACAAAAAGCTGAACTGTATATGGTCGACCTGACTGGATACAATCTTCATAAAATTGACACGCGAAGCAATGCGTCAAATGGTGCTTGGTCACCGATTGCAAGCAATGTTGTTAACCCAATAAACACACCGGCTCAATAATAATCATATAATTAATAGCTTTTTATATATAAAATATGTTAAAAGGTGCCTATCATTCAATAAACGATTAAAGACTGTTTTTTATCAATTATGACCTACAAATTATTATCCTTTTTTACGTTACTCACCTGCTTTCAAGTGAGCATCGAAATGATTTATGCGAGTGCGGCGCCCCTCGTTATCTCTGATACATCAGCTGCTACAACACTAAATATTAAAACAACGGACAACCTCCCTAGCAAAAATGCTGAAACAACAGCCTTTGAAGCCATTCCGTTTCATGCAAAATATAAAATAGAGCTTGATAAAAAATCACACTTCGATCCAGGTATACACGAAGTTCATGGAACACTCGAAATGACTGTTGAAGACAAAGGTGACTCATGGATGATGCAGCAAAAATCAACATTATACATCTACTATAAAGGCAAAAAATCAGCCGATAAATACGACCTAACCATTGCAAGTTGTGAAGCCAAAGACGGACAAAGTTATGAATTTTATGTCAGATCCATATCAAATGACACGAATGATGAATATATTTTAAAAGGCGATGCAAAAATCCCAAATGAACAACCTGGTTATGCACAATTTAACCAAGGGGAAGTTAAAACGATTACATTACCTAAAGGCACGTTATTCCCACTCAACCATTTACATATATTGATTCAAGAAGCCATCAAAGGCAATATTACCGTTGGCCAAAAAAGGGTTATGGATGGATCAAGCGATGCACAAGAAGTTGTTGAAGTCGATGCTTATATTACACCAGAAACCAATGACAAACTTAAAATCAATATCAAACAAACAGCATCCGATCAAGCTGCTCTTGATTTTGCAAATAAATTAAAAATGGCAAAAGCCTGGCAGATTAAAATGAATATATTCCCCCTTGGCAGTCGTGACTCATCTGAACCCGAATATAACTACACACAAACTATCAATAATTTTGGTATCCCACTTTCAATGCGCATCAAATACCCTGACCCTGAATTTACAGTACTCATCAAACTAACTGATTTTGGCAAAGCAACAACGTCAAACATGACAATTGATTCACTACCATCTCCTCATATGGAAGAAAATAGCTCTACAGCACACTAAAATCATCACACAATACCTATAAGAAATACGATTGAAAGGCTATGACTTTATGACAGCGGCGTATATCACTACCCCCATTTATTATGTGAATGACAAACCCCATATTGGTCATGCCTATACAACACTCGCCTGCGATACGCTTGCCCGTTTTTGGCGTCTTCAAGGGAAAAACGTACATTTTCTAACAGGAACGGATGAACACGGTCAAAAAGTTGAAAAATCAGCCCATGCTGCCAACACAAGCCCTAAAGAGTTCGTCGATACTGTATCAGAAACCTTTCGTCAACTCGCTTCAAAGCTTGCTATAACAAATAACGATTTTATTCGCACAACGGAGCCGCGCCATATAAAAGCAGCACAAGCCCTTTGGACACGCCTTATTAATAATAACGCCATTTATTTAGGCGAATACGCGGGCTGGTATGCGGTTCGTGATGAAGCCTTTTATGCTGAATCAGAATTGATTAATGGCAAAGCCCCAACAGGCGCCGATGTTGAATGGGTAACAGAACCTAGCTATTTCTTTAAGCTTTCCGCTTATCAAAATCAGCTCCTTGACTACTATAAAAACAACCCTGACTTCATCGCCCCTGAATCACGGCGAAATGAAGTTATCCGTTTTGTAGAAGGTGGACTATTTGACCTCTCCGTTTCCCGAACAAGTTTTACTTGGGGCGTTCCCGTTCCTGGTGATGATAAACACATTATGTATGTATGGCTTGATGCACTTACCAACTATATGACGGCTCTTGGTTATCCTGACGAAGAAAACTCTGATTTCAAAACGTTCTGGCATGAAGCCATTCACGTTGTTGGCAAAGACATTTTACGCTTTCATGCAGTCTATTGGCCAGCGTTTCTCATGGCAGCAAACCTCCCCCTCCCCAAACAAATCTTTGCTCATGGTTGGTGGACAAATGAAGGGGTTAAAATTTCAAAATCTCTTGGTAATACAATTGATCCCTTAGAATTAATTGATACCTTTGGCATTGATGCAGTACGCTATTTCTTACTACGGGAAGTATCATTTGGGCAGGATGGTGACTTTTCCCGCCAAGCCCTCATCAATCGCCTAAACAGTGATTTAGCGAACGCTTACGGTAATCTTGTACAGCGCGTGTTATCCTTCATTTTCAAACAATACGCTGGAATTTTGCCAACACCAACACAAATAACAGACGCCGATCGTGCACTTCTTCAGCTACCTGATGATTATTTACCAACCATCTCCGAAATACATATCAATCGTTATGCAGAAAATGTATGGGTATTGATTGGACGCGCTAACCAATATATGGACGAGCATAAACCTTGGTCGCTAAAAACCACAGATCCAAAACGTATGGCAACAGTGCTGTATGTACTGGCCGAGTATATCCGAAAAATAGCTCTCCTCACTCAGCCTCTCGTCCCAGTTGCAAGTGCTAAGATTTTAGATCAACTCGCTGTATTACCAGAGAGCCGTGACTTTTCACATATAAGTGCTGCACTCACACCAGGAATAGAACTCCCCGAACCACAAGGTGTATTCCCCCGCTATCAAGCGGTAATACCACTTTCATTAAAAATTGATCAATGCGCCGGCTATTGAATTCTCTGCACTCATTTACATATATAAACCCGAGCCCTCATAGCAGCTCGAAGATCATTTGAATATAAAATCAATTTATAATTAAATGACTATATTACTCAATCTTTATTAAGAAAGGTATAAGAAGCTACCTCTTGTGCATTAAATATCAACATCTTTAAAAAATGGAGCATTTTCTTGAATAAACAGGAACCGTGCCTCTGCATTACGCCCCATCAAACGTGCCACAAAATTATCAGGTGCCGTGGCTTCTTCTGGTAATAATTTAACCTGCAACAATGTACGATGCAGCGGTGACATTGTTGTTTGGCGCAACTGATCAACAGGCATCTCACCTAAACCTTTAAAACGGCTAATTTCAACTTTACTATTTGCACGAAATTTTGTCTTCATGAACAGTTCTTTTTCTGCATCATCGCGTGCATACAAAACCGTTCCACCATTTGCTAATCGATAAAGAGGAGGCTGTGCTAAGTACACATACCCTTTTTCAATAATAGGACGCATTTCTTGAAAGAAAAAAGTGAGCAACAAGGATGCTATATGCGCCCCGTCAACGTCAGCATCAGTCATAATCACAACGCGATGATACCTAAGTTTTGTTACATCACAAGCTTTTCCAATACCACATCCAAGCGCAAGCGCCAAATCTGAAATTTCCTGATTTGCTTTTAACTTATCAAGAGAGGCCGTTGCCACATTCAAAATTTTCCCCTTAAGGGGCAAAACAGCCTGCGTTGCACGCGAGCGTGCCTGCTTTGCCGATCCACCTGCTGAATCACCCTCAACTAGAAATAACTCGCATTGTGCAGGATCCGTTGACGTACAATCTGTCAATTTCCCAGGCAAACGAAGTTTGCGCGTTGCACTGGCTCGTGCAACTTCCTTTGCCTGCTTTCGACGAAGCCGTTCGTCAGCGCGTGCCAGTGTAATTTCTAGAATACGTTCAGCCAGTTTCGGGTGGCCAGCAAGCCAATGGTCCAAATGATCCTTAATTGTATTTTCAACCAAACGTGTTGCATGTTGCGATACAAGTTTTTCTTTTGTTTGCCCCTGAAACTGCGGCTGTGGAATAAAGCATGACAAAACGGCAATCACAGCCCCATTTACGTCTTCTGCCGTTAATGACGACGTACGACGATTGTTAATACGCTCTCCATAATCACGGATTGATCGGGTTAGGGCTGATCGCAAACCAGCTTCGTGTGTGCCTCCTTGCGGGGTTGGGATTGTGTTGCAAAAAGAGACAATACGCGCATCCTCACCCAAATCAATATCATCATCTAAGAGAGATTGCGGCCAAAAAATAGCCCATTCAGTACGACCCTGCTGCTCAGGAAACGCTGCGTCACCGCTGAAACAATTTGCCTCATCAAGAACAATCTCAGATTCTCCCTTAACTAAATCAGCCAGGTAATCTGTTAACCCTTGTGGGTACAAAAATCGTTGTTCACGTGGGATGCGATCATCTTTTATCAATGATGGGTCACACGACCACAAAATTTCAACCCCCTTAAAAAGATAAGCCTTTGCTTGCGCTAGCTGATAAATAGTTTGCGCCCTAAACATATGCTTGTCAAAAATTTCAGGATCTGGATGGAAACGAATGCTCGTCCCCCGTTTACGCGTTGGAGTTTCATCCTGCAAAAGCGTCGTTATTGAGTTACCACGCGAATAATCTTGGCGATAACAAATCTTGTCGCGGCGCACTTCAACCTGAACGAGATCAGACAGCGCATTAACAACCGATATGCCAACCCCATGCAGGCCACCTGATGTACTGTATACATTTGTATCAAATTTGCCACCCGAATGAAGGGTTGTAAAAATAACCTCAAGTGCCGATAAATGTGGAAATTTAGGGTGTGGGTCTACAGGAATGCCACGCCCATCGTCGGATATGGAGATAACGTTATCTTTATCAAGGCGAATATCGATACGCTTTGCAAATCCAGCAACAACTTCATCCATAGCGTTGTCGAGCACTTCAGCCACCAGATGATGCATTGCCTTTTCATCAGTCCCGCCAATATACATACCAGGACGTTTACGAACGGGCTCAAGACCCTCCAGAACTTCAATATCCTTTGCCGTGTAATCAGCCTTTGGCTTTTTTGCCGATGGTGCTTTGGATGAAGCAATTTTATCAAATAAAGTTGGTGCCGTCATATTAATTATCCATTAAGTTTCAATAGGTTTCAGGTGCAGTGTTTGGTAGAATGGATTCAATTACTCCAAGCCTAACTCCACCTAAAATATGAATATGAAAATGTGGAACTTCTTGATGTGCATGGGCACCCGAATTACTAACAAGCCGAAAACCAGATTCTTTCACACCAAGCAAACCAATTATATGCGCAAGACCACGATAAAATCCAACAATATGATCATCCGGTGCACATGTTAAAAAATCATGAGCCTCTGTATACGTTCCTTTTGGTATCGCCAGTGCATGAATAGGGGCACGTGGAAAAATATCATGACACGCAAAAATATATTCATTTTCAAAAATGATACGCGCTGGTATTTCACGGCGAAGCATCCGCGCAAAAATATTAGAACGATCATATGACATACAGTTTAACCTCTTTTACGTGTGTCTTGTGATTTTAACGGCAAAACAAAGAGAATCCAAGCACTAATTGATAACAAAAAATGGACAAAAAAATACTTACATTAAACGTAAGCAAAATAAACGAGAGGGGGGAATTATTAAGCATGAAGCGTAAAGTATTACTTGAGTAAGTTCGGCAGCGACCGACTTTCCCGTGTCTTAAGACAAAGTATCATAGGCGCTGGACGGTTTCACTGTCGAGTTCGGGATGGGATCGTGTGTTGCACATCCGCCATAGCCACCAAACCAACTCAAGTAACACATCTCTGTATTGATAGAGTAGTAGTACCAATGTTGCGTTAAAAAGTAAAGAGTAAAGAAGGTTAAAGACATAACTTATTTTATATGTTTAATGTGTTATTGTTTTATTCATGTGCCTGTACATTCGTACAACCATCATCGATTGATAAGGAATTATACGTCCTATCAACCTCTTCTTTTATTGATTAAGTCACCATGGTTATTTTAATACCATGCTACTTATTTGGGTATTTGGATTGATGCTTATTAATCAAGCCAATCGAGCGATTAGTACAGGTTAGCTTCACACATTACTGCGCTTCTACACCCTGCCTATCAACGTGATGGTCTATCACGGCTCTAATGGGGATGACTTG
>CANLGW010000060.1 GCA_947490395.1 Alphaproteobacteria bacterium
TCTTTTTTTGATTTTCGTGTATTTTAGAGACATAGGGTATCCATTTTAGTCGGTGAATACCCTTTTTTAGTATATCTTGCTTAAAATTTGAAGCGTTTTCCGTAAAAGTTTAGCTCTAATTCCACTTACGCAGTAGGTCTATTGTTTAATATGTGAGTAGTCAAGATTGACAGTTTTAAAAGCCTTCAATGTTTTAAGTGTTTTTATGTGTGATTGGAGTTCGATGTATTCAGTGTGTGTATCAAGACCCCAAAGAAGCCATAGAGCTGAATAATTGCGTAAAACATCTTTAATATAGCTTGTTGGATTTTGTTTAATGATAGTTATAGCAATGTCTTTATAAAAATCATCACGATTTGGTAATGTATTCATTTCCGGAATCATTGTTTGAAATTGTGTTAAAAAGTGATAACGTAATACGTCATAAATCGGGGCAGCAAGTTTGTAATAGTGTTTGTTCGATTTAATAAGGGTTAGGCTTTGCTGAAATGGCGCCATTGCTTTTGTCATGTGAGTGATCATCTTTTGTTTAATTGGATCAGCATCTACCATGTCATCGGTTAAGGTAAAGGCTACTTTTCCGTAAAGATTATGACCTAAAAAGGATTGTGTTTTAAAAAAACCATGAAGGTGGTAATTCATAATAGAACCAAGGCTTAAGGCAAAAGTAACAGGAATAATAAAAGATAAGCTGTATTGTTTTATCCATGACCATTTCATACAAATGAGCAATAAAACGGTAATAAGGATGACATACCCTGATGGTCGAATGAGAATAAGAATTCCAATGATAGCGCCTAACCACGCCGCACGTGTACATGATGGAGCGTCTATAAATGAAAACCACTGAGTCCCAAGGAACATTAATGCGGACAGAAAAAGTGACTCTGTTAAGATTTCAAAATGAAATTGCATAAGCCCTTGGAGGGATAATGTAATAAGAAGAAAGGTTAAGGGTAAAAAGAACGATTTAATAGATCGCATAAAAGAAGCTGTAAAGTGAGTTAAGCTCATCACAAAGAGGGTGAGTTGAATCATTGGGATGGATTCATAACCTCCTGTTAGTTTTTTGATAAACGCGAGAAAGAGAGGGTATCCAACGGTTCGTGTTGCGTCGAATTTAATATAACTATCTGAATCAAAAGTGATGAGTGAATTCTGAATTGGATAAATCGTGTAGAATAGCAGGCATGCACAGGCGATAATAAAAAGAGTTGTGCGCCTTAGTGATGTGCGTTTGGCGTATTCTTGGTCACAAAAAATTGCGCCAGAAATAAGAGTTTGCACCTTATTTAAGTTAAGCATTTTTTATTATTCTTTTCATTATTACTCTCTGCTAAAACATGTTCAGATGGACAAAAGAACATGTCGCTTACTATTAATATCAGCTTTATGTTATAGCATAGCCTTCCAAAAAAGATCATCAAAAATCATAAGACAGGGAAATGCAACCAAAGTAGGGATCATAAATTTTTATACAAATTCATTTCTTGCGTATTATCTATAACGAGTTACCTTTAATTTGAATATATAAAGAGTCGTCATCACAAGCTTCGTAAGAGGTATGTCAATCCAGGAGAACAGTCACTGGATAGCCGCACTTCTGTGGAGTTCTCCATGACGAAAACATAATCAAATTAACATTGAACAGCTATAGTGTGCGGCGTCTGTGAAGAAAACTCACATAAATCATGGATGGGACAGATTTCACATAAGGGTTTTTGTGCTTTGCATATATAACGTCCGTGTAGGATAAGCCAGTGATGCGCATGATCAAGGTAGGGTGTTGGTATTCTTTCTTGGAGTAGATCTTCGACGGCACGTGGTGTTTTTCCTGGGGCGAGCCCTGTTCGGTTGGCAACACGAAAGATGTGCGTATCAACGGCAATGGTCGGCTCTCCAAAAGCAATATTTAATACAACATTTGCTGTTTTACGCCCAACACCTGGTAGAGCCTCGAGATCTTCACGTGTATGTGGTACAGCGCCATTATGTTTATCAATTAGAATATGGGATAGCTTAATAATGTTTGCACCCTTCGTTTTGTAGAGTCCTATTGTTTTTATGTAATCTAAAACACCATCAATCCCCAGGGTAAGCATTTTTTGAGGCGTATCCGCGCATTCAAACAGTGCTTTTGTTGCTTTATTCACACCCTTATCAGTTGCTTGTGCCGACAACAGAACGGCGATAAGAAGCGTATATGTATTTGTGTACTTAAGTTCTGTTTCAGGTACGGGCATTGCCATTTGAAAACGACGAAACAGTTCATTGATTGTTTTTGTATTCATTGGATGTACATAAAGTGAGAGGCTCTTTAAAAAGGGGTAGCAAGGATTTTTACCATCTGCAATACTAAAGTTCATTATAAGTCCTAAAGGTAAGTTGTATGAAAGCGGTGATTTTTGGTGTGCATGGGTCATGCTTGTCGATTCAAGAGCGTGCTTTTTTTGAAAAGGTTCAACCTTTTGGTTTTATCTTATTTAGGCGAAATTGCCAGACACCTGAACAGATTTCAGCGTTTGTTGAGGATTTGAAATCAACGGTTGCGCATGAAGATGTGCCCATATTGATTGATCAAGAAGGTGGGCGTGTGATGCGTTTGCACCCGCCTCATTTCAGGGCGAGTCCGCCTGCACACATTTTTGGTAAGATTTATCAGCAGAATCCTGAGAAAGCACAAGAACTTGCTGTCTCTAATTATACGCTGATCGCGCAGGAATTAAGGCGTATTGGCGTGAATACCAATTGCGCCCCCTGCAGTGATCTTCTTTATAATGGGGCAAGTTCGATTATCGGTGATCGTGCTTTTTCAGATAGCGTTGATGTTGCTGCATCATTGTCGGTAGCTGCGATCCAAGCGCATTTTCAGGCGGGTGTGATGCCTGTTATTAAGCATTTGCCAGGGCATGGGCGGGCTCAGGTTGATAGTCATGAAGAAATGCCGTGGGTTGATACGGATTCGTCTATTCTTATTGAAACAGATTTTGCTGTTTTTAAAAGAGCGTTGATTGATGTGCCTGTTCATCCGTGGGGAATGACAGCACATATTATTTATAAAGCGTATGATTATCGTTTTTGTGCAACTGAATCGGCTGTGGTTATTAAGGATGTGATTCGGGATGTAATTGGTTTTAAAGGGTTTTTGGTTAGTGATTGCTTAAGCATGAAAGCCCTTAGTGGGTGTTATACAGCACGGGCAGAGCGTGCGATGGCAGCGGGGTGTGATGCTGTTATCTATTGCCCAGGTGATTTGGAAAATATGATGGCTGTTGCTGAAGGTGTTCCTGAGCTTACGAAAGATGCTTATCAGCGCAGTCAAATGCGCCCTGTCGATTTTGGCGTTTTGCCTTATACAGTGAATGATTGGTTACAACGGGATGCCTTATGTCAAAAGGGTATTCATGATTTTGAATTAACGTGGAAAGATCAATTAAGTACAATTGGTGAAATGTAGTCATTCAGCTATCAATTAAATTGGCGAACAAAGGTAGCAATACGTGGTTTGATTTCATTGCGCCATCGTTTGCCATTAAAAATACCATAATGCCCAACGCCTGGTTGTACATAATGATCCCGCTGGTAGGATGACAGATTTTTACATAAACGATGGGCAGCATAGGTTTGTCCGGGGCACGAAATATCGTCACGTTCACCTTCGATGGTAAAGAGTGCTGTTTTTTGAATGAATTCAGGATTAATTGGGTGTCCGCGAAATGTCATGCGTCCTAAGGGAAGGTCAAACTTTTTAAAAATACGATCAACGCTTTGCATAAAATATTCAGCAGGTATGTCCAGAACAGCACGATATTCATCATAAAAAGAACGGTGTGCGTTTGCAGTTTCCATATCCCCTTGAACAAGATGTTTAAAAAGATCGACAGACGCTTCTTGGTGCCGGTCAATATTAAGCGCCATAAAACCATTAAGCATAATAAACCCAGGG
Organism: Alphaproteobacteria bacterium; assembly: GCA_947490395.1. Lineage (GTDB taxonomy): Bacteria > Pseudomonadota > Alphaproteobacteria > Paracaedibacterales > CAIOTO01 > CAIOTO01. The sequence continues at coordinate 3,947 of CANLGW010000060.1, forward strand.
CAAACGGATCGTATCGCACCTGGATAGTACTTTGGGATTTTGGTGATAATATTGCGCTCAAACCATTCTATGCTATGTTCTTGGGCGAATAAATTAACAGCGCCTGGGTTAATGCGTGCATCAACGGGGCCTCCCATAAGAATCATGGATCGTGGTTGATGAGGAGAATCAATCATACCTAAATAGGATGTTGCCATCAAAACAGGTACAACGGGTTGGCAGACAGCCATAATATGCACATTCCCTTTGAAGAATGATACAAATTCTAATAAAAGGTCGACATAATGATCGAGAGAGAATGGACCGTCAATAAGCGGCACAAGTCGTGCATCTTTCCAATCGGTAATCCACACATTGTGGTCAGGCAAAAGTGTACGAACGGTATCGCGTAGTAATGTTGCGTGATGACCCGATAACGGTGCAACGATTAAGATGTTGGGGTCATTACTGCCAAAATTTATCTTACTACTGCTTCGTTTGAAATAACGTAAATTACAAAAGGGACGATCAAAAACGGTTTCTTCGGTTATTGTGATTTTTTTAGGGCGCCCATTTATTTTGATTGTTATGTGATCAATACCAAATTCAGGTTTTACGTAATGCCGTGTTGTTCTTTCCAGAAATTCATTCCCTGCAGAAAAGGCACGCCCGAGTGGGTTGCGTTCTTTTGGAAGAATATTTAAAAACAGGCCAGCAGCTTCGCTCCATAAATGGGCGGGGAGCATAGCTGCTTTTTTAAATTCATTGAGTTCGTATAGCATTCAATTTTTACCGCATTTATTTTAAATTATATCTTAAAAATCATTAATATGCAGTAAATTAAATAATTAATCACCATCTTTTGTTGTACTGAGATTAAACTTGCATATCTATAGGCGGAACTTGATCTCTTCATTTAAAAATGGTTCAATAAGCTAGAATGAAGTTAACGTAAATGTTATGCAGCGATTATTGATTACACGCCCGCTAAAACAGGCTGAACGTATGCAGCGCTTTGTTGATGCCAGCGGAATTTCAACTTGGATTGATCCTGTTATGACGATGGTTGTGCTGCCTGTCGATCAAACGATTGATTTTGATCGTTATGATGCATTTGTAACAACGTCTGTGGCAGGGATTGATTGCATTGCGGAGATGACGACGCGCCGTGATATCCCATTATTTTGTGCAGGTCTAACATCAGCAGAAGTTGCTTGTGAACATGGTTTTCTTGCGGTTCATTATGCGGAAATGCCTGGTGGGGCAGCTGTTGCGAATGAATTAAAAATGTTTGCGTTTAATCGTGTTGCTTATTTTCATGGGTCGATCATTAAAATTGATATAGCAGTTGAATGCAATGGTTTAATGTATGTTGATTCCTTTTGTGTTTATAAAACAGTGCCAGTGGCACAATGGTCGGATGAAACAATAACTCTTTTTCGCAAAAATGAAATTAAGGCGATTACGTTTTATTCGGAAAGAAGTGCGTTTATAACACTCGATTTATTGCGCACGCATGATGTGCTATCATATACTGGATCGGTTAGTGCTTTATGCCTTAGTTCTGCAATTGCAGACGTTATTTCAAAGCATTTATGGAAAAATGTTTACATAGCATCGACATCAGCTGAATTAATCGCTATTTTAAAAGATGAGCAAGAGCCTTAAGGATCATACAGAATGGAAAAAGAAGTAGTGTCAGACCATGTTGTCACGTCAAAAGCACAGGATGAAGCAGAAGGCGAAAATGTGCACCATAAGGAAACACATATCTATACGGATAAAATACATAAACACGTTGATGATGCGTACAAGAAGCTAAATATTCATTCTTTTGTTAATATATTGTTGATGATTTTTGGTGTAAACCTAAGTATAGGTGCTTTATCTTTTGTGGTAATTAGTTTATTTAAATCTGAAATTGAGCATTTCTTATTTCCATCAGTTAGTCATATACCTTTTATAAAAACTGAACTCGAACGTGTTCATCTTTTGCAAGAAGAGAGAGGTAAGCAATTAACGGAATTATCAGCTAAAACAACGAGCGAAGTTATTGTTTTAAAAGGGATCGTGCAAGCTTTGTCTGAGGAAGTTAAGGCATTGAAAAGTCAACAGCAGTCAAATCGTCAGCCAACAATGGCATTTGTTCCATCGACGGAATTTGGTATGTTGTGGCAGGCTTTGTTGGTGCGTATTCAAAAGGGAGAGTCATTTGAAAAAGAATTGCATGCCTTAAAACCTTATATTAGTACGAGCAAGGATTTATTGTTAGCAGTTCATCCATTGGTTGATTGTGCATCAAGCGAAACACGAACATTTGACATGTTAACACGTGATTTGCGGTTGATAAAGGAACAATTGACGCAAACAAATAGCGTTGTGATCGATTGGAATCATGCATCATGGTGGGAAGTTTTATGGCATAAAATAAAGAGATTGGTTCGTTTTGAGCGTATAGAAACAAGCGTGATTCCTGCCTCGGATCCAGCTAAAAAGACAGCAATTGTAACATCGATTGACCGTGCGATTGAATGGATAGAACGTCAGGAGTTTTCTAAGGCAATAAAGGAAATTCGGATACATGAGTTTGACGTAAAACCCGTATTTGATCAATGGTTAGTGGATGCGGATGCCAGGTTATCACTGCAGCAAAAGATTGATTATTTGCAACGCCAACTTGCCCCCCTCTTAATGAAAGGTGCTGGTTGATGCGCATTCTTCATGGAACACGTTTCTTTTTAAAGCTTGCAATTATCTGCAGTCTTGCTGTTTTCTTTATTGTGTATCCAGGGGAATTCACGTTTCAGTGGTTTGGGTATAAAGCAACTATGCCGATTGCTTTGTTATTGGGTATTCTTTTTGCGATTATGGCGATTTTAATTTTTATGTATCAATGCTGGCATTGGTTTGCAGGGATTCCAGGGCGTACAAAAGTATTTTTCCAAAAGCGGCGTATTAAGAAATTTGAAGATGTGGTTATTGAAGGGTTTACAGCAATTGCAGCCCAGCAACCTGATGAAGCTCAAAGTGCTGCTGATTTAGCGCGTGGGTTATCACCGAATCACCCACTTGCTCTTCTTTTAACTGGGCAGACGAGCTATTTAAATCAAGATTTTGGATTAGCGCAAAGCACATTTGCGCTAATGGCTGAACATCAACAATTGCGTTTTTTAGGTTTGCGTGGAACGGCAATGCTTGCGATGGATCGTAAAGACTGGACACGTGTGCAAACGACGTTGTTGCAGCTTTATGAAATTCGTCCTGATTCACCATGGGTATTGAAGCAACTTGAGACCAATTCATTAAAGTTAGCTTTGGTTGATACTCATAATACGGCCGTTGATATGCTACCATTTTATAGGCATCTTTCCAAATCAAGTGCGCAGAATCACCAAGGTTTATTATTGTGGATAAAGCTAAAACACAATTCCCATGTAACATTGACAGATGCTGAACGTTTGGATTTATTAAAAGCAGCACATATTGTTCAGCTAGCCAACCCTGTTATTGCAATAACATTGGCATATGCACTTTTTAACCATCATCATAAACATAAAGCACTTCGTGTGTTGCAGCGTACATTTAAGGTGGCGCCTCATCGTTTGGTTGGGGAGGCATGGCTGAATATTCAGCAATCAAAAACACCTATTGAATCGTATCAGAAAATCGTGAAATTGACAGCGTATCATCCAGAACATGATGAAAGTTATTGGCTGCTTGCTAAAACAGCCTTGGATGCTGATTTGTGGGGACAGGCACGGCATCATATTGCACCGTTATTGCATGATATGCCGACAGTTAGTGTCTATATGTTAATGGCCGATATTGAAGCACGTGAATATCCTGATCAACTTTTTAAGGCTGATTTTTGGCATCAAAAAAAAGAAACCGTTCATCATGAATGGGATTGGTCGTGTCAGCATTGCGGACATATTGTTTCTACATGGGATGCGTATTGTACATCGTGTGGGCAATTTGGACGTATTGAGTGGCACAAGAGGGCTGCGCCAGAGTCAACACCTCTTAATCGATTGAGTGGCACTTTGATGCCCCTTGTTTTGTCGTGTTTTTGGATTGATTATTGCTTTATCCTAAGCTAAAAAATGTGCGAAATTCGTGATCAAATGTTTTGCCAAAGCTAAGGAGCATTGTGCCTCCGATGAGAAGCATAATTGTGAGCCCAGCCCATATTTGAAAGGGTAGTGAAACAAAGAAAATCTGCATTTGGGGGATCATGCGATTCATCAATCCAAAACAGACTTGTATAACAATAAACGCAATCGTGAAAGGCATTGATAACTGCACGCCAACCCAGAAGACCGTTGAAAAGAGTTGAATATATCCTTTCGTGATGTCATTAATCATAAGTGTTTTATTGATAGGAAATAAATGATAGCTTTGCACAAGGCTACGAAACATTAAATGATGAAGGTCAAGGGCTAAGAAAATAGCTGTGCCAAATAACACCATAATGAGAGAGGTAAGGGCGCCTTGACTTGCAAATCCTGGATTTAGAATCGTAGCGCTGGATAGCCCAATTTGTGTGCTAATCATTGAGCCTGCAATGTCCATAATCATCAATAGCGTTCGCCCAACCATGCCGATAAAAAAACCAATAAAAATTTCACGTATAGCAAAAATGCCAATCGTGGTGAAATTCATGGTGACATCAATGGATAAGGATAAAGCTGGTGTGATAAGAAAGGCAAAACCGAGAGCCGCGAATAGGCGAAAACGCCCTGATATTTCGACCTGGCTTAAAAAGGGCATGCTGATGAAAAGCCCAATGACACGGCATGCGACAAGGAAGAAGGGGATAAACTCTGTGATAAACAGATGATTGGTCATCAGGATTACTCAAGCCTGGTTATGGTCGTGAAAATATGTTCAGTAAATCGGATAAGTTGGTTAGCCATGAATCCCATTGATAGGATAAGGCAGGCGAAAATGGCAAAAAGTTTTGGAACAAAGGTGAGGGTTTGTTCCTGTACCTGAATAATGGCCTGAACGAGTGAAATCACAACGCCAACCACAAGTCCTGTTAATAACAATGGAGTGCTGAGCTTTAAAATGATAAAAATGGTTTCCCTTAGGAGATCACTTACTTGTTCTGGTTGCACAATTGCTCCCTTTTTTCTTAATATGTATATAAAAATCTTGACCAGCAGTTCCCGCCAAGCCACACAGGTCTTGAATAATAAGGGTTTTTAAAACTATTTTTCGTAGACTTTTAAAAAAAACGGTTTATACATCGTGTATAACGTGCATGAAGTTATTTGAATCATGAATCAAACACGAAAGTATTTTA
>CANLGW010000061.1 GCA_947490395.1 Alphaproteobacteria bacterium
TAAACGTTATGGCATTAAATTCCATATTATTGCAGGGATTGTGAATCTGAAAAATGGATTTGCTACGGCATAAAAAATAAAATGGGTTGGGGGCGCTTTGACAACTCATTCATCAGAGGAGGCGGAAAGACTTACGCAGTAGGTCTAATGCAAAAAACAAAAATACCAGCAACAAGACCCACCCCTGTAAATCGATGCATAATCGATAACAGTGATGTTATTTGAAGGCGATAAATAGATAGATGTGGAGATAAAGGGCGCTGACTCATTAATTTTTCTAAAAATTCATTAAAATCTTATATTAAGTCTAGTTATGAAAATTACGAACTGTCAAGCGTTTCAATTCATATCCATTTATTTGCTTTTATGAAAAACAGATATATAGCGTTTGTTAAAATCTGGGCGTATCGTCTTCACGCTTCCTTGTTGTCATATATGGATGTGATCCAAAGATCTTTTATGTGTCAAAGACAAACACTAAGTAGGACTTAACAATCTATATGTCGCCTCATATAGAGATACTCGGGGCAAGCCCGAGTATGATAAAAGCCAGAGTATGATAAAAGCCAGAGTATAATAAGAACAACGGATTGGTATCCACAGGAAAGGAGAAGAAAAAATCATTTACATAATCGTATGTGTTGCACTCGGATTCTTCGCTATAATATCAACGTTTTTAAGCGACGCATCTAAATCATCTGATTCCATAAGCGATATGCCGTTTGGGTAATGGGCAAGTGCAATTCTCAAAACCTCATCAACCGTCTTGACGGGAATAATCGTCAAATTTCCCTTAATTGCATCAGGAATTTCGGGGAGATCCTTTTTATTTTCATAAGGAATAACAACCGTTTTAATGCCACCACGATGCGCTGCTAATAATTTCTCCTTCAATCCACCAATTTGAAGAACACGTCCACGGAGCGTAACTTCACCCGTCATTGCAACATCTTTTCGGACAGGAATACCTGTAAATGCAGACACAAGTGATGTGCAAAGCGTAATACCAGCCGAGGGGCCGTCTTTCGGTGTTCCACCTTCTGGGACATGAATATGCACATCACGTTTTTCAAAAATAGAAGCACGAAGACCAAATTGATGAGCACGTGATCTGACATAACTCAAAGCTGCTTGAGCTGATTCCTGCATCACATCACCAAGCTTACCAGTAATGCGCGTATGGCCTTTTCCAGGAATAATAACCGTTTCAATCGATAATAATTCACCACCAACTTCTGTCCAGGCAAGTCCTGTTGTTACGCCAACAAGGTCAGTTTCCTCAATTTCTCCATAACTAAATTTGGGCGCTGATGCATATTTCTCAAGGTTATCAACAGTAATATGAACAGTGGCAATTTGTGTTTTAAGGATTTCACGAATCACTTTTCGTGCCAAATTAGCAATTTGCCGCTCAAGACTTCGAACACCTGCTTCACGCGTATAACGACGAATTAGCTGAAGCAAAACAGCCTCATCAACAATAAGTTCTTCCTCTTTTAGCCCGTGTAATTTACGTTGCTTATCAAGCAAATGATGTTTTGCAATTTCAAGCTTTTCAATTTCTGTATACCCTGATAAACGAATGATTTCCATACGATCGAGCAAAGGTTGCGGCATATTAAGTGAATTAGCGGTTGTGACAAACATAACATCCGATAAATCATAATCAACCTCTAAATAATGGTCATTAAAGGTTGCATTTTGCTCAGGATCAAGAACCTCAAGTAAGGCCGAAGATGGGTCGCCACGCCAATCACTTCCCAGTTTATCAATTTCATCAAGCAAGAAAAGAGGATTTGACACTTTTGCCTTTTTCATGCCTTGTACAATTTTTCCTGGCATTGACCCAATATAGGTACGCCTATGCCCACGAATTTCAGATTCATCACGTACGCCACCTAATGATATGCGCACAAAATGACGACCCGTTGCATTTGCAATGGATTTACCGAGAGACGTTTTACCAACACCAGGGGGGCCAACGAGGCATAAAATCTGACTTTTGACTTTTCCAACACGTGCTTGCACGGCAAGATATTCCAAAATACGCTCTTTCACTTTATCGAGGCCAAAATGATCATTATCAAGAACGCCTTCTGCTTCAACCAAATCTTTTTTAATTTTACTACGGTGCTTCCACGGTATGGATAAAAGCCATTCAAGGTAGTTTCGAATAACCGTAGCTTCTGCTGATGATTGATTCATCATTTTTAGTTTTTTAAGCTCATTCGTGGCACGTGTTTTAGCCTCGGTTGAAAGTCTTAGACTTTTAATCTTTTTTTCAATTTCAACAAGTTCATCACGCCCATCATCACCATCACTTAATTCTTTATTAATGGCTTTTAATTGTTCATTCAGATAATATTCGCGCTGGGTTTTTTCCATTTGCTTTTTAACGCGCGTACGAATTTTACGTTCAACATTCATAACAGTTGATTCGCCTTCAATGAAATTAAGCACTTTCTCAAGGCGTAAATTTACATCCGCTGTTTCTAACAACTCTTGTTTTTCATGTATTTTAAGAGTGAAATAAGAGGCTATTGTATCCGCAAGTTTTGCTGGATCTTCAATTTGATGAATAGCAACAAGCACATCTGGTGGAATTTTACGATTTAGTTTTATATATTGTTCAAATTCTGTCACGGCCGTTCGGGTAAGGGCTTCAAGTTCATCATCATATTGCAAAGATTCAGCCAACGGTTCTGCCGTTGCAATAATATGGGCATCAGAATCATTGTAATCAAGCACATTCATACGGTGAATACCCTCTACAAGTACTTTTACCGTGCCATCTGGCAACTTAAGTAGTTGTAAAATATTTCCAAGCGTTCCAATACGATAAAGCTCATTCGCACTTGGATTATCTTGCGATGGATTTTGCTGTGTAACCAGTAATATTTGCTTATTATTGGTTTGCATAACTTGTTCAAGCGCCGATACTGATTTTTCTCGCCCCACGAATAAAGGGACAATCATGTGTGGAAAAACAACAATATCGCGTAATGGAAGTACAGGATATGTTGATATGCCTTTTTTAATCATATTTTTCTCCAAATTTATGTCACCTCGTCGCTACTATACCACATTTTTAGTTAATGGAAAACGAAGGGTTACATAAAATACAAAAAAAGTTTTTATATTTAAAGATTCGTTATAAAGATCCTATTTTTGATACCAAAAATCATTTGTATTCATTCAGGATAACTTGATAAACTTAATCACAAGACCGAATTTTTATGAAAGTTTACCTTTATGGTTAAAGAAATTACAGCGCAAACCTTACATGAATGGCTGAATGATACAGATGTCTTACTCGTTGATGTACGTGAGCCTAATGAATATGCCCATGGATATATCAACAAGGCTATTCATATCCCCCTCGCGCAGGTGTCATTTAATAAACTCCCCCTTGTTGGAAAACGAAAAATCGTGTTTCAATGCCGTTCAGGAAAACGAAGCCAACTCGCGTGTGATGCGATTGCTGATGATTTACCTGAATCAGTGGAGATGTATTCACTCGAAGGTGGAATTTTATCGTGGAAAGATGCAGGGTATCCAATTAGGATACCAGGAGAAGCTTGTGCTGAACATACACACTGTTTAGTAAAATGCCCACTACCTTTTACAAACTTCCATCAACGTATTTGTTTTATAGCGGGTCTTTTGTTTTTAATATGTATGGTTTTAAGCGCAACCATAAGCTCGACTTTTGCCATAGGGCTTTTTGCAATTGCCGTTGGTTTAATTGTAGTGGCGTTTAAAAAGGCATCCTAATGATCTTCAAACCTCATTTGATCCCAACATACGTTTGGGGTCGATTGCTTTATCAAATTGCGCTTCAGTTAAGTAATTAAGACTAAGCACTGCTTCTTTGAGTGTTACATTATGAGTATAAGCATATTTAGCCACATGGGCTGATTTTTCATATCCAATAATGGGACTCAGAGCTGTCACAAGCATTAATGAATTATTCACATTTTCATTAAGATGTGCCTCATTGGCGGTAATGCCAACCAAACAATTATCTGAAAAACTAAAGGCCACATCACTCAACAATTGAATCGATTGTAAAATGTTTAGCGCAATAACGGGTTTAAAAACATTTAGCTCAAAATGCCCTTGGCTGCCTGCAAATGTAATTGTTGTGTGATTTCCCATCACCTGCGCGCACACCATAGTCATGGCTTCAGCCTGCGTTGGATTCACCTTACCAGGCATAATGGATGAACCAGGCTCATTTTCAGGCAAGAAAATCTCTCCCAATCCACATCTAGGGCCAGATGCCAAGAAATGAATATCATTCGCAATCTTCATAAAACTGGTGGCAATCACATTAAGTTGCCCCGATAGTTCAACAAGTGCATCATGGCTGGCAAGGGCTTCAAATAAATTAAGGGCAGGAGTGAAAGGCAACCCAAGACGTGCTGCTAGTTTGGTTGAAAAAAGTTCCTTAAAACCCTTTGGACAATTAACACCTGTACCAACGGCCGTTCCACCTTGAGCCAGCGTGTAAACACGCGGCATAGTTGCATGAATACGTTCAATCCCAAGTTGCACCTGCGCAGCATATCCACTAAATTCTTGCCCTAATGTAATAGGTGTCGCATCTTGAAAGTGTGTACGACCAACCTTTATAAGATTAGCAAATTCAAAAACTTTTTCTTCTAAAATGTGTTGCATATGAAGTAACGCAGGCAGTAAACGTTGATGAATTGCGAGTGTCACCGCAATATGCATTGCCGTTGGAAAACTATCATTCGATGATTGGCTTTTATTCACATGATCATTTGGATGAATACGATCACTGCATCCATTTGCCTTCAAATCAAGATTAGCAAGATGTGCTATTACTTCATTAACATTCATTGTTGTTTGTGTGCCAGACCCCGTTTGCCAGACAACAAGCGGAAAATGATCATCAATTGTACCTGTTAATATTTTAGTAGCAGCATTATTAATCGCGTTAGCAAAATGATCGGGCATGAGGTTTAATGCGCAATTAACATCTGCGGCTACCGCTTTTAAATGGGCAAACCCATAAATAATTTCAACAGGCATACGTTCGGTGCCAATTTTAAAATTTTGGCGTGAACGCTCTGTTTGCGCTCCCCAGTAACGCGAAGCCTCAACATTAATTTCACCCATCGTATCTTTTTCAACGCGATAGGAAACTTCTTTTAGCTGAATATTCTGCGGAGATAATGGCATTTTAATCTTCACCATGTGATTTTGTATACCCTGGTTTATCATCAAAAAGATTAAGCTTTTCAATGTGATTCCAGCGATAATGTGGAGAAATTTTGGCAATAATATCTGTAATTTCGGCGTCTGTTAAATCATGATCGGTATTTGAAACAGTAAAGCGTACCGTTATCATATCCACAACATCATTCGTTGGATTGGTACCTGGATAAAGTTTAACTCCACGGCTTGATATCATTTTAAGCGTCACAGGCGTCTGCTCAATTGCTTTTTTAAGTGTGACGCCGATATTTGCAATCACATCCGATGTTTCAAAGAATATATCAAGACCATTTACCTGACGTTTTTTAACTTTGACAAAAGCTGGATCTTTTGAAACTTTTGGCAAAATCAACGGATTATATGTACGTGGAAAACAGGTTGGGTGTGATTTACCAAGATTGCTTATTAGTGCATCAGCAAAAGCTGTTGTGGAAACGGCATTCGTGTCACCCTTTGTATCACGTGTTTGAATGCCATCAACATCCAACGTTACATACAGAGATTGCTCAATCGCATTTGCGGCTTCAAATTCCCCCAAATGACGAAGCATCATAACACCTGACATTAAGACAGCGGTGGGATTAATATTATTTTTACCAGCGTATTTAGGGGCAGATCCGTGGACAGCCTCAAAAATAGCATAATCATCACCAATATTCGCACCAGGCGCAAATCCGAGCCCACCAATAAGTGCCGAACCAAGATCGCTTAAAATATCACCATTCATATTCGTTGTTACAATGACATCAAACTGTTCCGGCTTTTTAACCAATTGATGCGCGGCATTATCAACAATGATATGATCAGCCTGAATGTCTGAATATTCTTTTGCTATTTCTTCGAAGGTGTGTTTCATTAAGCCTTCGCTCAATTTCATGATATTTGCTTTTGTGGCACATGTAACGGTTTTGCGTCCTTCGGCACGGGCAAATTCAAAGGCAAGACGTATAATTTTCTCACACCCTTTACGTGAAATCAATTTAAGACATTGTGCAACACCAGGTGTTTGCATATGCTCAATACCAGCATAAAGATCTTCTAAGTTCTCACGCACAATAACAAAATCAATATTACGCCCTTGATATGGCGTCTTTACGCCAGGAATCTCGCGAATAGGGCGGATATTTCCATAACATTCAAATAATTTTCGCAACGTGACGTTTGCACTTTTTTCACCAAACCCAACGGGGCTTTCAAGTGGACCTTTAAGAGCAATTTTATTACGCATAATTGAATCAATGGTTTCTTGTGGCACCCCTGTTGCTTGTCCCTTTTTAAAAACAGCCGCACCTGCTTCACATACTTCCCAATTAATTGAAACACCTGTAGCATCAATAACACGCCTTGTTGCTGTTGTTACTTCGGAACCAATGCCGTCACCTGGGATGAGAGTTATCGTGTAGGTCATTCATTCATCCTTTGATATTAATTTAAATTTTATATATTAGTTTAACCTGCTTAAATGAAAACGCAAATAAAAAAAGCCGTACGAATGCTATGCAACCTTACGACTCTCCAAATGTTATTAATAGTATGAGAGGGTATTCTTATATTTTAATGTTACGCGTAATATTTTTCGCGATCTAATAAACCTTCACTGCTATCAACAACCAATGTTACTGCTGCATCGCCTGTAATGCTAATTGTCGTGCGGAATGTATCCATAAAGCGATCAATACCAACAATAAGGGCAACGCCTTCAAGGGGTAAATTAACGGATCCTAAGACCATTGGCAACATAACAATAGCGGCACTTGGAATGCCCGCCCCACCAATAGAACCAAGCGTTGCCGTGAACATGATAGTGGCATATTCACCATACGTCAGTTGATGCCCTGCAGCTTGTGCAAAGCAAAGGGCGCATAAACCAAGGTAAATGGCAAGACCATCCATATTAATACTGGCACCAAGAGGAAGAATAAAGGATGTGCTGAGCTTAGAAATCCCCATCTTCTCGCGGCAAACAGACATCGTAATTGGTAAAGATGCTTTTGTGCTGCTGGTGGAAAATGCCATAGCCTGGTATTGAAGGCTATGCTTATAAAAGGGAAGGGGAGAGAGACGTCCCCAAACTGCAATAATACCCCCAAAAACAAAATATTGGATGACAAAGGCAAAAATACCAGCGATCACGAGTTTGCTAAGGCTAAAGAGAATCGCTGTTCCTTGTGTGCCCACACACCACGCCATTAAACAAAACGATGCAACAGGTGCTAGTTTGATAATAATGCGAATCATCGTTAGGATTAGTTCCGTCAAATCCTTGACCGTTATCATAATACGACGCGCTTTAGGCCCCATTAAGACAATGGTAATTCCGCAAAAAATAGAAAAAAATACAACTTGTAGAATAGAACCTTGAGCCATGGCTCCAATCGCATTGTCAGGAACAATGTTGAGAAGCATTTCAAGTGGTTTAAATGGTTCAGCGACTTGATTTGCATTTGCTTTTAAAACAAGCCCAGCGCCTGGCTGAAAAAGCCATGCTGCAATCATTCCTAAACAAATAGCAAAGCATGTACATAACACATAGGCTGCAGCACCTTTAATGCCAATACGCCCAAGCTGATTCGCATCTTTTATATTACCCAACCCATTAATTATTGAGAAAAAAATAAGAGGCATGACAATCATTTTGATGAGTCTTAAAAAAAGATCACCAAAAGGTTTAAGATGAACGGCGTGCTCACCTAAAATAAAACCAGCGACAATGCCACTAATAAGACCGATCAATACTTTATGCCAAAGTTGAAGACGTGCTGTTGGTACATTCATTGAATGGTGTGTTCCTTTTCATTGATAGTTACATAAGGGCTGAAATGAAATATAACGGATTTTTAATGGATGTGAAAGAAGATTGACTAAAAACACTAATGTTTCATATTCCACTATTTGTTTTTAAAAAATAGAAAGACCTTTTCATGTTTTTAATTTGTAGAAGAAGTTTTAGGAGAATCGCCCAAAAAAACAGTTATGTTAAGGTCTCATAGAAAGGAAGGAAGGCAAGCGAATTCGTTACAGAAAGTTACACACAGTGAAGCCGAATAAAGAGAATAAACTTTATAAGGAGGAGAACTGAAGCTCGATTGAATTTGAGGGTGGCATTTACAGTTTTCAAATTTTGGACTTTTAAGATGCAGCTTGCTAAAAAGCATTCTATAGTTGAGGGGAGGGTATCCTTTGATAGAAAGTATAACACCACAAAATGATCTGAAAATGGTATATACTATCTACATAAGGTTTAAAATTGAGTAGAATAGTGGCGCCCTCTTACGTGGGGATGGTTTTATATAATATTTGCCAGAAGTGACGAAATATCTAAAACACGTATTTTTGGATTCTTTTCTTTACTATAAATCGTGTTTGAAACAATTAATGATTCTATTGGAGAATTTTCTATTTTCTCACGTGCATTCTTTCCAAAAATACCATGCGTGACGTATGCAATGATAGATTGAGCGCCTTCATTCTTTAACGCTTCTGCTGCATTGCAAAGCGTATTGGCTGAATCAACAATATCATCAATAATAATACAATTTTTATTTTTTACATCACCTATCATACGATTAACACTGGATCTATTAATATGTGTATAGTCACGTATTTTATCAATAATAACTAGTTCACCTCCGACTTTATTGGAAAAATTTCTTGCGCGGCTGATGCCCCCTATATCTGGTGATACAATGGCTAAAGTATCTTGTTTATAGGATTGAGCCATGAAATCTTCATAAAACAAAGATGTCATGGATAAATTCTGAACTGATTTACCAAAAAAACAGCAGTTCCCGCCAAGCCACACAGGTCTTGAATAATAAGGGTTTTTAAAACTATTTTTCGTAGACTTTTAAAAAAAACGGTTTATACATCGTGTATAACGTGCATGAAGTTATTTGAATCATGAATCAAACACGAAAGTATTTTAG
>CANLGW010000062.1 GCA_947490395.1 Alphaproteobacteria bacterium
TCTTTTTTTGATTTTCGTGTATTTTAGAGACATAGGGTATCCATTTTAGTCGGTGAATACCCTTTTTTAGTATATCTTGCTTAAAATTTGAAGCGTTTTCCGTAAAAGTTTAGCTCTAATTCCACTTACGCAGTAGGTCTAATGAAAAACAAGGTATAGAAACTAATGATCAATAATAAGATGAAACATCTATTCAAACCATAAATTTCTTATAAAAATACAAATTACATATAATTATTACAATTAACAATATCAATAATTAATATATTATCAATACAAAAACTGCGCCCTATAAATCTCACTTTCTATTGTTATTTTCTCCCATCCAATGCACAATAGCTCATCGCTAAAAAGACAAGAATAGGGCTGATATCTAAGTATTTTATACGTAATTAATACAGTGATCTTTACGGATAGGTTTATATTGTAATTGAGATGATTGTAGTACAAGAGAGAGTAAATGAAAGGAAAGTGTCATGGTTAAGATAGTATGGTTATCAGCAGTGTATCTATTTTTACAAGTGCAAACTTTTTCATCGGGGGCATTGATTGAAGATGAATATTCACCTCAAGGAATGCACCTTACGATTGGAAATTTAAATGAGGCAGCGAAGCTATCTCATACATTAAAAACAAACTGCGTTACTGAGTTACCTGAAGAATTTAGTCATTTGAGACAACACTTCGAGATAATTGGTACTATTGCTGAAAAAGTAAATGAATTATATGGTTCTAGGACAGACGTAGATTTAAGTAGCCTTGGCAAAACTCGTTATTATCGTACTATGTTGGAAGATCTAGAATTAATTAGTTCGGTAGCTGTAGATAAACCCGAATTATGTGAGCAAAAGGCCTATAAACAGCTTGAGGCAATCAATAGGCAATTAAAAATAAATACGTGTTTTGGGCGTGTATGATACAAAAAAGTAGCTATAAAATTTAATAAAAATTGTTGGTTTAGCTTTAAATAAAAATGTCTATTATTTCTCTATCAGAAAAATATAGTTTTAAGGTTTTTTATATGAATTTATTAGATAATAAAAAAATAACAATTAATTTATTATTTATGCTTTTTATCTTTATAAACCTTGATGAAAATGCATTATCCACTGAAACGGAAGATTGGTATCATCGACATCCCACCTTGAGTTGCTGGGCTACTGGCACAGTAGTATCAAGTATGACATTTTATGCTTCTTCGTTTTTCACATCGTATTTGGATTCCAACTCATCATATTGTGATAATTCAAGCTCTTTTCAGGTTGTACTACCCCGTATTGGCTTTAGCATAGCCTTGGGAGTTGCGTCAGGCTTTATTACGAGTCGTTATATTGAACAAGTCCAATTAAATGATGTTGTTCGACATGTAAAAAGAACTTTAACACATGGAGCCCATCAATTTTATCCATTAAATGGTGACAACATAAAGGCATTTTTTCAACGAAACTGGTTGAAACGTTGGATTACAAATGAAGCAGTATTCCATTCATTTTATTCTAAACCAGCATCACCAATTGAATCTTTTCACAGTATTGTGGCGAAAAGACTGCAAAAACGAGCACACAATCGAAAAATTGAGTGTGCTGTTGGACTAAAAGGGCAAGATTTTTTTAATGGGAATGGAGAGCCTGATCATATTCGAATTGATACAGAACTCAGGAAGCAAATCGAAGATAGTGGGGCTTTTGTAAAAGGACAAATTATATATTTTAAAGGACGAACAACTTTTCCAATTAATCTAATTAATCTAAGGGCAACCAATAATAATGGAGTTGTTTATCCCATGAAATATGGCTTACCTTTAGAACATGCTTTTTTTGCAAATACCTTAGAACAATATTGTAATGAATCCGCATTATTATTGGAATGGGGAACTTATCGTGATTTAAGCATTATTTCTATTCCAGCCGGTGCATTTGTTAATTGTCGTGTGGGTCTTATTGCGCCCAAGACTTTTCCTGCAATTAGTATCAGAGACATAAATGTAGGTCAAAATAGAGCTCTTCAGGTTATAACAAATGATCCTGCAAGAATAGAAGATTATCAAAATTTTATTGACTTACAAGGGATTATTGGTAGAACTTTTCCAGAGGAACGTCATGGAGGAAATATTCAATTTTTAATTGGATATGCAAGTGATTATTCTGTATATGATTTTGGATCTTTATGTATAGGAGGTAATGGGCCAACACAGTATCAAATAAAAGATCGAGGTAATGGGTGGAATAGGCTTGACCCTAACTCTCCGATTCCTATACATTTTTTAGATCCTAATTATTTAAATACGCCACTTATCATCGAAAGAATTTTACAAGATATGGATGTGCTTACCGCAGATGAATATGATCAAATTAGGGATTTTTTGATACGGATAAAATTGAGGCAGTAATAATATCAATAATATTTCTATCTATATCACGTATTATTTATATTTTATCTTTAATTTTTGAGAATAGTTATTTTTATATAAATCTATTAGTTCTGACTTTTTATATATTCTTGTTTTAATTTTCAACTTATTAATAAAAGTTTCTATAGTTCTTGGTGATAAATTTAATGTTTTTGCGATCTCTTTTAGAGTATACCCTTGTGAAAGATAATACAAACACTCATTCTCTCTTGTTGAAAGTGAAAAAGATATGCTTTTATTATAAACTGTTTTTTCTGAAAAAGGGAGTAGTGAAGCCTCTCTTTCAAAAGCTACTGACACAAATTTTTTGAGATTAATATTTTCAAAATACACCTTAATGAGATCTGATTTATAATAAACCCCCATTTTATTTTTTAATTTGTTAATAAAGGTTTCTATAGTTCTTGGTGATAAATTTAATGTTTTTGCTATTTCTTTTATCGTGTAACCTTGGGAAAAATAATGTAAACATTCAGCTTCTCGCGCAGTGAGCAAAATAGTTTCACCTTCTTTATATAGGATCCCTCCATTTTCCAAAAAATTTGGTAAAGGACTAAAACTTTCTTTTAAAATCGTTGGCAATAATAATTGATCTATAGTATCTTTATTAATTGAATTAAAAAAATAATTTTTTAAATAAAAAATATAATTATCAAAATCCACAACATTATTTAGAAAAAAATTAATGATATTTAAATTTTCTTTTGTACCAGCAAAATAAAACCCTTCTATAAAATCATTATTTTTTTTATAAACACATAATGTATTCCAAATATCAAAATCATGTAATTTCATACACAACACATCTCTATTATCTGGCTCACCTATACGAAAACAAGAATACTGGGTATTTATCACTGTTTCTCTAATATCATTTTCATAAATAGGGATACTACCTTCTAATTTTAATAAATGCTCATTATGCCATTTATTCCATTCATGATTGGTACTAATCCCAAAACTACGTCCGTCTCTGAAAAATTTACGATAAGCAAACGTCCTTATACCAGAATTGTCGAATAATGGCTGCGTCATTTCCTTCAAATGATCAAGAATCGACTCTTGATATTGGGCAATTAAGGTGGATTGCATCGAACACTTCCTGTTATATGTACAGTCATGATATCAACAAAATTTTATTTAATAAAAAAGAAAGAATTAAGATGATGCAACTTATAAGATCAAATACTTATCATTAACCAATTAGCACAGTTGGGCAGCCTAAAATAAGTTTACCACCATGTGCTGTTGTATCGCCAAGTCGCGCCGCTGGCATACTTCCTATCAATACGGTCATACTACCCAATACAATGGAGTCAGGAGGGCCTACACAAACAGCCATATCACCAACACGGGCAGCTGGCAAAGACCCAATAAGAACAGTTGGACACCCTGGTGGTAAAATTGGACCGCCTACATGCGGAATAATTCCTGTCACCATTGGACAGACATGCATATCGGAACTACGTGATGCTGGCATTCCCATTATGTACCTTCCTATTCATTTATCATTTTATCGCTAATAGACAAATTATCATTTAAAGCCGATATAATGCCTTGTTCAATATATAGTAGGTATGTTTTTATTATATTTTCAGGGTCACAACGTACGGCTGATAAAATCAATGCCGTCGCTACACCATGTGCACTTAAGGTGCTTACAGGCTCAATAATGACATCTTTTTGCATTGAAATATTATCTCCACTCCAAAAAACCGCTAATCCTAACCATGTAAGTGGATCTTTAAAATCATTAGAATGCTCTGCACATTGAAGACGTATTTCTTCTGTAGGCTCTTGAATCCATAATTTGATAAGCTCCAATTTGGAATGGGTAACATCAGGCTTTCTCAAACAATGATACGCCCATAAAATAGCTTTTTGCTTTTCTAAACCATGCGCTAGGAATTGTACAGCATCAGCATAAAGATCATGCTGCACGAGTTCGTTCATAAAAATGGATGTAACTAAATCCACATCTAGTAATGAAGACGATAATTCATTAAAAAAAGTAAATGATGAAACTATAACGCTCGCTTTTTCTGACATCATACCAGGAAAAGGTTTGCGATCATGCTTATCAAGCCATTGAATAAGAACATCCATACCTGTGCCCTAGTTAATCATAACAAGAGCGCCTTTGACTTGCATAAGGGCATCCGCTTGACATTGAATCATTTTACCATTGATCTTTACCATTACGCCTTGTAGCGTTATTCCCGTCTGATCAATTTTAATACTATTGCTTCCTACAGTCAGGGTAATACCTTGCATTGCCTCAATACTACTTTTTCCCATATCAAGCTTTATGCTATGGTTTCCCTTTTGCACCT
The DNA here is from genome assembly GCA_947490395.1 of Alphaproteobacteria bacterium. Lineage (GTDB taxonomy): Bacteria > Pseudomonadota > Alphaproteobacteria > Paracaedibacterales > CAIOTO01 > CAIOTO01. The sequence goes on from CANLGW010000062.1 coordinate 4,744, forward strand.
GCAACACATCATCTCCCATACTAATCTTTGTTGTACGCCCACCTTTACTCAATTGAACCGTTTGATTGCCAGTATCAATTGTAATGGTTTGATTACCCTTCTTTATTTGAATAATATCATTACCTTCTTCAACAATTTGAGTTTTGTCTTTTTTAACTGTACTGATTTGCGTGCCAATAACACTTAATGAGTCATCATTTTCAACAACTCGCTGGAAATCCTTTTGTGCATGCACAAAAAAATGTTCAGTACCTTTCTTATCCTCAAAACGAATCTCATTGCTATTCGTCGCTTCACCTTTTGGTGTTGAACGCGATTTAATACCGCTTTGCGTCTGCTGTGCTGGTAAATCGTAAGGCGGCATATTTTGTGCATTATATAAACTCCCAATGACAATTGGGTCATCAGGATTACCATCAAGAAAATCAACAATCACTTCTTGACCAACACGCGGCAGGAAAAATGCCCCCCACTTTTGTCCCGCCCACGTTTGCGCAACACGAATCCAACATGAGCTTGTCTCATCTTTTTTGCCATGATGATCCCACAAAAAGCGAACATTAATTCGACCATATTCATCGGTATGAATTTCTTCCTGTGATGCCCCTGTAACAACAGCAAGTTGCACACCATTAATACGTGGCTTTGGTGTCACTGAAAGAGGACGATAAGGAAGTGACGTTGTCATACATGTAAATGTATTTGTATAAGTTTCGGCCTCATACTCTCCAGCATAAAGCCTATGTGAGGTGTCACATACTTTATGCTTGACGGATGTAATCCAATAAAGCCCTTGTTCATTTTGCAATTCTGTTGATTTAAACGTAAAATTTGTACCAGGACAAAACTGAAATACATTACTTTCACCGTATATAACATCGTGCTTTTGTTCTTCCTCTTCCATTCGCACTCGACTCAATTGCGTTCCATAAGCCTTATCAATGTAATGTCCTGGAAAATCAAAAATTGTATACTTTTTTATGTTTGGGAAATTAACAGCTGTTTTTGTTGATGTTGTCAAATCGACAGCTGGTTTTTTAAAATCGTAGTCTGTTAATGTATATTCACCACCACAGAAAGTGTAGCAATGCTCCCACCTCATAATATGATCATCCACAAAAGAACCACTGGCAAAAGCTGCTTCTTTACAAGGATTATCACTACATGTTGATACAAGATCTCCCAAAATCAAAACATGTTTTCCCTTTTCATGACGGAAAAAATAAAAAATCCCCTCCTCCTCTAATAAACGCGAAATGAAATCAAAAGCTGACTCATTATACTGCACACAGTACTCTCTTTTAGAGTATGCATTATTCAATGACAGCTCATAATCAGCAAATCCAAATTGCTTAAAGATCAATTCGCAGATTTCAGTAACTGACTTATTTTGGAAAATTTGACAATCGCGTGAACGTGTTAAAAACCAAAGCCATGGAACAATTTCCAAATGATAAATTCTGCTATGTGAAGCAAGAGGCTGCTTTCGTGTAAATTGGCACACATACCCGTTAATAATTCGCACTGCATCAGCAGAGCCATGTATCAAACACGTAACAGATGCCCCAATCAACTTATTTTCACTAATATTATTATCCGTACTAAACGCCTGTAGATGAAAACTAAAAGGGCGCGAAACAAATTCGCTCCCTTCTAGATGCGTCAATATTAACTTATCTTTGCCAAGCGGCGTTTCAAGGGAAATATGATGTTTATCTTGAATCACCTGTGACATAGCTTATTCCCCTAACGGGCTATAAAATCAATTTAAATTAAATTAAGAGCTCTTAGCAGTTGCCAAATCATAGGTTGCAGCAATTGGTGAACCTGCCGTACCGTCAGGTTTATAAGGTGTATACTTGTATTGTATTTTTGAGAAATTAAGACTTATATTTTCATAAGGCGTACCTGAAGAATTTGCATCAATACTATAACTACTAATAAGTGTGTCCGTCAACTCAAAGGAGGCAAAAATAAAGGGTGTAGCCCCTGTTCGGCAAAAATCAATCTTAACAATTTTACCCGTACCAATACAGGCTAACGTGAAAAGTTTTGGTGATGTTTCATCCATTTCTTTGCTAAAACTAATTTCACTAATTGAAACCGTTGATGCTTCCCGGTTTGTTGTTGTTCCTGGCATGCGCGAGGCAATGCCTCGACCGCAACCAAATCGAAATGAATTAACTGCGATCCACTTATCATGCCCACTCTCAGTGACATTTCCAGGTAAATCAGCTATTTGAATATATATGGTCATTTTGAATCCTGTGGCTTTACAAATAATAACACCATAATTGTTCTCATAAAAATATTTGGAACGTCAATGTATAAAATAATAAAATTCATTAGAAAATTTAATAATAATTCCCATATACTTTTTATTTTTCGCTGTTTACCTTCAAGTTTATTGAAGTAAGCCCCAATTGGATTTTTGTGTCCTTATGCTTGACCTTGAAATACTTGTTCTCCCTATTTCGGAAGATTTTCCATGTGGAAGTGATATACGTCTCAACTCTTCTTTTGATTCATTATATATTCAGCTAAAAGAAGCACGTTTTTTAGCGAAAACAAGTGAACGTGAATCGAAAAATGAATCACCAAGAACGCACTGGTCAAAAGTTCATGACTTAAGCATACAAATTTTATCGAATCAGAGCAAAGATCTGCAAGTATTATGTTGGCTTATAGAGGCATCTGTCCGCTTAGATGGTTTTGAAGGCCTCCATTCATCCTTTCAGCTTACACGTTTACTACTCGAAAAATATTGGGATACATTATACCCTGAAAAAGATGAAGATGGGTATGAAGCGCGCCTTATGCCCTTTGTGGGTTTGAATGGTGAAAGTACTGAAGGTGCCTTAATTTTTCCTTTGCTAAGCATCCCCCTAACACAAGGAAAAAGTGTAAATTCATTTGCCACATGGCAATGTCTTACTTTACAAAACGCTAAAATTGATCCAAAGGATGCGTTGGACATAACTACTTCTATTAAGGAAACATCGCAAGATGTTTTTGTCGCGCTTTTTTCTACACTTACCTCTTGCCTACAAGAAGTAGGAGCTGTAGATCTTCTCTTTACATCATTTTGTGGGCATGAGTCCCCTTCTTTTAATGAGATAAAAAAGACGATTGAAACCTGTCTATCGTGTTTAAAAATAATTGCGCCAAATGTAGTAAATCAAGAGCATGCACAAACTTCCTGTTCTGAAAATGCAGAATCATCGGGAATATCTCATCGATTAAACAACACAGATCAGCCATTCGATCGTGAAAGTGCATTTCAAAATCTATTAGAGATTTCGACTTTCTTTCAACGTACTGAACCCCATTCCCCTCTACCATACCTTTTGCGAAAAGCAGTGCGGTGGGGGAAGATGCCTCTTACCGATCTTTTACGAGAATTGGTGGAGGATCAAGCTATCCTTGGTAATATTTATCGTTTAACTGGGATAGAAAATACCGCAACCGAATAATAAGAAAGAAAAGGGAAATTATGAATAGTACGCAAATGAAACTCTCACGTGTCCGTAAACCACGAGTGCACATTGTATATGAAGTTGAAACAGAAGGAGCCGTTGTCCAAAAGGAGTTACCCTTTGTAGTTGGTGTGTTGGGTGATTTCTCAGGAAATGCGGGACTTGAGAAAAAGCCACTTCGTGAACGAAAATTTGTACAAATTGATCGTGATAATTTTGATGAGGTGATGGCAAATATTAAACCAGGACTTACATTCACCGTTGAAAATGCCATTGAAGATAATGGCAATACGATGAGTGAAATGACCCCCAAAAACTGGACAGGTAGCTAAAAGAGTTTTTTCCTTGAGATTGTGTTAAATTAACCCATCAAGGAGGTATAAAAACAATGGCACAGATTCGAAAAAAACATACCAGTAAAACAAAATTTGAAGCGGCGATTGCC
>CANLGW010000063.1 GCA_947490395.1 Alphaproteobacteria bacterium
ACGTTATGGCATTAAATTCCATATTATTGCAGGGATTGTGAATCTGAAAAATGGATTTGCTACGGCATAAAAAATAAAATGGGTTGGGGGCGCTTTGACAACTCATTCATCAGAGGAGGCGGAAAGACTTACGCAGTAGGTCTATTAATTGATCACCAGCAGGTAATCATCAAATTAGCCCCTGATGCTGTGGATGATATGAATGTAAGGATTGATGATATTCAAGAACGTTTTTACAACAAAGTGTGCTTACAAGCCGATTCTCTTCTTAAATCAGGTGAATGCTCTGTGGAATGGAAGGGCGGTGGCGCACGATGGAGCCAGCCAGATATTATCAGTAGAATTCACGAAATAGTTAACAACTCTCTTCAATCACTCTCTAAAGGAAATGTGTTATGACCGACGAAAATACGAACGATAGCGGCATCATGAACGATGATATTGAACAATTATTATCAATGCCAAACGGCAAAAAGAATGATGACTTTCAATCAGATGACTCTTCCTTAAAAGAAACTTTGGATAGCAAAATTGACATGAAAGAGCTTGAAGCCGTTTATGATGTGCCCGTGCAAATTTCAGCTGTTCTTGGTCGCAGTACGATGCCTGTTCATCAACTTTTAAAACTTGGGCGAGGCGCTGTCGTTGAACTTGATCGAAGGGTAGGGGAAGCCATCGATATTTATGTGAACAACCGTATGGTAGCACGCGGTGAAGTCGTAATTGTTGATGATCATCTTGGTGTTACCATGACCGAAATTATTAAATCAGATCGGAGCTAATATTATGCGGGTACTTATTATTGGTGCACTTCAGGGACATGCCACAGTAGCGGCGCATATTGCTATAAAAAGAGGAGCCAAAGTCACACAAACGCTCACACTTGACGAAGGATTAAATGCACTTCGATCTGGGAAAGGGGCGGATCTTGTTCTCGTTGATGTCCTATTAAATGTCCCTCATTTTTTAAGAGCAATCATGCAAGAGCGTATTTGCACACCCGTTGTGGCATGCGGTGTGAATGCCGATCCAAAACTTGCTGGTGAAGCAATTGAAGCAGGCGCAAAGGAATATTTACCCTTGCCACCTGATCCTGAATTAATAGCAGCTGTCTTAAGCGCGGTAACGGAAGAAAAATCGACCTTTGTTTTTAATGATCCTATTATGAAAAATCTGTTATCACTTGCCGATAAAATTGCGCCAAGTGAAGCCAGTGTTTTCCTGACAGGTGATTCAGGAACGGGTAAGGAAATTATGGCAAAGTACATTCATTCAAAGTCGAAAAGAGCCGATAAAGCATTTGTTTCAATTAATTGCGCTGCTATCCCTGAAAATTTGTTGGAATCAGAACTTTTTGGGCATGAAAAAGGCGCATTTACGGGGGCAATTGCTCGTCGTATTGGTAAGTTTGAAGAGGCCAATGGCGGCACGTTACTGCTAGACGAAATTAGTGAAATGCATCCTCGCCTTCAAGCAAAATTATTGCGTGCTATTCAAGAACGTGTCATTGACCGTGTGGGTGGAACACAACCTGTCTCTGTTGATATTCGCATCTTAGCAACATCGAATCGGGATATGCTCGATTCTATCAACAAAGGTGATTTCAGAGAAGATCTTTATTTCAGACTCAATGTTGTTAATTTACATCTGCCTCCATTGCATAAACGCCCTCTTGATATTTTGCCTTTGGCTGAATACTTTATTACAAAGTATTGCGACATCAATCATTTAAGTCATAAAACATTTTCTGAACAGGCGATTGATTTGGTTCTTAAACATTCATGGCGGGGTAACGTGCGGGAACTTGAAAACACAGTTCATCGTGCTGTTTTACTCGGTCAGTCTATTATTGAACCAGAAGATATTTTTGATCCTAATCTTATCAGTCTCGATATGCTAGTAGATAAAAATAATCACATCCATGCATTTGTAGAAAACAATGGCAATAGTAAGCCCATTTATATTGGCCAAACAGTAGCTGCCATGGAACGAGATCTCATTTTAGGAACACTAACGCATTGTCTTGGTAATCGAACACATGCGGCTAATATCTTAGGAATTTCCATTCGCACGTTGCGTAATAAAATTCGCGAATACAATGAACTTGGTATGGTTGTAGAAGAGCCAATTGCACGGTATGCAAATCAAACAAATCATGGACAAAAGGCATTTTAATAAATGGCAGAAGCATTACCTGTAAAATCATCGAATGGATTTACGTTTAATCTAAAAATTTTAACGCAGCATTCGGATATTGCGTTTGCTTTTGGTATTATCTTAATCATGGTCATTTTGATCATGCCTATGCCAAGTTTTTTAATGGATTTATGCTTTTCAATATCGATAACCTTGTCTGTTTTGATTTTAATGACGTCTTTATTTATTGTTAAACCATTAGAATTTAGTTCATTCCCGACGGTTCTTCTTGTCTCCACAATGATTCGTTTAGCCCTTAACGTAGCATCGACGCGGCTTATTTTATCCCATGGGCATGAAGGACTTCATGCGGCTGGCAAAGTGATTGCTGCCTTTGGCGAATTTGCAATGGGGGGAAATTTCGTTATTGGGCTTATTGTCTTTGCTATTTTGATTATCGTTAACTTTGTTGTCATCACAAAAGGTTCAGGGCGTATTGCAGAAGTATCTGCACGTTTTAGTTTAGATGCAATGCCTGGTAAGCAAATGGCAATTGATGCTGATTTATCTGCAGGTTTAATTAATGAAACAGAAGCCAAATTAAGACGAAAAGAACTAGAAAGTGAAAGTAATTTTTATGGGTCTATGGATGGTGCGGCAAAATTTGTACGTGGAGATGCCATTGCTGGGCTTTTGATTACATTTATTAATATTATTGGCGGTGTCATTATTGGTATTGCTCAAAATAATATGGATTTTATGGATGCAATGCGTTCATACACAATTTTAACAGTTGGTGATGGTTTGGTAACGCAAATTCCAGCTCTTATTGTGTCAACCGCTGCAGGTTTATTGGTATCAAAGGGTGGAATTGAGGGAACAACAGATCGTGCTCTTTTTGGTCAATTAAGTGCTTATCCTTCAGCCTTAGGGATGAGCGCCTTTTTGTCAGCTGCAATGGCATTTTTGCCAGGAATCCCAATGTTTCCATTTATGTTGCTTGCAGCGCTTGCAGGCTCAGGGAGCTGGTTTACTTATAAATCACAAAAAGAAAAAATTGCTCAGAGAGTCCAGGAAGATCATGCGTTGGAGGAACGCACACAAGAAGAAAAGAGTGCTGCTAAAGTTGCTGAGAATCTGACCAGAGCGCCTGCTGTTGATGTTATTCGTATCGAACTTGGGCTTGGGTTATTACCACTTGTCAACAGCGAACGTAATCAACGTTTAACAGATCAAATTCGTGTGTTACGACAAACGCTGGCCAATGATATGGGCATCATTTTGCCATCGGTTCGTTTACAAGATAATATGCAGCTCCCATCAAATCACTACATTATCCGCATTAAAGAAATGGAAGCGGGGCGGGGTGAGCTGCGCGCAAACCAAATTATGGTTATGGATCCACGTGGTAATCCAATTCAATTATCAGGTGAAGAAGCGATTGAGCCAAGCTTTGGCTTAAAGGCAATGTGGATTCCTGAGCACACGCGTAAACAAGCTGAGAAAATGGGATACACGTTGGTAGAGGCACCAACTGTTCTAACCACACATCTGTCTGAAATTGTAAAAGATAATGTGACTGAACTTTTATCATACGCAGATACACAGCATATTTTAGAGAATTTAAGTGAAAGTTATAAGAAATTATTAAATGATATTGTGCCTGGGCAAATTAGTGTTGGTGGTATTCAACGTATTTTACAAAACCTTATAGGGGAGCGTGTATCAATCCGTGATTTGAATACAATTTTAGAAGGAATTGCGGAGGGTAGCGCGATGACACGTAATTTAACACTTGTCACAGAACATGTGCGTCTCCGCTTGATGCGACAGATTAGTTTTGCCAATGCTGATAGCAATGGTCAATTGACGATTTTCACCTTATCATCCTTTTGGGAACAAAATTTTAATGATAATCTTATTGGTGATTACGATAATCGGCAATTGGCTATGCCACCGTCTATGATTCAAGATTTTATTAATAAAATCAGGCAAAGTTATGATCGTGTAGCCTTGATGGGGGAAACCCCAGTATTGATTACAAGTGCTGCTGTTAGGCCATTTGTGCGAAGCATTCTTGATCGAGCACGCCCATCAACCATTATTATTTCCCAAGCAGAAGTGCATCCAAAAGTAAAAATTCGCAACCTTGGGCAGGTTTAATTTTTATTAAGATAAAGACGACTAACAGAGCATATGCACAAAAGAGTAGAAAAATATGCAATTTCTCTCATTATCTGTGCATCAATTTCTATAAAAAATGTATTATTGATATTTTTTATAATTAAATTTTTAATATAAATTATTAATAGATATATTAAAACATATTTCTTAGAAAAACCGATAAAATTTCATACAATAGATCTTGTAATTCACTCCTTAATCGACTAGCTTGTTGATCAAGTAATCAACAAAGTTATAGGAGATGTTGCCATGAAACTTATTCGAAACGGTCTTGCTTTTGGGCATATTATTGAATGCTTTGATAACACACTTTATGGATTCTTTTCTGTCCTTCTCGCACCTGTATTTTTTCCAAGTACAGATCCATTTACACAAACGCTATCAACATTTGGTGCTTTTGCTGCTGGTTACCTTACAAAACCCCTTGGTGCAATTGTTTTTGGTCTTTTAGGTGATTCCACAAGTCGTAATCTTCCTTTGGTTCTCTCCATCGGTTTAGTAGGTATACCAACTTTAATGATTGGTTTATTGCCTAGCTATCAAGATATAGGCATTATGGCACCAATTATTTTGATTTTTTGCCGTATGCTTCAGGGCTTTTTCTTTGGTGGCGAATTTGCTGGTGTTAATGTTTATATTTATGAAACATTTCCTGAAAAAGAACTGGGTATAAATACTGGTATACTCATCGCATCAGGGGTTATCGGCGCTATTTTTGCCACACTTGCAGGCATGATTGCTTTTCATCAAATTTTCCCGGCATGGAGCTGGCGTGTTCCCTTCATTCTTGGTGGTTTTTTAGCCTTTTTTGCTATTAAGCTTCGTCAAAAATTGGAGTTTATTCCATCGGACACACTTAATAAAACAACCTATATGCAATCGGTTCGGATATTGTTAACAACTTATAAAAAAGAAATGATTTTCTGTTTTTTCTTTGCAGGGCTAACAACCATTCCTCTCAATCTTTCAACAGTTTATGTAAATAAAATTTATGGGGATCTTGGTTTTACAGCTTCTGAATCCATGGCATTGAACGCGTTAACAATGGTGTTTAATGCGTTATTCCTTGTTCTTTTTGGTTATCTTGCAGACCGCGTTGGTTTTCATAAAATGATAACACGCGGGTGCATTGCGAATGTGTTATTTGCCATACCGACATTCTGGTTGCTCACGGGTTCGTCCGTTGGTATAGAAAATGCGGTCTTGTTCCTCTTTTTAATGATGGCGAATGGAACAATTATTAATGGCTGCGCATTCCCATATATGGCAAGTCTTTTTCCAAAATCATGCCGATATTCAGGTCTTGCTATTTCATACACATTTGGTATTGCCCTGTTAAGTGGTACTGCACCGCTTATCGCGACCGTTCTCAACCATACATTTGATACTGAAATAGCGGTGGCAGGTTATCTTATGTTTATCAGTGGGCTCTCACTGTTTTTATATAAATCGTTTTTTCCTCAAAAAGCTAAAGCTGCTGTCTCTTATAAAAAGGCGGCGTAACGAACAGTTATTTCATTTAATAACGTTCATAGCAAATGTGTTCGAATAAATATCTAGATAAACGTTTAAAGGCATTATGGATAAAGGTATGCGTACAAATGACATTTTATGTGTTGGAGGAATCAATATTGATTGGTCTACTCTTTCGCCAGAAGATTATTTTCCAGTTGATTCCATACCTTTTGTTTTTACTCCAACCATTGGCGGCGTTATTTATAACGTCGCGCTCAATCTAATAGATTTGAAACATGATATTCGGCTTATAAGTACTGTTGGTGACGATCCACATCATGAGATGATTATAACAGCCCTTCAAGAAAAGAAAATTCACTGTCAACATATTTTTAAACAAAAGGGTGAACAAACGGCCTCTATTATTTTTATGATTGGCAAGAATGGTGAATTATTGCATCATATTGCACGAACACAGATATATGATACATTTACACCTCACTATTTAATGCCATTGTTGACTGAGATGGAGACATCAAAAACATGGGTTGTTGATACTGATTTAAGTGAAGAAACGCTTTCATTCATTGCAAACGCTATACCAAAAACATCAAAACTTTTTTGTATAGTATCGACACCATCAAAAGCTGGTCGTATCGCAACGATTCTTCCTTATTTTGAAGGCATCTTTTTAAACAAAGCAGAGGCCAGTGTCCTAATAAAATATGAACTTAATGCAGATGATGATATTCTAGCAGCATCTGATTGGCTCCACAAACAAGGAATTTCTTATGTGTTTATAACGTTGGGCAAGGATGGTGTTTGTGTAAATACGCCGCATTATAGGGGCATTATACCAGCTCTACCAGCAAACGTTCATGATACCCAAGGGGCAGGAGATGCCTTTGCTTCTACCATAATCGATGGTATTATTAGTGGTAGTTATTCAATGAAAGAAATTATCTTTCGTGGACTTGCCGCCTCTAGCCTTGCTGTTGAAGCAAAAAAAAGAAACAATGGCATGTTATCGCACGCCTTAATTACAGAAAAAATGCAGAAGACACAATGATCGAACATATATTACCTTTTATCAAATTAAGCCCTACTGTAAAAAATGCACTTCACCACAAACTGCCGATTGTTGCTCTTGAATCAACGGTTATCTCTCATGGTTTGCCTTATCCAGACAATAGAGATGTTACAACACAGATGATGACTGCTATCACTGAAAGCGGTGCCATTCCTGCGGTTATCGCACTGATTGGTGGGGAGATACATATTGGTCTTACTGACGATGAGCTTGAAATGTTTGCGACCCGTTCAGATATTTTAAAAATTAGCCGTCCAGATATTGCCTATTGTCTGTCAACAAAAAGTTTAGGTGCAACAACTGTATCAGCGACAATGATATGTGCAGCTTACGCAGGGATACGTGTTTTCTCAACAGGAGGGCTCGGCGGTGTTCATAGAGGAGCTGAAACAACATTTGACATATCTGCTGACTTAACTGAATTCTCAAAAACACCTATTTTAGTAGTGTGTAGTGGTGTAAAATCAATCTTGGACGTGCCAAAAACACTTGAATATCTGGAAACTCAAGGTGTGCCAATTATTGGTTACCAAACAGATCGCTTCCCCTTATTTTTTACACATAGTAGTGATTATTCATTAACACAATCACTCAATAATCCACACGACATCGCAATAACAGCGAATCTCCATTGGGAACTTGGTTTGCCTGGAATGGTTGTGGCCAATCCTATACCCGCTCATGCATCTATACAAGGTGAAGTTGTTGAAGAATGGATTAACGAAGCCGTAGAGCAGTTAAACAAAAGTAATGTCGCAGGGAAAGCCGTTACCCCTTTTATCCTATCAAAGGTAAGTGCACTGTCTGAGGGAAAAACATTGCAAGCAAACAAGGCATTGCTTATAAACAATGCCAGACTCGCTGGGCAAATTTCAGTGTCTCTCAATGAAGCTTTATGCGGATCATTATGTGAATTTACACATTCATATAGTTTATTACGTGAGCGTCGTAAAGGTTGATAAAATATAGTTTCAACATGCCATGTAAGAACTCATTAAACATTTATTCTCTAATGAGCTCTTACAAATGCAGGGGCATCAATAAACTTAATTAATACGTTCGTTTTTTCGCAGGCACAACTGTCACATCGTCTGTCAATGTGTATAAGTGTACGGGGCGATTTTCAAATGAAATACCCCCTTTAGGTGCAAGTAAGCATTGTGTATGCACCATCCAATTAGTATCATCTCGTTCGGGGTAATCATCACGGGCATGAGCACCGCGACTTTCCGTTCGATAAAGTGCTGAATTAATCGTAATAACAGCCTGTTGATATAGATTCATTAATTCAATCGCCTCCACCAAGTCCGTGTTCCAAATCAATGATCGATCATTCACTTCAAGATCCGTCATCATACGCCCCACATTCTGAACAAGTGTGTAACGACAATTACTTTGACACTCAGTGACAATTAAAAATGAGACATGAATTGGGTCTAAAATTCTTGTAAAACAGGGATACATGAATCTCTTAATTTGCGGGAAAATATCATTGACCATAACATCCAGACAGGTGAAAAAATT
>CANLGW010000064.1 GCA_947490395.1 Alphaproteobacteria bacterium
TCACGACCAGGCCGTTTATACCGATTGATAACGTGTTTTTGCCATTGGGGTTCAACTTTTAGCAAAATCCCTTCAAACTGTGAAACGGAAACGCCAAATAAACGGTTAAAAATAACTGGTCTTTTTTTGATTTTCGTGTATTTTAGAGACATAGGGTATCCATTTTAGTCGGTGAATACCCTTTTTTAGTATATCTTGCTTAAAATTTGAAGCGTTTTCCGTAAAAGTTTAGCTCTAATTCCACTTACGCAGTAGGTCTAAAGTATTGGAGATCGTTTTTAACCGCTGAAGAGATACTAAAAGGTGATATTAAAATTGAGGGGATTATTACATCAATGTCATTCGGTTAAGGAAAATATTTTTCATAAAGCGGTAAGAAAGAGCTCATATAAATTCATAATTTTTCTCATACTCAGTGTTTTTTAATTATATTTTAATAAATAATTATAAGTCGCATATACCTCAATATTTCTTAATCAAATGCCAGTAGTGCTATGCGCACTCAAACGTGTTCAATACTTAAATGAACATCTATTCAATGTCTTGTTATGGACACGTTTTGTGAGTCTTCCTTGTTTCAAATCATATGATTCTGTTTACATTGATCCACGTTCTGTTGCACCATTAGAAAAAAGGATTCTATTTATTATGATTATAACTCAATATGGTAAGTTGACTATACAAAGCTTATGTGTATTTATTGCTATGTTTTTAGTTATTGAAATTTCATGGAATCTATTACCTTTTAATTGCTGCGAAATTAAAGCAGCTCAAATTCAAGGTTTATATACATTAGATGCCGGTATTTTTGTTTTAATTGCAGGTTATTTAGCTTATCAAGCTGCTACTAGTGAAACTCGAAGACTTGAAGAACAACAAAAGACAAAAAAGAATGCTTATAGGTTATACATCAAACATCTTTTTAAAAATTTAGTAGATGATTTGGAATATGAAACAGAAATATATAAAAATAGCGATGTCATAGAGTTATACCATGAAAAAGCAAGTGACTATTTAAAAAATCTTGCTCCACAAGAATGGGAACAGCATTCACTTCTAGGTGAGAGTTTTGTTGAAGAACTTGGAAAAGCACTCCAAATTTTAATTAAATGGAAATCTTCTTCAAACAACAAAAATCATCAGCAGATAGGTAAAGTACTTATAAACAAAGAGTTATTTGAAGAATTTAAACAACAAATTGAAAAAATTGTTAAAATCGTAGAAAACAACTGAGCAACCAGATTTTGTGGGTATGCAAATAAATTGACATTAGGTAAAGATTTTTCTTTATAGTATCTATTCCTTCTACTTCTTGACACCTGTATCTACCAAAGGTAGTTGAAAAACACTGAATATGAGTAAATCTCTGAAGTTGTACAAGTTCTTTTGCCTCCTTATAAAGAGTAACATCCTTAACCGAATGACATTAATTATTACATTTTTCCCAACAACTCAAACAATCTCTCCCATTTAAAATGCACGCCAGGGTCAATTTTACGATCAGGTGCAATTGTGCTGTGTCCAATAATATGATCATTTGCTATACGATGTCGTTGCTGCAAATCAATAACTAATTCGGCTAATGCCTGCATTTGTACATCTGGATAGGGCGGCCAGTCCCCGAATGCCTTTTTATAAGTCATGCCACCGTTTTGCAATTCAATACCAATTGAGATATTATTGATGTTTGTTTGTCCGCACCATTCGCTCACTCCAGCGTGCCACGCGCGTTTGTTGTCCGAAACAAGCTGATAAATTGTCCCATCGTCATGAATTAAATAATGACAACTAACATTTGATGCTGGATCTACTAAACACTGAAGAGATTCTTCCACGGTTAGGAAATCCGTATAATGCAATACAATGACGCTAATTTTAGCGCCTTCTGGTCGGTCATTAAAATTAGGGGATGGATAAGGATGTATGATTCGATTCGATCGTAGGGGGCGGCATTCCAAGAACACGTGTAAGTTCCTCTCGTGTGGTTATACGTTTCTCCACCAATTCTAACCCATGATCCCACAATGTTGGAAACATTCTTTTCTTACGCAGCGCAGATAATGCTGATCGATCACCGCCATTTGTGATAATGGCATTAAAGTCGTCATCAAAAACCAAATGTTCGGCAATAACAGTTCGCCCCTTAAAACCTTCGGTGCAGTGTGTACACCCTTCCCCATAGCATATTTGACAAAGGCATCGTACAAGGCGTTGCGCGATGACACCTTGCAAGGCGCCCGCCAATAAAACAGGGGATAACCCTAGATCAAGAAGCCTGCCTGGAACGCCCAAAACATCTTGCGTATGGAGTGTGGATAGTACCAGGTGTCCCGTCAAAACAGCCCTGAGTGCCATACGTGCTGTCTCTTCATCTCGCATTTCACCAATTAAAATGACATCAGGATCCTGCCTTAGTAATGATCTAACCCCATCTGCATAAGTTAACTGTCTATGATCCCGAATTTCGGTTTGACGAATACCAGGGAGCACAGATTCAATAGGTGCTTCAAGTGTCATAATATTACGTGATTCAGGATTCATGGCTGATAATAACGCATATAATGTTGTTGTTTTCCCCGCCCCTGTTGGTCCTGTCAGAATGATGAGTCCTTGTGGTGCTTTTGCCATACGGCGTACATCAGCGGCAAGTATGGTTGGAAAGCCAAGTTCATCAAGGCTAAGAATCCGTTTCGCTTTATCAAGAAGCCGCAGCACGGCATTTTCACCATAAAGTGTGGGATGTGTGCTGACACGAATATCAATATCATGTGCATAAATGGTCTTAAGAAAATGCCCACTTTGTGGGCGTCTGGTTTCGGCAATATCCAAGTTTGCGCAAACTTTTAAACGATTAAGGATTTGTGACCATTTTGAAGGGTGGAGTACGCACGCTGTTTTTAGCATGCCGTCAATTCGAAACCGTACTGTGATATCCCGTTGGTCAGGTTGAAAATGAATATCTGAAACCGATTTTCGCACCGCGTCTTCAATGACATGTTCCAATAAAACAAGGGGTGAATCAGACACGCTTAATCCATGCTCAGGTGATATAGTTTGCAGCTGCATCATAATTTGTCTATAGTCACCATGAAAAAAATGGAGGATGGTGATATGAGGATGTGCTTGATAAATGTGGTGACGTATCAGATCGACAGCTTTTATGTTTTCAGGATCATTCATTGCAAGATATAGTGTTTCGTTATCTTGTTGAAAGGGGCATACGTTGTGTTCTAAACAAAGATGAAGGGGTAATGGAAACATTGGAAAAATTTCCGCAATTTTGTATAAGCGAAGATCGACACATGGTAAACCACTGTTTTCTGATTTTAATTTTTGAAGGATCATTGGGCAAATATACCCTAAATCAACAAAGATATGTTCAATCGGATGCTGCGTTGCTAATCGCTCATTTAAGGCAACGTCAAGCTGATCAGGCGTGATGATTTGCCTTTGCACGAGAAGCTGCGTAAGGCTTTCTTCATTATAAGTGAGATTTTTATTCAATATATTTTTCAATTATTATGATTAATAATTAATATTACAAAATAATTATTAACAATATATAAATATATCATTAATAATTTTATCGATACTAATTTTAAAATAAGTCTTGACAATTCATTATTTTTTTCTTTTAATTTAGCTAAAATGTGGCATATAACAAGAACAAGCACATTTACTCAATATTGGATCAGGTATGAAATATAATGAAACGCATTTAATGGCAGCTAAAATTTGTCATGATTTTGCCACCCCGCTTAGCGCAATGACATTGTTACTTGACTTGGCTTTTGAAAAATGTACAGATCCACATATTGAGGCTGCTTTTCGTGAAAGTGTTGAGAAAAGTACATTTCGTCTTCAGTTTTATCGTTTGTTGTTGACAATAAATGAAGATCAGCCTGCTTGTACCGATGTTTATGCGCTTTTAATGAATTATGCAAAATCGCTTAAAGTACACCTTACCTTACCAATTGAATGCGCGGATGGTGGTGGTGCACGTTTGTTGCTGGGGCTTACCTATATTTTAATTGAAGGTCTCACACGGGGTGGAACAGTTGATGTTGTTTTTGCGGGGGATTCATTGCGCTTAACAGCAAGAGGAGCGCCCATACATCTTAGGCCTGGTTATGGTGAATCGTTAGAGAATTACCAAAGCCAAGTTCATAATGCCCGCAATATTCTACCATGTTATTTAGGTAAGTTAGCTAAATCATTGATGGTAGGTATTAACGTATCTGTTGTGAAAGATGAACGTATCACGTTCGAGACAAAAATGCTTGCTTAACTTTGCCCCACTTTTTGTGAGCATGTGAGTATTTTTTAATCATTATGAGGCTATTCCTATATGAAGGTTCAAATGCAAATCCGTGGCGTTATTGGTATTATCGTGCTACAAAATGGTGATTTGAATCTTTTATCGGTTGCACTCATTCGGGAATTAAATGCAGCACTTGATGCATTTGAATCTGACTTTGCGATTCGTGTGATTATCATTACTTCCTATGCAAAAGCATTTTGTGCAGGTGCTGACTTAACTGAATTATTAGCCGAAACGCCGCAAAAACCAGATTTCATTGATGATTGGCAATATCTTGGATCCGTTCAAAAACCTGTTATTGCATGTGTAATGGGCGCTTGTTTTGGTGGAGGGCTGGAAATTACATTGATGTGTGATTTAATTATTGCCAGTGATAATGCTCAATTTGCTTTTCCAGAAGTGAAATTAGGACTGCTGCCTGGCGGTGGTGGTACGCAGCGTATTAATAAACGTATTGGTGCATCGCGAGCAGCAGAATTATTATTTACAGGTGCTTCGATTCATGCCAATAAAGCGTGTGAATGGGGGCTTGTTAATTATGTTTTTTCCAAAGACGTTTGTTTTGATGAAACGCTTATCCTTGCACAGAAAATAGCACAGCATTCAGGTGAGGCGACACGCGCTATTAAGCGCGTTATAATTGATTCGTATCATAGTAGTATGGTCGAAAGCCTTGATGAAGGTCTTCGAAATGAACGAGTAGCCTTTTACACACGTTTATTTAGCGCGAACGGTTTTGATGGTATACACGCATTTTTTGCGAAAAAATAAACTATTTTTATCGTGGTTGCGCGACTGTTGTTGCTGTTGCTGTTGTGCTTAGGGTTGCACTTGTGCTGGCTGTAGTACTTGAGGTGTCACGCGCCTGAAGTTGCTGTTGTAGCGTCTGAACGGGGGCAGTTGCTATTTGTTGTGTGGCATTTGTGGTTATTTGCGTCGTAGCTGGGTTTTGAGTTACGGTTGTGGTTGCCGTTGTGGGTAGTGTGCTTGCTGTGGTTGTTTCTGTGCTGCTCGTGGTTCCTGTTGCTGTTTGTGTATTTGTCGTGGTGTTCACTGTAGCATTATTGGTTACCTGTTGTGTTGTTGATACGGTTGGCGTTGCTTGTATAGGTGCTGCTTGTATAGGTAGCGGCGCTTGTGTTGATATTGTTGGTATTTGCGTTGATGATATTTGTGTTGATGCAATACTTACTATCGGCAGTGTTCCTTGTGTGTTAATTGTGCTTGTTGTTGTGTTTAATATTCCTGAAGATGCGCTAAGTGCAGGATTTGTTTGTGCTGTTGAGATATCTGATACTGGATTTGTAATTGCACTCGAATTGGCTGGATTTGTGCTTGCGACGGGTGACGTGTTTCCAAAGAAGTTGCTAAGTAATGATGATCCTGTTGGAAGTGCTGCAACTACCTGTCCTGATAATTGTGCTTGTGATGTTAAGCCATTTATAAGATTAGCTGTTGATGGCAAAGACGTGCCATTACTTGGTATGATGGAATTCATTCCACTTGGGATTACATTTTGTATATTTGGTAGTGGCATATTTGGTATGGGCATCCCTGAAGGCATGATGGCATTACCACCATTAAAAGTATCAAATGGGGTTGGTATAGTGCCTCCTGGCATCTCAGGTGCTTGTGTTGGTAAAGGAAAGCCTGTCTGCGCATTAACAAGAGGTACAGCATAAGGGGCATTTTGCATGCTGTTTTGTGGGTAAGCGATAGATGGCATGTACTGGGGCTGCATATTTTGCAAGCCATTTGCATCATAATATCCAGGTGCAGGCATTTTTCGACTTGCTTGTGGGTTGGGCACATAGGCTGGAAGATTTGCATAATTTGATTGATACCCGAGTTGCGACTGGGGTGGTGCATAAGGATCAACATAGTTAGGATCGCTATAACCGTCTTGTTGTGGATATGGTGGTTGTTGTGCATAAGGCTGTTGTTGTGGATAATGCGGTATATGCGGTAGTTGTTGGGGGGCGTAAGCTGGTGAAGGTGCATAAGCTTGTGCTTGTGGAGCGTAAGGGGCATAGTGTCCTTGATTGCGGATATTGATGCCGCCCTGTCGGGGGTAATATCCTTGATTGCTTTGCTGTGCGTATCCAGGTTGTGCATCTTGTTGTTTGTAATAGTGGGGCAATGGTGGCCGTGGTGTTAGCCCATTATTTGGAGAGGGTGCCCCATTCAGGAGTGTGTTTGATGATGAAAGAGATGCGTGATCAAAGGCTGGATTGGGATGTGTTGGCAAGGGTGATGAAGTACCTGATACTAATGATGATACGTGTGTTTTAAGTTCTTGATAGCGATCGCGTAGGATATTCGTAAGTTCAATATAACGAGTAATTTTCAATTCATCTTCGTCAAGGCGACGTTTTAATTCAGATAAATCACGGTTCATTGTCGCTGCATCTGATCCATTAACGCCAGTTCCATTAGGTGTGCCTCCTGTAATAGAGGCATTTGGTGATGCAGGTACGGTAGGTGATGGTGTTGGAACGCCAACATTTGGAATAGCGTTTGCAATCGTTGGTGCATTGGATAAATTTTTTAAGGACTCTAAAGAAAGGGTTACAATCGGTGTTGCATTAGTTGCCTGAGGTGAAGATGAGGATGATGTGGACGTAAGGGTAGTAGGCACATTCGACGCACGAATATGATCAAGAAAAAAAATACTTATCAGAAGCGTGTATAAAATCATTTTGAGTTAAAATTAATACTTTTCTCTTATAGAATATCGTACAAATAGTTAATAAATAATAAAAATAAGCAGCATGCTATATGATAAAAGAATGCTTATAATTATTTATTTATGAATTTATTTAAAATTATGATCAATAAAGTGTATTAATATAACCATTATGAATGCTTTCTAAAATAACTTTAAAATATAAATTGAATTCATGGATTTTTCATGATAGAAGGAGAATTAAGAGTTAGTTCTAATAAAGGATATAAATAATGGCAATGAAAATAAAATTTTATATAAAATCATTATTTATAATGATTATGTTTACCGCGGCAAGTGTTGCCATGCATGATAGTATTTTTGATGAAAATAACATTTGTGTAGCAGCAAAATTTATTATGCATGAAGACAGTCAACGCCAAGAAAAATTTAATGTGGATCCAATGAACATTAATGGTGAGCATAGCTACCATCAACACACCGTCGCTATTAATGCTAAAATCACCAAAGGGGTTAATACTAAAAAGAAAGCCACTATGGATACAACGCAAGCTGTCGTAATGGCTATTTTTGGTGCGGCCTTTACAGAGAATGGTGAAAATATAGATATTACACGAAAGTTTCGGGCGACAAGAAAGAAAATTAAAACATTATCTCCTGATACTTATAGAACAGATATTACTTATTTGCACTATGCAGCCTTGCACACAATTGAAACATTGGCCAATCATCTGGTAAGAGATGCACTAGGTTTGGCAAGTAGATTAATTGAGGAAAAACAGGAAATCTTTTTCGGTAATCTTAGCTTTTTAACAGGCATTAATCGCGATACATTTATTGAATTATTTGGTTTAGCACGTGGTGCGTATTCTGTAGGGATTGAAGCGCGTAAGGCACCTGTGGCTAATCCTGTGGTAGCTAACTCTGCTGGTTATTTAAAACAAAATCTTTCTGGGGTTAGTGAAACTTCTTTTATAGATGAACCGGAACATTTTGAAGCAGATAAACATGCCCCAATGCCATTGTATCAGATTTTGCAGGATCATTGTGGTATTACTGATTCTGCATTAGATATTACACTTGAAGCAGCTTCGGCATTATTATCCAGTAAATTTTTGTGTGTTATAACGCAGCAAGAAGATAGTACATTAAAATGTATTAACATTAGACCTACTGCGTAAGTCTTTCCGCCTCCTCTGATGAATGAGTTGTCAAAGCGCCCCCAACCCATTTTATTTTTTATGCCGTAGCAAATCCATTTTTCAGATTCACAATCCCTGCAATAATATGGAATTTAATGCCATAACGT
>CANLGW010000065.1 GCA_947490395.1 Alphaproteobacteria bacterium
AATTTTTTCACCTGTCTGGATGTTATGGTCAATGATATTTTCCCGCAAATTAAGAGATTCATGTATCCCTGTTTTACAAGAATTTTAGACCCAATTCATGTCTCATTTTTAATTGTCACTGAGTGTCAAAGTAATTGTCGTTACACAAAGACTGAAATCCACTGTCATAAATGCGGATAATTGACAAACAAAAGACATGGACATGGTGAACTTTTAACTATTCAGACTTGCCCATTTTAGATCAGCCCGTATTTTTAAGAATCCGCGTTGTTCGTTATCAACGCACTAATTGTGATGACCATCCTCTTAGTTCCGAACGTTATGATTGGGTGGAATGTAGATCCAATTTGAAAGACTTCATATGGCGTAAACCATTTTAAGCCTTTGCGTGAACTGCCGCAGGAAACACCACTGACCCAACTCTCCTTTGCTAACTGGTCTAGTTTATGGGGGGTATTATAATCAGCGTCCGAATCTTAAATTAAATACGCGTTCTTGGTATACCCAAGGGCGGGCGTGTTGCATAATTTTTTAATTAAAATGGGGAGAAATATGCCTTCATTTTTTTTGTGTAACACTGCCGGTATAGTACACTGTTTCAAACAGGAGGCTTTATGTTAAATATTAATAGTAATAAATTTTTACAACACTCTTTACTGGTCGTTTTTGTTTTTGCACATGGCAATAGTTGGGCGATGACTGAAAAAAGTCAAAGCGTATGTGAGAATGGTCAAGGCTCAACAAAGTCTGGTTGGGAGGTGGAAAGTTATAAAAAGGATGCAAATCAAGGGAATGCTGATGCACAATACTCGATGGGATGGTTATACAGCTATGGTCAATATGGCTTGGCGAAGGATGACCGAAAAGCGGTAGGGTGGTATCAAAAGGCTGCAAATCAAGGATATGCTCCGGCACAAAATAACTTAGGACTCGCTTATCAATGGGGTTATGGAATTGAAAAAAAAATAGAAGAAGCAGTTCGTCTTTATCAGCTAGCTGCAGAACAAAATGCGCCCTATGCACAATGTAATTTAGGGTATTGTAGTGAGCATGGTTACGGCATTGAACAAAATTTGGACAAAGCAATTCAGCTTAATATATTAGCAGCAAATCAAGGTTACATAGAAGCACAATTTAATTTAGGTGTATATTATCGTTTCGGGCGCGGTATTGAGAGTGATGAGGTTGAAGCGATTCGTATGTTTGATCTTGCTGCTAAACAAAAACATGTATTGGCGCAAAATTTATTAAGTCCAACTAGTGAAATAACCAATGAAGAAAAAGAATTTAAAGACACTGCTATCTGCCTTTACTACTTAGCATTTTATGAGAGAAATGCTGAAGCTGCAAATAGTCTTGGCGATATGTATCATAATGGAGTGGGCGTAAGCAAGAACCTAGAAGAAGCGAAACGTTGGTATGAATTGGCAGCTGATTCATGCGCTGTTGTATAAAAGAAAATGCGAAAAGCAGCAGAAAACCTTGATTTTAAAAAAGCTGCTGAGTATAGAGATGTTTTAAAGCAACTGCAGGAAACTCAACTAGCAACATAAACATGCCCAAGTCATTTTAGAGCTTGGGCATATTTGCTTTTCTGATTAGGAGCCTGCGGCGGCATCAGAAACAAGAGAAGCTCCATTAAGGATGGGATTCATAGCGATAGGGGTTAATTTTGGATCCCAACCACGATTCATAACATTCACATCATATTCAGGTTTAGTCTCTGGTATTGCAAGCGCATCTTTCCAATATGCAAAACGCAGTGAATTATCATAACTTAATGGAATTTGTAAACATAAGTGCATTACATAACGGTCGAGTGCGCTTACCGCTGCTTTTAGCCCATCAAGATCTACGGCACGTGCAATTTCCTTAGCCAGTTCTTCTGCAATGGGATCCTTTAGGCCAATATAATTGCTACTCCCTTTCATGTCTGCTGTCTTCACGCCAAAATAATAGGCTTGCTCAATACCAGGGGCAGCTGAATTTGACCATGTATGAATAATCATGTCAAAATCAGATTCAACAACACGATTTTCGTAACTATTTGCATCAAGTTTTCGTAAATTCAACGTAATGCCAATTTTCTGTAAGCTTTGGCGAAACATCAACGCGATTTTTTCAAGTTTTTCATCTTTTAACATCAATGTTAACACAACAGGCGTACCATCAGGTGCACAACATTGGCCATTACGTGTTTTGTATCCTGCTGCATCTAAAATAGCCGCTGCTTTTAGCAGATTCTCACGTTGGTCACCATTGCTTGCTGTGCGTGCAGGCTCAAAAGAGCCAGCTAACATACGTTGCAACAGGTTAGGTTCAATATTTGATGCATGCCTCAATAAAATATCACGTTCTAAGCCAGTTGCAGCGCCTTCATGTGCAAGCGGCGTATTGGCAAATAAGCTATGCGGAATCTTCATTACGCCATCAAAAACCATCCGATTGAGTGAATCTGCATCAAAAGCCAGAACAAGTGCGCGGCGAAGTTCAATATTCTGGAAAATAGGGCGACGCATATTCATAATAATGGTACGCACAGAAACAGGACGATGTTGTTCTGTGTCTTCGCGTATAATTGCACCATTTTTAACAGAGTCTACATTATAGCCATTATCCCATTGTTGTGGATTCGTATCAAAAATAACGTCAAAAGCTTTTGCGAGAAAACCTTGGAAATGGGTTGTAACATTTTTAAAGTATTCAATACGAATCTTATCAAAATTAAATTGACCGATCATAAGTGGTAACGCAGCGCCCCAATAGTTTGTATTTCGCTTAAAAGCAATCAATCGACCTTGTTGAACCTCTTCAATGACATAAGGACCTGTCCCTATAAGGGGTGTTAACCCTGAATTTGGAAAATCTAATGTTTCAAGTTGTTTTTTTGAAAGGACACACATATTACTAAGTGCAAGCGGTAATTCAGCATCATAAATGCCATTATCAGCAGGTTTTAAGTGAAATTGTATGATTTGTGGTGAATGAATAATGACATTAACAATTTTACCATAGGCATTTTTATAACGTGGTAATCCTTTATCACGTAATGTTTCCATAGTAAATTTTACGTCGTCGGCTGTAACCGGGTCGCCGTTACTAAATTTTGCATAAGGGTTTAAGTAAAAAACAACATATGATTTATCATCAGCAATTTCAATTTTCTCTGCGACCAAACCGTACATAGCAAAGGGCTCAGCTGGCGATCGAGCCATAAGTGTTTCAATCGTAAGGCCGATCCCTGTTGCAGCAATTCCTTTGACAATTTTATCATTAACACCATCGAACGTGCCAACAGTTGCAAGACGAAGTGTTCCACCCTTTGGCGCATAAGGGTTGACAAGTGTCATATGACTATACATGGGTATGCCAAAGCGTGAAACTGCTACGACGGCTTTTTCAGGATTTGGAAGTGGTAAATTATTAGGCGTCGTTTCAGGCGTGTTAGCTGGTTCAGCTTGGGTATCACTTTGTATAGGCGTTGCTGCACAAAGAATAGACAGCTGCACGAGCATGAGTGTCATTGTTATAATAGTAAATACTAAATTTATTGTTCTTTTTTTATGCATACTATTATTTAAAATGTATTTGTTTTGGTTTAATAAAATCAATTTATAGCGCTCGTTAATTTGGTTATATGCGTAACATGTATCGTAGTGTAAGAAAAATAGCAACTGAAATTTAATTTTTGATAATTATTCTCTTGACGGAGAATGACATTATACAAAAATGTTGTAATACTGATGATATTTCGCTTTTTCATAACATCAATTTATCTAAAGAATGAAACAATTATTGCAACATAGAGCTGTGCCTTATAGGATGATTGTATATAATGGTATCTTTATAAAAGTTAAGTCACGATTGTTATGCTTTGGCAAATTCCTCTTCCTTCATTCACACCAGCCCTTCCTGAAATTTTTTTAGCATTATCGGTTCTTTTGTTAACGCTAATAGGTCTTTTTGCAAGACGTCATGCGTTTAAGGCAACCTATACATTGGCGTTGGTTGTTATTGCTATTACCTTGGCACTTACACTGGCTCAGCCCAATACGTCACGTATTACGTTTAGTGGACTTTTTATTAGTGATGCTTTTAGTATTTATGCTAAAATTTTCATAATAAGTGCTGTAGGTTTAATCCTTATTATGGTTAAGTCATCGCTTATTCAAAATGAACTAGCACTCTTTGAATATCCAATACTTATTCTTACCTCAACACTCGGCATGATGCTTATGGTGTCGGCAAACGATCTTATTTCTGTCTTTATGGCACTTGAGTTGCTCAGCCTTAGCTTGTACATTCTGATTGCTCTTAAGCGTAAAAATGTGGAGGCCAGTGAAGCAAGTCTTAAATATTTTATTTTAGGTGCACTTGCTACAGGTATTTTACTTTATGGTATCAGTTGGATTTATGGCTTTTCAGGTACCACAAACTTTGAAATTTTAGCGCGGCTTTTACATAATTATGAATTTCAAAATATAGCATTTCTGGTTATGGGGCTCACATTTATCTTAATCGGTATTGCTTTTAAAATTTCAGCAGCACCTTTTCATATGTGGGCACCTGACGTTTATCAAGGTACGCCTACTCCTATTATGGTGTTTCTTGTTAGTGTACCCAAATTTGCTGCTTTTATGATTATGCTCAGGCTTCTTACAGATCCATTCAGCACGTTGATGAGGCATTGGTCAAATATTATTATGGTTTTATCAATTGCATCAATGATTATTGGTGCCTTTGCGGCACTCACACAACAATCTATTAGACGCTTTATTGCGTATAGTTCAATTGGACAAGTTGGTTTTGCTTTGATTGGTATTATTTTAGCAAATGAAACGGGATATAGGGCAACACTAACGTTCCTCTCATTTTACCTTATCACTATTGTTGGTTTTATGGGAGGGCTTGTTCATTTATCACGAAGAGGTCACGTCATTAATACGTTGACTGATTTAAATGGGTTGGGGCGGCATCACCCTGTTATCTCGTTTTGTCTTGGTTTTTTTATTTTTTCACTTGCTGGCATTCCACCCTTACCAGGTTTTCTTCCTAAACTTATGATGATTCAAGCAATCATACAGCATAACTATTACAGTATTTCTATTATTGCCGTTTTATATAGTGTTATCGCGGCAGCTTATTATCTTATGCTTATTAAAGCTATTTTTATTGATAAGCCAGCTACAGATTCGACCGTTGTTATGCTTAAAACGCAAGATAGTGAGAGTTTGATTGTGACTTACGGCTTGCTTATCTTACTGATTGGCCTCATGATTTTTCCAAATCCACTGTTATTATGGATGTCACGTGTTATAACATCGCTTACGTTTTTTTAGTAGAGTTCCACTTTAGAAAAAGTTTTTATAAAAATTTATTCATTCATTTAATGGAATATAAAAAAGCTATTTAATGATTTGTATATCTCATTTTTTTATCATTGATTTGGTATGTTTAAACAATCATTAGTAAATTAAAGCATAAAAATGCATGATTTGTTGAATGTAAGTTAAAAGTAAACAAAAGGTTAAAATTTCAATAAAAATAAAAAAATATTTAATTCGAATTTTATATAAAAGTTTGTTAGCATCTTAGTAAGAGATAACTCTAAAGGAGTAAGGTGTGCGTATTTTATTAATAGAAGACGACTCAGCAACGGCAAAAAGTATAGAAGCAATGTTAACAGCAGAAGGGTTGGTTGTTGATACAACTGATCTTGGCGAAGATGGGCTTGAAATTGGTAAACTCTATGAATACGATATTATCGTACTCGATCTTATCTTGCCAGATATGGATGGGTTTGAAGTTTTAAGGCGTCTCCGTGCCTCACAAATTAAAACGCCTGTTTTGGTTTTGTCGGGTTTAAGTGAAATTGATGATAAGGTTAAAGGGCTTGGGTTTGGTGCTGATGATTATCTAACAAAGCCATTTAATCGTGTTGAATTATTAGCGCGTATGCACGCAATTGTACGTCGTTCACGTGGACATGGGGATTCGATGATCCGAACGGGACGCTTAACTGTGAATTTGCAAAATCGCACAGCGAGTGTTGATGATGAAACAATTAATTTAACAGGAAAAGAATATGCTATTCTTGAACTTTTATCGCTTCGTAAAGGGACAACACTAACAAAAGAAATGTTTCTTAACCATTTATATGGTGGCATGGATGAACCTGAGCTCAAAATTATTGATGTCTTTATTTGTAAACTTCGTCGGAAAATTGCAGAAGCTATTGGCGATGATAGTTGTATTGAAACCGTTTGGGGCAGGGGATATGTTTTGCGTGACCCAGCAAATGAATCAGCGAAGGCAAAATCGCTTCGTGATGAGGAGCAAATAAGTACCGAAGAACGTGAAATGGATCAATCTGAAATAAACATTCCGTTGGGTTGCGCTCCCTTTGCAACAGAATGCTAAATTATTTAATTAGCACTTTTTATTTATTTCTTCTTTTTTCATTTCATTTTTAATTTTCTTTATCATATTAAGAGGGATCTCTTTACTGGGATCCCTTTTTCTTTAAAACAAAAAATAATTACATCTTTGAATTTAACGTTTTTTTAATGATTTGGCACTACCATCATAAATAGGATAACATGTCTTAAATAGGTATACATCAGATGAAAAATCGTAATTTACTTTTGCTTTCTACCATTTGTTTGGGTGCGACAATAATTCAGGCAATGGCGACGGATGTTGCACCAGCAGCCAGTGTGTCACGATCCAATATTAGTCAATTCCAAATCGCTTTACAGGCTGCACAAAATGCAAAAACAGCACAAGACGCTGCTAATACAGCTGCGCAAAATGCAAAATTAGCACAAGATCAAGCCTCTGTTTCGGCGTGGTATGCAGCTACAAAATTTGCAGAAGCACAAGCATCTGTTAATGGTTTTCCACAAGCACCTGCACAAGCACCTGCAAATGCGCAAGTGCCAGTGCCAGCATCAGCAGCGATAACAACCTCGTCAACAACAACGCCAGTTACAGCAAATGTAAGCACAGTTGCTTCAGGTACAGCACAAACACCCGTTCCAGCAAACCCAGTTGACGTGTTGCTTAAAACATTGACATATAATTCAACGTGTACAAATAGTGCGTACACACAAAACGGTTCTTCTTATGTATTAACGGCAACGTGTTCGGGCGGCGCTACGGGTGCGGCACCACAACCGTTAACGCTTACTTTTGCAGGTAATCAGCTCTCAACAAGTGTTCAAAAATGTTCCGATATTGCGAACGTTGCAGGTAAACTAACGTGTATTCCGTTCTCATTACCATCTGTTGCAACGGATATCACTCCTAAAACATCTGATTTTAGTGGCTTTAATTTCTATACAAGTGGAAATTGTGGAACAGATGCTGCTTCATTAACATTGACCTCAGCAGGAAGCAATAAGTACGTACTCAATGCATCATGTCGTAAAAATAGCACGTCAGCATATGCTCCGACAAATATTACAATTATTCCATTAATTGGTCGTGATGCAAATAATAATGGTGTTATTATGGAAATTCTATTGCCAAATGGTATTCTCTGTCAAAACATCAAAGTAGCGACTGATGGTACATTAGCGTGTGAGCCAAAACCAACACCACTTTCATCGCTTTATGTGCCAGCTGCGTCTGCAAATGTGCCAATTCTTCAGGACTTTATGAAGTATAACTTTAAAGATTCGTGTAAAGTTGATTCCTTGAAACTAACGTCTGTTACAGGGGCGCCGCAACAATTTACGTTAAGTGGTCTTTGTTTGCAAGCAAGTGGTGCTTATCAACAAACATCCGTAACGGTTGCTGCAACAATTGACGGTGTAGATGAAAATAATAAACGCCTCCTTAGTTCAAAATCAACAGTGGGTATACCATGCGTGCAAATTTCGAATGTGGCTGGTGCGTTAACGTGTACATCTTCTTAATAATGCTTTTAAAACGTTAGTATGTAATCGAAAGGGGGGAGGAATATACCCCTCTTTTTTTATATATAAAATTAGTAGAATCGGTAAGTGCCCATTTTTAATAGTGACTAATTCATACGTTACGCAGTGCTCAAGTTTTTCAGCACAAAGGAATTGAAAGAGTCACAGGGTTCTGTTTAGATAAAGTCGACTAAAACTTTAGCAATCTAACGAGCCCTATGACCCTAGAAGATCTTATCATTAATACCTACTGCCTTGTCGATAATTA
>CANLGW010000066.1 GCA_947490395.1 Alphaproteobacteria bacterium
AAAAAGCAAAAAATGAAGAGCAAACAGAGAGGGAAATTTGTGATGTATCGGAGGCTAAAATGGAGTAAGATTACGCAGTAACCTTGGACTCCTTTTTGTGTCAAAAGTAATTGTCACTGGGTGTCAAAGTAATTGTCGTTACACATTTGTCTCTGCATTTGATACAAGGTAATGAAGACCGCGCCATGAACCTTCTAATTTTAAGAATTTTGGATCATGTAAAACTTGATTTAACTGTGCTGTTATAATTTCATCGATTTGACGAATACGTTCGGTGATAAATGCGGTAACATTCGTGCTTGCCACATTTCCTTGTTGAACGAGTTGCTTAACAAATTCTAATACCATATCACGTGCAAAAGGTTTTTGGCTATCATCGCGTGCCAATTTTCCTCTAACCATGAGGTTTTCAAGAACAGATGTCTTATTATTATCCTCAGCCATTTGTGTCTCCCATTAATTTCTATGTGTTTTGCCGTTAGAGGTCATTTAAAAGAAGTCGTCGTTTTTTTCTTCTTTTTTATCGCTGGGTGTTTCTTCGCTCTTCGCTTTAAATGACGGCATTCTACTTTTTTTCATTCCTAATTCAAATTGCAATGCTTCGCGTTTTTCGGCACTTTGAATAATTTCTTGCAACAAGCCTTCTAATGCATCATTGCCATCAAGTTTGGACAGCAAATCTTTTAAATGTACACGTGCTTCGTAAAGTTGTGTTAAAGCAGGAAGTTGTTTAACAATATTAATTGGGGTAAAATCGTCAATGTTCTCAAAAATAAGATCAGCCTTCAGATCGCTATCGTCATTCAGCAAACGATTATCAACTTCTAATGAAAGTCGTGGTTGTATAAAAGTCATGATATCATTAAAATTATTTTCATCAATTTCAACGAATTTGCGATCTTTCATTTTTGGGAGTGGCACAAGTGGCATGCCTGATAAATCTGCCATGACACCAACAACAAAGGGAAGCTCTTTAAGTTCCGTATTTTCACCAACGATTACGTCATACGTAATTTGCACACGAGGAGGGCGAACCCGGTCGATTTTATGTTGTGTATTTTCCGCCATACAAAATATCCCATATAAATATCAATTGCGGCATGGGTTTGCATTTACATTTACGTGCATGTATGCAAAAACCTTTGCTCTTACTCACATTTGACACGTATAAAATTAATATAAGGTTAATTTTATAATTTTTTTTAATAAGTGATTTTTATGAATTCAACAATAGAACCTTTAAAACAGCCGGCTATACCTTTTATTAAGGAAGGCTATCGACGTTATCGAATGACGGTTGAGTATTGTGGCGATTCATTTTATGGATGGCAACGTCAGGCATTAACGCCAACGGTTCAGGCTGAACTTGAAGATGCCCTTGTCATTGTCGCACGTGAAAAAGTCATTGTACATGGGGCAGGTCGCACGGATACAGGTGTCCATGCATTGGCGCAAGCGGCGCATTTTGATGTGCAAACGGAATTGCATTGTGATCATGTGATGCTTGGTATTAATTATTTTTTAAAAGGAAAGGGAGCCGTTGTGACATCGTTAGTTCCCGTCCGCCCTGATTTTCATGCACGCTTTTCAGCGTTATCGCGTAGTTATCGTTATTATATTTTAAATCGTCGTGCCGCATCTGTTGTGCAATATCCCTACGCGTGGCATATTATGCGACCATTGGATCATGAGGCTATGCAAGAAGCTGCACAATTGTTGGTTGGACATCATGATTTTACAGCATTCCGTGATAAAGAATGTCAGGCGCAAAATCCGTGCCGTACATTAGATGCTTTTGATGTCATACGAGAGGGAGACCTTATTACTACATATTTAAAATCACGTGCTTTTTTGCATCATCAGGTGCGTATCATGATGGGTACGTTAAAATGGGTTGGCACAGGACATATTAAACCAAGTGATGTGTTGGATATTTTAACATCAAGAGAGCGAAAACGTGCTGGGCAAACAGCGCCATCTTGTGGATTATTTTTTCTGGGTGCTGATTATCCGGAACATTTTGATTAAATCTTCTAATATATTAAGAAATAGCTAGATTTTTTATGATATCAGACTAAAATAGCTGTCGTTATTACAGAAAGGGAATTTTATGCGTACGTTCTATTGCTTGACAGTAATATTATTATTATCATTTTGGAACAAAGAAGCTTTAAGAGCAAGTCATATCAACGAACATGAAGCAACTCCTACTCTTGTTAGTGATGTTCGTTTTTTTGATATGCATGGTTTTGCGAATGTTGACCATGTCTATTTAGAGGAAGAACATCAGTTAATACATATGTTAGGTACATATGCCGTAACTGAACAACATAATCGTTATCAATTTTCACACTGGGATCATGAAAAACAAAGTTGTTATATGTCCGATTGGTTTTCATATTTAAATGACATTAAGGCATGCTTTAGTTATATGCCTGGTATCGCGCAAATTATCATGGGTGAACTTGATCTTATATCGAATGCTGAACAAAAAAAGATACTTCATCAGCTGCTTGATGCTAAACCTATTTGTTTTACTGAGCGTGATGTATGGCTATTTTTAGAAAATGCTGATGCTCCACAATCAATTAATGTAATTTCATTGAAAAATATCAGAAAAAATTGCAAGAAAGAAAAATTATATCTGCTTAGCGCCGCTTTGTTTAAACCGTTTATGCGCTCGTTAACAACAGAATATATGGGCTGCGATCGTGATCGTTTTGATCAATTAATAAAATATTATAAGAAAGATATTCGTAAATTAAAACCAACAATACGTCAGTATTTAATGCATATGCTAAATGTGATGGCGATGTTTGAAAGTCCATTGTTTGATAATATGAATAAAGAAGAAGTTAGTGCTGAATATATAAGGGACGTGCTTATCTATAAAGCCATTATGAACTTATCAACGGAATATAAAGCACTTGTTATTGTGGGGCGTTGGAAGAAGGCTGGTACATTAAGCCATGCGATGGCAGCGTGTCTTGCAGTGCTCGATCGTTACCATATAAGAAGCTTTGAGTGGATAGAAGATGATGTGAAGGATTTAATTTCCTATCGCTTAAATAATCCTGGTCAGGTAATTAGTCCGTTAGATTATAAGGTGAGCTTGACAGCTGAAGATGTGTTAACAGGCTATTGTGGAGAAATATGTTTAAAGATGATAACGATCGATGACGCCACACTTGCCCTAATACGGCAGTGGAATCAGGAAGGAATCTTAGATCTTATCATTTCAGAGGCTAAAAAAATACTTGTAAAAATAAAGCCCCTGGCTTTCACAAAGAATCGAAAACCAAGAGGCTTAAGAAAAACACGCGTAGCCTAAATCTTACCAAAGCTGTGAGCGTCACCTAAGCACATGAGGCAAATTGTACTTTTTCCAATGAATCCATATAAGCATTGATATAGTTTACGATGGCATCGGCGCGTGTAAGCATCTTCTCACGAATATCATAGTCGAATGATTGATACATAAGGACATGCCTCAAATCAAGTAATAATGCCTTGGATTTGAACACTTGTTCTTTGAAATGACGTTCTGTTGGACAGGTTGCCTGAGCAAGTTCTTGAAAGCGTGCTTCAAAATTACGCAATATACCCATCTGAAACATCCGTGATGGACGTGGCACTTTTGAAACGGCTGCGTTCTTGTAACTCATTTTGTCACCTAAGTCTGTTAAAAAACTAAGGTCATAATATCGTAAAAAAAAAAATAGTTAAGTTGATTTTATTTGATTTTTGCACCCTTGTGAAAATGCATGGGAAAATGCTTTATTTATTTTTTTATCATAGGCATCTTTATTGCTATATTTAATGAACATGAAGATGCTTATTTTTCTTTTAGTGTATTAAGGGGCGCTGTAACTGCTGTATGGATGGCAGGAAAGATACTTTTGCGTGATGTTGGCAAGGATGGATTTTGTGTTATTAATGGTAAATAGTGCGATTCACCGTAATACTTTGGCGCGATAATCGCTAAAGATGCCGCATTTGATCTAAAAAAACGATCAATCATTCCTGGCATTTCATGTGTGCGATGAAAATAGTCCTCTTTTGCACCAAGTATGGGTATTCGAATAACATTTTCGTTTTGAGTAGCGTTTGCCCATTTGACACCGTTGGCAAAGCGTTTCCGTGTGTATAGGGCGTGTTATTCAGATGGTGATCAAGATGACGAATGAAATGGTGTGGCCTGTCAATTTCAAAAAATACGCTGTTGCTTGGTGTTTCATTGCTTGAAATGATAAAATCAATTTCGGTAAGCAATTTTTTGTGCATCATATTAGGTTGTATTTTATAAATTTCTGAAATTTTTTTGCGTTTTACTAAAAAGGTTCGATCGTGCTGCAATTGATCGCAAAGAAGACGTTCTGTTGTCGACTCAACTGATGTAGGTTTCCATTTATGCTTTATACGATAAATAAAATCAGCAATTTCTGTTGCACTTAAAAAAATATATAAACGTTGTATTTTCCTTGCGTATAATGCAGCGCCACATTTATTCCCGGATGTATCCCTGCCTGTTGATCCAGATCAGCCTGTAGCAGACGTTGTCGATCGTGATCAGAGTTCTGTAGATACGCGTCCATTAGAAACAATTGAACGTTCACGTGAGGATGACGAAAGACGTAACGTTGATTGATGGCCTAACAGAGTATAATGTGTGAAAATCCACGCCTTGAGCCTGAGAATTGGTTTAGGGCGTTTCTTTTTTATAAGGGGCATTCTTGCCCCAAGAAATAATAGACAGCACCGAAAACAGCATGCGCAATAAGAGTGCGATTTAAAAAGCGTGTGGTGGCTTCTCTCGTCAAATAGTGTGCTAATAAATTTGGATTGCCTTGTGGTTGGGTGATTGATAAATTAATGGAGGCTTTAAGATCTAGATCACTGGGTGTAGGCAAAACTAAGTTATTCGTTTGTAGAATATGATGAATCGTTTCGATATGATTTTTTCTTTCTGTTTCAATTGTTTTGTCTTCATCTGGTTTAAAAAGGTCAACATGGGTGGATTTATTGCTTGTTAATAGGTGGATATGCGGATTGCCCGTTTGTTTGAGGCCTGTATAGATGGCAACAGCATCTTCAGGGGATAATACTTTATCTTTATTAGAATGAACAAGAATCATAGGCGTTGTATTAAGCATTTGACATGATGACTGAATAGCTTGTTGTCCGCCAATGCTGTACCAGGGGTATACAACGGATGATACAATATAAGGCATTGTATAAAATGATCCAGGTGTCCAGCTAAACCATTCACCGATAGGTATTTTGATGCTGCCTATACGAAGTTTGATTTTGTTTCGTCCATAATGGGATATGGCGCTGTTTCCTGATGCCATAACCCCTTCGTAAATGAGCGTTTTTACCTTTGGGTGTTGATGTGATTTGAAATAATTTGTTGCCGTTGCTGTGCCTTGTGATATGGCATATACAATGATACACGTAACTGATTCATTACTCGTTAGTCGTTCCATGATATTATGCAGTGGGCTCTGACAATACCATTGCCCAAAATCAGCATAGGTAAAATAGCTGTTTTTAGTCGCAATAGGAGTGTCTACATAGTGTATATTTTCTGACGGAAATTGCGTTGTATCGATAATGTGCTGCAACGGATTATCATCTTTGTTGCCATACCCATCTTGGCCAGGGATGACAACAAAATGAGTTGATTTTACTAAATTTTTATCTTCTAAATCAGTGGCTTGTATTGCTTTCGCTACACAAATAAACATCGTTAATATAATTAATTTATATTTCATAATATCACCATATAAAAAAACTAAGTTCTTAATGTATCATACTTAATGAAACAATGATACCTCATAAGGTGCTAACAAAGGGTTAATAAAACTACTTTTTGTGTATATATAAAAGTATTAACGAGATTTTTATTTTGGAATAATATATTTTCTTTGAAAGAATAAGATTGCGCTATTTTATAGGTATTAAAATCACCAAATACCCAGTATTTTCCACCATACGCCACCCACGCCAAGCCATATGATAATATTAACAACACTGACGATTAAACCATTTCCCCACCATGCGGGTAAGCCAACATAACCTGCACCATAAAGAACCGCTGCAGATGATGTGCCATAATGTGTCATGCTTGAAAAAAGGCTGCTAAAATAGGCCAGTACCAATGCAGCAAGTAATGGCGGTGTTCCAACAGAAATACTAACGGCTAAAAATGCTGCATACATTGAGCTAACATGTGCTGTGTTGCTGGCAAAGAAATAGTGACTATAAAAATAAGCCATAATTAATGTCAAAAAGGCAGCATGCCATGACCATCCTTCAACCAGTTTACCCATAGATCCGCTAAACCAACCGATAAAACCAAACTTTTCGAGATAAATTGACATAGTCACTAAAATGGCGAGCCAAACAAGTGTGTGCCATGCTTCACTTTCCTGCAAGACGTCTTTCCAGTCAATAACACCAAGAATAAATAGCATGCATAGCCCCAGTAACGCTGCTGTTGCTGCATTAATGCCAAAATTATCACCAACCATCCACAAGACAAGAAGAACGCCAAAGATACCAACCATTGTCCATTCTTTTGAACTCATTGGTCCCATTTCTTTGAGTTTCTCTTTGGCAAGACCGACAGCCTCTGGCAAGTGCTTAATTTGCGGCGGGTAGATCACGTACAACAAAAAGGGAATGACGATGATGCTAACAAGCCCTGGAACAATTGCCCCCGTGAACCATGTCATCCAGGTGATTTCAACACCTTGTTTAATGGCTAAGGCTTGTGCCAATGGATTAGCTGCCATCGCTGTTAAAAACATTGCGCTGGTAATTAAATTGCCTTGAAAACAAACTTGGCTAAGGAAGCTGCCTAATTTCTTTTCCGTATTATCTTTGGGTGAACTGCCTAAGGCCTCCGAAATTGATTTGATAATGGGCAGCATCACACCACCTGTACGCGCCGCATTGCTGGGCATAAAAGGTGCAATGACAAGTTCCGTAAAGACAACGCCATATCCCAGACCAAGCGTTCGCTTCCCAAGCAAACGCACAAACCAATAGGCGACACGGGTGCCAAGATTTGTTTTAATAAACCCACGCGCAATAAAAAAGACGATCACAACCAGCCAAATAATTGACTTGCTGAAGCCAGCTAGCCCTTCTTCAAAAGTTAAAACACCTGTTAAAGTGCATGCTAAAAGACCCATTAAGGCAACTGGCCCCATAGGAAATGGCTTTAAAATAATAGCAACAATTGTACCAACGAAAATAGAGAATAAATGCCAGCCTTTAGGATCGACACCATCTGGAATTGGCAGAAAATAAAGCACAAATCCAACACATATGGCTATCAATAACCGTACATAGCAATTCATTTATCGTAACCCTTTGATGCTATTTTATAATGCATAGACGACTTTAATAAGCCTTATACATTCTGGACATATCCCTTGAACATGAACGTAAATAAAAGTAAATTCAAGAAAAAAGTGCGTTTCTCACTTGTGTGTGCAGCAATAGTCTACTTAGTTTGCATCATAGGGTGTATTTTTGGAGAATTTTTTTATAAGCGAATGCTGACCTTAGATCAGTAGAAATGACATAAATCCAAATAAATTCTTGACGGAAAATCAGCGAACGCTTAATTTTGTGTATACGATGTTTTATGCTGAAGTAGCTCAGTTGGTAGAGCAACTGATTCGTAATCAGTAGGTCGGAGGTTCGATTCCTCTCTTCAGCACCAGTTAAATAAAAGGGTATATTCATTTATAGTGGGTGTCTTGTAAATTTTTTTTAATTCTAAAATTTATCAAAACAAGCTCTGAAGTAAAAAAATATTTATTAATTAATATACCTAATAAACATGAAGATGTCTATTTTCCGTCATGGCGAAACTGCGAAGAAGATGTGGCATCCAGTGGCTATTTTCCTGGATAGCAACGCTACGCTCGTTATGACGACGACGTTGGTAAAAACAGGTATTTTCATTTCCGATGGGGATACTAAAATTTATGCATTTTATACATTAGACCTCCTGCGTAAGTCAAATTTGTATTATGATTAATGATGTATTTTAAATGATTCTATGCTTCATTAGACCTACTGCGTAAGTGGAATTAGAGCTAAACTTTTACGGAAAACGCTTCAAATTTTAAGCAAGATATACTAAAAAA
>CANLGW010000067.1 GCA_947490395.1 Alphaproteobacteria bacterium
TTTTTCACCTGTCTGGATGTTATGGTCAATGATATTTTCCCGCAAATTAAGAGATTCATGTATCCCTGTTTTACAAGAATTTTAGACCCAATTCATGTCTCATTTTTAATTGTCACTGAGTGTCAAAGTAATTGTCGTTACACACGGGGCCTGCTGTTAATTTATTTTTGGCATGGTTTGCGATTATACTGATAAAAATTGGATTGGCCGAGGCTGCCTTTAATGATCAGTTGTTGACCGCCTTCATTCGGGTCAATTTAGTTTTAGCGGCATTTAATTTATTACCTATTTTGCCGCTTGACGGTGGACGCATGTTAATGGGGTTGTTGCCAGAAAAACTTGCGGATGTTTACGCGCAAACCGAACGCTATGGTATGTTATTTGTAATGGGCTTGATTATGTTCCCGCTTTTGCTGGCACCTTTTGGTGTTCATGTGAACCTGCTCGCCTATGCATTGTACCCTATTTATGACACATTAGCATTCCTTGTTATGATGTTGGCTGGGGGATGATGCACGGGTGATTGGGTTAAGGGGATCAGTGGGCTAAGAAGTGTGATTAGGGTAAGCCAGAGAATGGAATGCCCTTTTACCATTAAGTTTCTACACGTAATACTTTAAATAAGCCGCCCATGGCGGATTCATTCACTAATCGTGCTGTTCCTGTGCGAAGCACTGATGCCTGGTCAGGATTCTTAGTGGCAAGGTATTCGGTGCGTTCCATTATGCCGTGTGTGGTTAGGAATGCCCCTTGCGTTGTAAGGATAGTTGAAAGGGGCGCAAATAATTTTGTAAGTGTCCTAAAATCAACATGATGTGATAAGTCGGCTTGCCCCATATGATCAAAAATTGATACTTTTTGATGTGCATGAACGGCCTGCAGTGTATCGCCTTTTCGAATATCATGTTCAGCCACCGCATCACCGTAATCAATAATCAGCGCCATTCCATTGGTGTTGCTGCAGCCATAGGTTAAGCGACGTTTAATTTCCCGTGCAATTTTAAGGCTTGCCTCGCTAGTTTCAACGATGTATTCATCAATGCCATGAGGGCTATAGTGCCATGTATCACTGACGTTAATTAAACGTGGGCACTTTTCACCCTGCTGAACAACCCATTGCTCTACTGGCAGTGCATCAAAAAATTCATTGGCTATAATAAAGGTTGTCTCTGATTCAGGTATGGTTTCAAGGGAGGCGTGATGGGTAATAGGCGCTGTAATTTTATTGATCTGCTGTTGCCGTAAAATTGGGGATATATCGACAATATGAAGTGACATCGCACGCGTAAAGTCAGGAAAACGGCTGAAGATACGCACCATATCGGCCATGAGTGTACCGTTTCCAGCGCCAAGTTCGATCAGGGTTACATGTTCTGGTTTTCCGACGCGTTGCCAATAATCAATAAAGCAAAGGGCTAAAATTTCACCAAAGACTTGGCTAATTTCAGGGGCGGTTATGAAATCCCCCCGTTTGCCGACTACCGATTGATTGGCATAATAGCCACCTTCGCTGTATAACAGAATATCCTGGAAATGCCGCACAGATAAGGCACCAAAGGTTTTGATGTGCGTCCTTAATCGTTCATCGATGGTGAGGGGGATCATCGTCATTCGGTAGCATTATGATGTTTGTGCATAATCCAATAGAGCCCCATGCTAATCATCGGGATGCATAACGCTTGCCCAAGTGTGAGCGTGAAGTTACCTAATGATAAAAAACCATCAGGATGCCGTACGTATTCGAGTAGAAAGCGGATCACGCCATAAGATAACATAAAAATCCCCGTAAGGCGCCCTGGCAGAAATGCTGTGACATGGCGGTTTAGAGGAGATGCTGATTTTGATCGCAATGCTGTAAAAGATCCTGCTATGGAACGCACGCATATTAACATAATGATTCCGATAACAATACCTTCGCCAAAGGCTTCGTATAACTGACTGGGGTGACGAAGGACACCGTCGCTGCGGGGGAAAATCATGCCCCATGGTAGGTCGGTTGGTGTGCCGTAATGTTCAGCATTTACAAAATTAGCCACGCGCCCTAAAAAAAGCCCAGTGGGGGATACAATGGCCAAGATATCACTGAAACGCATCAGTGGGATATTTCGTTTGTAGCAATAAAAGATCGTTGCGACAATCACCCCCGCCAGCCCACCGTGAAATGCCATGCCCCCTTCCCATGTTTTAAGGATATCAGCAGGATGATGCAAAAAGTGAGAGGGGTTATAAAAAAGAACATAACCCAGACGTCCACCAACAATAATGCCGACAACAGCCCAGGTAATGAAATCATCGATGTCTTTTTTGGTGATGCTGAAGAGGGGGGCAATAGCACG
Source organism: Alphaproteobacteria bacterium (assembly GCA_947490395.1). Classification (GTDB taxonomy): domain Bacteria; phylum Pseudomonadota; class Alphaproteobacteria; order Paracaedibacterales; family CAIOTO01; genus CAIOTO01. The sequence continues at coordinate 2,337 of CANLGW010000067.1, forward strand.
TGCATACCCCCAAGCGAGCGATATGCCGACAAGGTAGGCAAGGCCGTACCAGTGGATACTGATGGAGCCGAGTGTTACCGCGACAGGGTTAATCAGAGGAAAGGGCAGGGCGAATAAAACGGGGAGGCTGAGGCTTGGCATGATGGTCGGCATAATGGTTGATGTGGTGGTCGTTATGAGGAAATTGGGAAGGATGAAATAATGCATGACAGGATAAGAAGATAATATGAAATTGCTGTTTCTTTCATAGCCTGAAGTAACGCTAGTTTCAAGTGATTGTTTGGGGAAGTAAAATTTTTAGAGAGTAATAGGAAGGAAAAGGAAGAGAGAAAGTAAGAAGGATAAGTGAGTAATAAAAAAGCCCCCGATGGGGGGGCTTTTTGGGGGATGTTTATGCATCTCTAAAAATATAATCTGCAGATGGGTAAAATTTTTCTTTATGCTCTTTAGGGAAAACCATAAATGTTACCATTTCTTTACTATTAAATAAGTTAAATACTGAACCACAACTTTTTGTGATATCATAAATGTGTTTTGTTAATTCTTGCCCTGAATTACTTGCGCTTGTTGTTTCTTCTGTTTTTTCCATTAGTGAATGTAAAATTTCTCTAGATTCAGTATTTCTTGCAAATTTCAATAATGCTGTTCTTAGTAATTTTTTAAAGACTTCTTTTTTTCTTAAATCACATGAATCCTGTATTGTTTCTTTGGAAAACAGATCTATATCATCTTTAAACATTTGAATGATTGCTTCACCTATTGTTGGTGCGGGATTATCCTCTGATTCAGTTTCAAATAGTGACTGATTGTTTGACTCTAAGTGCATTGATTGCGCTTGTAATACAGCTGGTGACATATTCCCTAATGCTGAGAATTCTACAACATAACAGCAAACACTATCGGTGGTTGAAAAATATAAAGCAAGTGGGGATTTAATGGAGCTTCTTTTTGATATGTATTGTGCTCCTGAAATCTCTTTACTAGCATCAGCAGCAGCTGACTTGAGCTTTCCTGAATAAGAGTCTCCATCCGAGATTAGGTTTGCAATAAGTATTTGTGCAGACCCAGAAAGCTCTTTTACTCTAAGCGTCACATTTGTTTCCATATCCCATTCGGTTGGATACTTAGGAGGATAAGGTTCTGCGTAAAGAGTCTGTGCAATTATGTACGGTGCTTTAGAATTGGCTGATGATTCACCGTGCTCCATTTCGGTAGCTGTTGCCTCTCTTGCTACCTGTTCACGTAAAGCAGCAATTGTCTTTTCTCTGTCTCTAATTGTATTTTCTTGCCTTTCAACAGTTATGCCAATTGCTTCATAATCACGTAAGTATTCACATACAATTTCTCCACCATTATAGTCAAGAAAACCTATATCATGTGTTTTTCCAATGATTTCTTTGAATTTATCTGCAACTTGACCAGGGGTTTGCGCTCCTTGGAGGGAAATTAATCGTGCATTAAAATTTTTTGGTTCTTTAGTAATAAGCCTTGGAGCTGATGAAATTGACTTTGTAGTTTTGCCTATTCTACTAACAGTTCCATTTACTGATCCCACGTCAGTAGAGCCTGCAGTAGATCCTCTTACAGTATGAATAACTTTGTTTGTCGTCCTGCGTGAAAAATGGGATGCATCGTCTCGAGCTCCGTATTGCATTCCATGTATTAGACTTGTTGCTAATACAAAAGTTGTACAGAATGTAAAAATTGGGTTTATTATTTTCATTTTATTCTCCTATAGTGTTTATTTAATTACTTTATTTTTGATATTCTTATGGGTATTTTTTTCTTTTTTTGTTCTATTATTTTACTATCTGTCTGATCAAAATGTGCTACTTCAAGTGTCCCATTTACTGTTGGGATGTTGCCTTCTTCTTTCATAAGCACTCTTGTAATTTGGGTTGTCCGAACAGGCATGGCCTTTTTCTTTTGTTCAGAAATATCTCCTACTGGTTCAATTACTGGTGCAGCTAGTTGGGTTGTCCGAACAGGCATGGCCTTTTTCTTTTGTTCAGGAATATCTTCTACTGGTTCAATTACTGGTGCAGCTAGTTGGGTTGTCCGAACAGGCATGGCCTTTTTCTTTTGTTCAGAAATATCACTTACTGGTTCAGTTACTTTGGCAGCTAGCTGGGTTGTCCGAACAGGCATTTTGGGCTTTGCTTTTATTGCTTCAATAGTTGACCTGCGGTTTATTCCCCAAGAACCTATGCTAGAATCATCATCGCTACTTGATGAAGAATATATGCTTTTCTCATCATCAGAATCACTGACTTCACTTGTCGAATTATAAAACTGACTGCTATTCGCAGGAGTGTCACTGATATTACGGATATCCCAAGCAGCGGCTGTTTTAGTATTTGATACATCAGTGATATATGTTCCTGATTGATAACTCATATCAGTACGTATAGTACTGACAGCATCTTTAATGTTATATCCATTTTGATGAAGATAATTAACAGCATCAATTAGTCCATCGTGTGTTTGCAAGTTATAACCCATGAGTTCATATGAATGTGATGAATAATCACTCATAATCTGATTATATTTTTGTTCAATCTTTTTAGTTATTCCTCCATTTTTACGTATTGTTTCGTCAATGTCGTGTACAGTATCATTAATATAATTATGTAGAGATTTCACATTTTGCCGTAAACGTGACATTGTTTCAGGATCGTTTAAATCCAAACCAGTCATATCTACGGTACCACGTCTTGTCGATATGTCATTCCCTGCTTGTGCGTAGGGGTGACGTATATCTGGATTACCATATTCAGAGTCAAAACCAACGGCTTCTTCTACGCGAACCTTATTCCCCCGCCACACTCTTTGTATAGTGGTTGCAGCCGCAGTCTTTGCCTTTTCTTGCGCACGAATTCCATGCATATGCGCGTCTTCTAACGCCATTTCGTCTTTTTCGCGCGCGATGACTTCTCGTTCATTTGTTTCAGTTATTGATGCAGCTAAACGCTTGCTTATATCAGAAAAACGATCTGCAAAATCTTCTTCGTTAGGCACCATCTCATGTGTCGGACTTTGATTTTGATCTATTGCGGGCATTTTTCTATCAAAGTGAACATGACTAATTGATAGATCATTTGATGAAACACCTCTAACGCTAACGTCTAAATCTTGCGTGGTCGCTATATCAGATAGCGCTGGAAACGCGAGCGAAACCTTTTTATGTGTATCACGATCATGCCATGCCCCGTCAAGATCACTCATCAAGGCACCTGTTGATGTTCTGCTATAAGCAAGTACGCCCTTGTTTCGAGCGGGAGTTCCAGCAGGTGTTCTGCTTTGACCCACCGATATTCTCGATAAAAGTGCCTTGCTTTGAAATGCTTTTTCTTGAAATGGTTGACGGCGTTGCTCTTCACGCAGTTTAGCTTCGGCTATTTTTAGTGCCTTTTGTGTGGCTCTTAATGAATTTTCAATAGTGAATTTCTCTGTTTGTTGTTGTCGTGTCAATTTTTCTAATGTTGAAAAGGCGGCGTGCTGACGTTTCAACTCTTCAATCATAGTCTGCTTTTCAGTAACAGAACGTTTTAATGCGCTTTGCTTTACTTCTTGTTGTACAACGCGGGCGTCAGCGGAGTCGACACGTGCATTAAACACAGTGAGTGATGGTTGAGGTGGAATTGCACCATTAGCAGTTGCAAATAAGTCTTTAGCAGGACTAAACATGCTTTCTGCATGCTTGCGTGGACTATGGTCATCTTTTTCCGTGCTTTGATCCTCGCTTAATTTTTTGTTTGTGCTGAGTTGATTCAATTCTTTTTCCAAATCAGCGAAATTTTCTCGATTTTCTCGATCAAACGTGTGTATTGAACCTTTCCCTATTGAGTTACGCACAGGCGTTGTTGAGGCGCTTACAGATCTACGTTCTGTTTTGTTGTGTTCCGCTAATGGTGTGCGTAAAGGGGTTGTGGGGGTGCTTTGTGACGCACTGTTTTCGATTCTTTGCCTTTTTGGTGTAGAATGACGTTCAATTTCAGTGGCAGTCAAATTTTCTGATCCAGCATGTAAATCACTAGGTAAATCACTAAAATCAAGCTTTTCCCCAGTAGCAGCTGTTGGTGCCGCAAAACGTGTGGATTGACCAGTGTTATGTAGAACTGGGGTTTTTTTCGATTGAACACTCTTTAATAGATTACCTGTTATTAGATCGCCCGCAGGTGACACATACTGTTCTTCGTGTGGTAATGGCGGTGAAAATGGGGGAGACCACATGCTCCTCTGTGCGGCTGTAGCATTGATAGTGATGTCATCGCACGACCCTATATACGGACTTATTCCGCCGCTCGTTTGAACGCGATAGATTGAATTGTCTGAAGTTCCTACTGGCGATGTTTTTTGCGGTGTATGCTGTTCTCGCCATTCGCGTAGTTCAGCACTCGTAGGTATTCTTTCTGATGAGAGTTCGGAAATAAATGGAAATGATGAACGAACTTTTATATCTGTTGCTGGTACGTGGGAGCCTGATAGAGAACTGCGTCGTAATTGCTGACTTTTGTCAAAGGGTAATAATTTGGCAAGTAAGTGTTGGTTTTGTTCTATTTTATATTGGCGTTGCTTTGCTTTCTCCCCAGCTATGCGTAGCATTTGAGTAGCTTGCTCTTGCTTTGCGATGTGCGCATTTCGACGTTCTTGTATTTTGGCATTGGCTATACGCCATTCGTTGAGAACAGCGCGGCTTTTCTTTTTATTTAGACTATCGACGAGTTTTTTCGATGCATCTTTAAGTTGCTTTTTATGATGAGCCGTTGCATGCCATGCCTTAAAAACAACTAGAGCTTTTTGTTTATTTTGGGTTGTAAAGAATTTTGCAATTTTTTCTTCGCGGATTTGTTGCTGTTCACGTGCTGTTGTTGCCAACAGGCGTCCCTGGTGCCCACGGAACATGCGCTCAATTAATTGAGCGGCTGTTTGACGTTTTAGTTCACGTGTTTGTTGTTGTTTCGCAAATTTCTGTTTAGTAACGAATCCACGAATCTGTGCTTGCAAGAGCGTTGCGGCTTTTTGCTTGCGTAGTTGGGTAACCTTAGCTTTGGCTTGGCCAATACGTACAAAGTTCTGCAGTTTCTGAATCTGCGCGGTTTTACCAAGATAGGCCTTACGTGCTTGCTTCATTAATAATTGATTGCGCGTCCACGCTTGCAGTTTCTGAATCTGCTCGGTTTTACCAAGATAGGCCTTGCGTGCTTGTTTCATCTGTAGTTGATTGCGCGTCCACGCTTGTAGTTTCTGAATCTGCGCGGTTTTACCAAGATAGGCCTTACGTGCCTGCTTCATCTGTAGTTGATTGCGCGTCCACGCTTGCAGTTTCTGAATCTGCGCGGTTTTACTAAGATAGGCTTTACGTGCCTGTTTCATTAATAATTGATTACGCGTCCACGCTTGTAGTTTCTGAATCTGCGCGGTTTTACCAAGATAAGCTTTGCGTGCTTGCTTCATTAATAATTGATTGCGCGTCCACGCTTGCAGTTTCTGAATCTGCGCGGTTTTACCAAGATAGGCCTTACGTGCCTGCTTCATCTGTAGTTGATTGCGCGTCCACGCTTGCAGTTTTTGAATCT
>CANLGW010000068.1 GCA_947490395.1 Alphaproteobacteria bacterium
TTTTCACCTGTCTGGATGTTATGGTCAATGATATTTTCCCGCAAATTAAGAGATTCATGTATCCCTGTTTTACAAGAATTTTAGACCCAATTCATGTCTCATTTTTAATTGTCACTGAGTGTCAAAGTAATTGTCGTTACACAGCATCACCAATGGCAACAATGCTCATAAATACGGTAATTAAAATAGCCGTGTATGGTGCAAAAAAACTTGTTACAAGCAAACCCACCATACCAACGGCACATGCATAAATGCCGAATGCAATCGCGGGTTTTTTCCCTATATAATTAATAATATGACCTGAAAAAAGACTAACAATAGCAAACAAACCAATGATAGTTCCTTGGTGCATTGCATAGCCATAAATTGTTAACCCAACCGTTTTTATGTACAAAAAGGATGCGCACGCAATAAATGAAAGATAAATGGCGCACAAAAGATTAGGTACATAAGACGTGTGCATAAAGGGTTTACTTGAAAATAATACTTTATAATCTTTCATCAATTGTTTGAGGCAAAATGTAGAACGCTCCACCCGTGTTTCTGGTAAAAACAACACAATAAGAACCCACGACAGCAATGAAACCAGTGCTACAACCGTGTAGTTACCGCGCCACCCAACAGCTTGATTGATGAAACTACCAGCCACAGGAGCAATGGCCATAAAGGTTGTCAGGGCAGAATTCATAACACCGATGCGGCGTACGACTTCATCACCTTGATAGGCATCTGCCATCATGGCGAACGCAACAACAAGGGATGTACTTGCCCCAAGTCCCTGAATAAAACGAGCAAAAAGAAGCCAATCAATTGTTGGTGCAAAAACACAACCAATTGCACCTACAACCATAATAGCGTTTCCTATAACCATGACGGGACGCCTGCCATAACTATCTGATAACGCGCCATAAAAGAGGCTGGCTATGCAAAATCCCAGAAAATTTGTGGCAATCGTATACTGAATAAGCCCTTCGGATACGTTGAAATAGGCCGACATATCAGGAAAACTGGGGGCAGAAATATCAGTTTCAATACAAATCGTCACAAGTGATAAAATGAGTATTGGAAACAAATAAGTGTATTTTTTCATCAATTTATAATCCTTTTTTTGCATGCTATCCAAAATAATCATTGTCACCAGCCTTGACTTGAGAATTTTTACCTATTTTCTCACTATGTCATCCTCGGGCTTGACCCGAAGATCTATACTGTTGAGGCGTGGCATATAATTAATTACGCCATACCTACTATTTGCTGTTGAAATATAAAAGATCTTCGGATCAAGTCCGAAGATGACAAACCCTTAAAATTATACAAGAGTTACCTGCCTATTTTGCGCAAGAAACCCCTATGCTGCATATCGTATAATAAAAATTATGATTGCACAACCCCATCACCATTGCATGTTGGACACTGTGGCATAAGTTCCATTAATAACGATGGACGATGGCGTGATCGCTGTAATTGAAGCAAACCAAGATCACAAAAACCCATTACATGAACATCCGTTCCTTTAAATTCAGTCATAACATGTTTGATAAAATCGCTTTGTGCTGCTTTTGACAGGCGTATAAAGTCAACAAGAATATTACCTGTAATATTGCGCCACAAAATTTGCTGGACTATTGATTTAAGGGCTTTTAGATTAATTTGAAAAGGATCATCGCGTTCAGATCCAGCGTTTATATCAATAAGTGTCGCGGCTGCAAGTTCGCGTACATCTAAATTTCCACCACCAGGTATGCGGACATGGGGGGTTAAGGCTTCCGCCCAATGATCTTCTACACCATACGTTTCAAATAAGGGGATTTCTGTTTGCAATGCACATGTTACAACGTGGGCTTTACTTGGGTAATGTGTGGATACCCATTCATAGACATGGCATTGAACGGCTGGTGTTTCGCACGTGATACGCACATCATCATCACTGTCACGAACCCAACGTTGCCATTGAGTGGGGGCGCGCTCTAAAATGTAAACTTTACTGGGTGGAACATGTAAACGGATAGCATGGCGGTATAATTCTTCTTTTTCAGTGACAAGTTCAGGATCATAATCGGGACGACCCAATGATGCTTTTCGATGAATCCATTTAGATTCACGGCGCGCAAGCGGATTATGAAGCCAATATTTCCCCGCCAATGTAATTAATGGTGTTAAACGATATCCTTTTTCATGCTGTGTTGTATTTCCGATTTCAGGCCAAGGAGCACGTGTGATTTGTAGCCAGACTAAATCACCCTCGCTTAACTTTGCATGTGCTAATAGCGATGCCTTTACAACGCCTTCAATATCTAATCCCAGATCAAACCATACAAAATCTCGCCGAATCGCGAGAACACGCCCTGCAACAATATCATCAAGATTTGCATGATTAGGCTGAAACTGACGTTCAAACGTAAGATGCTTTAAAACCCCATCCGCTAACATTGCCAGGCGCAAACCTGACAAAAAGGACTGGATTAAAATATGATGCACTTATTTTTGACGGAACGTAATGCGACCTTTGGTTAGGTCATAAGGTGTCATTTCAACCGTTACTTTATCACCCGCCAGCACACGGATGCGATTTTTACGCATGCGTCCAGATGTATGAGCCAAAATAACATGATCATTTTCTAATTTAACACGAAACATGGTATTGGGTAGAACTTCGACAATAACGCCGCTAAATTCAATGAGGTCTTCTTTAGACATTAAAACTACTTAAAAAAATATACTACTGACACAGTAAGATAAAAACATACGAAAACCAAGTATTTTTATGGACAAAATGGTTAATTTTTCGCATGCTGTGTGTTTAATACACAGGTGCGTCATTATAATTACAAGAATCGAATAACACTATTATTCTGCTTCTTCATTCATTTTTGTATAATCGATAACTTTTTTAACACCTGAAATTTTACTGGCAGTCTCTAGCACTTGATCAACCTCAGCTTGATTTTGCGCAATCCCCATCACATAAACAACATTATCAACGGTTTTTATACTATAGTTTAATGAACGAATATTTTCACCAAATAGCATCTGCGATTTTATTTGAGTAGTTATCCATGAATCCTGCGTTGCCGTACCGATAACGTCAGTAAATGATGAATTTTCATCAGTTGTTGTAACATTATTAAGAACTTTTTTAATACCTTTTACTTGCCATGCTAAACGTTCTGCCTCAATAATCCATTCTTGATTAGGAACGCTTCCTGTTAACAAAACCTCACCATTTTGCACATTCACACCAACACGCGCGTATAAATCAGGAGAAAATCCATAATATTTAGCTTTAATTAAAATAGACATTTGACTATCGCTAAGCGTACCTGTTACACCCTTTTCACGGGTTGCAAGTGTACCAACAGTCGTGGCGCCGCCAACAACTAATGGTGCTACACAGCCTGACAAAAACAACATGGATGTACATACCAGCAACGAAACTGTTGTTATTTTCATTTTATTTACCATTATCGTCATGATTCATCAACCTGCCACGCATTTATAAGATGTATTATGTGTTTTCCAGCTGATAATAGAACAACATCAAAACGAAACAAAGAAGAATTTAAATCATTTTCACTTATGTAAAAGAGCAGGGCATTTTCAATACGTTTTTGCTGACGTGTACGAAGGCATTCAAATGAATCGATTGCGTATTTTCGGTATTTAACCTCTACAGCAACAATCGTTTCATGATCACGCATCAACAAATCAATTTCACCATATGGCGTACGATAACGTGTTGCAATTATGCTAAATCCCTTTTTTTCAAGGTAGTGTTGTGCTGATTGCTCGGCACAGACGCCACGTTCGTAAGTGGTCTTCATATGATCGTCGCTCTTCTGGTCTGTTGTGAAACATTATAAAATAAAGTTCCTTCAAAACCGCTATAATAAATACTAAGAATCCATAATATTAAGGATGCCAGTTTGGCGTCAATTTACGAACAGCATTATTATTGATTTCTGTTACGTAAAGATTACCTTTTGCATCAAGAGCAATACCCCCAATACCAAGGAAATTTGCACCCGTCGCAATGCCGTTATAACTCGTCGCATTATTTGATGGGCTTTTACCGCCACCAATAACTTTGACAGTTCCTGTTGCAGACGATACGTACTGAACAACATCAACATAGGCATTTGTTATATAAAAACTTCCCGTTTGATCAAAAACAAGTGCTTTCGGCAAATATAAACAAGCGCTTGTTGCTGCTTGCCCATCATTAGTACCTGAGTATTGACCTGCCTGCCCTGCAACAACGGATATGTTTGTTACAGCGCCTGTCGTTGATAAAGCTAGCTTCTGAATCACTCTATTATTTAAGTCTGCTACATACAAATTTCCCCAAGGGTCAAATGCGAGTCCATAAGGTGAATTAAACTTTGTAGAGATTCCTGTCGTGGGTGCGCCTGCCGCTCCATTTGTTCCTGCAAATAAAGTAAGTGTATATTTCCCACCTGATGCGGTTGGTGGGGTCAATTTCCAAATCACATGTTTTGTAGAATCTGAAAGATAAATATTATGATTTGTATCGACGGCTATCCCTGCAATGGCACCAATATTAGCATTATATAAAGCATTTGGTGAATAGGTGAAGGCTGTTGTCGCCGCTGTTTCATTTGTTGTAATAATGGTTTGTACGTATGTTGTATTATCGGATGTTGTCAATAAAAAAATACGATTTTTTGAATCCGCAACATATATATTAGCAACATCCATTGCTACAGCTGATGGATTAGATACATTCGTTGTGATCATTGTTCCCGTTGTATTTGGTAGGGCGAATTTTTTAATGCCACCACCTTCTGTAATAAAAAGAGTGCTCTCCCCCCCAATAGCAGCACTTTGTGGGGATGATGATGCGGTAAAAAGTGACATGTTATAACTATATGGCTGAGCTGAGTAAACAATGGCAGTCTGTGCAATAATAAGAGTAATTAAAATTATAATTGACTTTAAATAAATGATCATACTATTTTCTTCTTTGAAAAGAATATCATATTAATAATCCTATATTAAAATAGTTAAAAAATTATTAATCATTCAGCCATAAAAACGCTTTCATTTATTACGGTCGCACCTATTGAATCACAAAAACAGAGTATACCCCCAAACCATTTCTGGATTAATCACCAACAAAGCCGTATACTAGAACTACGTTGTAATTTAATGGCCTCAATTTGTAATGATATACTCAGCTCAACCCGTTGTTGCTCTGTTAATGCTCGCAAATATTCTATCGTGTATGTCAATCGACGTACATTTACCTTTTGCACCGCAAATTGTAACAGAGTTTAAAACAACTGATCAAATTATACAGTTTCTGTTAGCGATGAGTGTATTTTTAACAACGACAACTCCCTTAGTGTGGGGACCGTTTTCAGATCGCATGGGGCGAAAAGCATTATTTATACCCGCTTGTCTGCTTATGATTTTTGGACAAATTGGTTGCGCCATGGCACCATCAATTTCAATACTTATGCTCGCGCGCTTTTTTCAATGCCTCGGCGCAGGTGCCTTTTTAACGGTATCAATGGCTATTGTGTGTGATCTCTATATCGACAAAGAGCGATCACGTAAACTTGCTATTATAGAGATGTCTCTGCCAATTGGCCTGATGATTGCCCCCATACTAGGCGCCGAAATATCAGCGTGGTATGGCTGGCGAATGTGCTATTGGCTTCTTGCTCTTGCGCAAAGTCTCCTTATGTTTGCTTTTATAGTTTATTTGCCTGAAACGCTATACATACGATCAACAGCCTCTCTACGTTCCTTATTTGGATCCCTTGTTCGCATTGGGTGCGCCCGTAATTTTTTACCATATGCTTTATTACGTGCACTTGTTAACGCCTGCTACATGGTATTTATTGCGCATGCACCATTCCTTCTGATCAATGGAATGGGATTATCAATACGCCAATTTGCATTGTACCAAGGCACACTTCCCATTATTTATGGACTCGGATTAATATGCACTCGCCCTGTTATTAAGTATTATTCAAATGATATATTATTGCGATGTGGGATGACTGGTCTCGGTTTATTTGGCATTGTTGTCGCCCTTGCTTTAAAAGGAATCATACCAACCACCCCTATAACCACGTTTTTAATCATGGCATTCAGTGCATTTATATCTGGGGCTATTTTGATCGCATGCGCAGCCATTTCACTGGGGCATGGACGTAACGAAGCAGGTGTTAAATCAGCATTATTAGAATTTTATATTGGCGCTTTATCGGCAATGGTTATTTATGCCGCCAGTTATTCAGTCGATCAAAGTTTTTATAATGTCTATTCATGGACAATTCTATGCGTCATTGGCGCGTTTTTTGTATGGCTCATTACACCATCGACTAAACATAATATGCCATTGTATGTGGATGACGAGGATGCCTTACTATCAACACATCCTGTTACAACACGTGATTTAACACGTGACAAAAGAAAAAATAGGGTCAATTAGAATATTGAATTTTAACAAAAAATAAACATATATAAAATAGAATCAATCAAATGAATGAATGAGAAAAATGCTTTTTAGATTTCCTGCTATTATTCTTTCCCTGCATTTATTACTCAACATACAGCTATGGGCGATGGTTGAGTTGGAATCAGAATACTCGCAGCGCCTAACAAAATTTACCGCAAATCGTGCTAATCATGATGTTTACACGCACACAACACATATCTATCAAATCTTGAGCGATGAAACAAAGGTATCGAATACCAAAGCAACCACAGATGAACAACGAAAACGCATTTTGCTGCCAATTGTGGCATCAGGTATGATTCATGAGCAAATTGAAAATAACGATGTAAGACGAAGCGACGCTGGTCAAAAGCGAATTATCCCTTTTACCTACAATCAAAAATCAACGAAAGCTGGACATTTTAGGGTTATTCAAATTGCCGATGAATTATCACGAAAGCTGGCTATAAATTATAAAATATATGGCTATAGAGATCTCCTCAAGGATACAAAAGAAAAATTTGATGACTTAGAACGTTACAGTAGCGTAACAGCAAAACTGTTTATGGATTGCTTTTACGAAGCCTTTGAGCAGCATTACGACGAATTTTCTTATTTTGATAAGCAAGATACAGGTGCTCCTACGTCGTCAATAGCAAAAATTAATCGCATTTGGTTTGCGGATGTTCAGCAGTGCTATCAGAGAAGATCGTACAAAATACATAAACATAAAACAGATGAAAGAGAAACAGAGTATCTTTTCATTCAACACGCGCCTGATGCGATCCCTTTCGCGATTTATAAACCAACGAAACCTACAGTTCCTGGCGGAACCACCAGAGCTATTATGTCTGAATGCCTGTCGAGTTTATTTGCAAAATCAGCAAAACTCGATGATGTGGTAAATCGCGTCATCCCTGTTTCTGCACATGGAGATACATTAGTATTTGATCCTGTCACACCAACAGGGACTGTTGAGCGTTTCCTCGGTTTTTCAGAAAATCAAATAACAGGTGATAGCCCTTTTTCAAGATTGCTTAGAAACGTTTGCGTCTATAACAATAAGAAGCGCCCTTCAACAGTCGGAGATTTACATGCAAAATCTCATCAATTAAACCAAAAAGTGATTAGCAGGATGTTTGTTGCTCATTATCGAGTAGGAGATATACGTACATTAGACCTACTGCGTAAGTGGAATTAGAGCTAAACTTTTACGGAAAACGCTTCAAATTTTAAGCAAGATATACTAAAAAAGGGTATTCACCGACTAAAATGGATACCCTATGTCTCTAAAATACACGAAAATCAAAAAAAGACCA
>CANLGW010000069.1 GCA_947490395.1 Alphaproteobacteria bacterium
CCAAAGATTTATGGCACTTATCAGCAAAGGTTGGACGAAAAATATTAGCTCATACGGTTTGTTTTATGTTTAACACAATCGTAAATCCTGAAAAACCTCTGGCATTGGAACTGCTACTTGATTAAAAAACTTGAGCACTGCGTTAGATAATAAATTTACATCCTTTACGTTTTCTTAATTCTTTTTTTGTTATAGTGTATGTAATGCCTCACATTAAAATTAAATTATGAAATTTTTAAGTCGATTTTTTATTTTATGGATGTTTGTACATTTGACCCAGCAAGCGAGCCAAATGTTATCTGCAAAATTTTCAGGTATACCATTCAATCTCATGTTATTTATAGAGGCTGCTACCGCTGCTGATCCAACGCAATCTATTGCTGTGAAAAAGGTAAAGCCCGCTAAAAGTGCTAAAAAAACCAAAGCGGTACAAAAGAAACCTGGCGCCAAAAAAAAGAAAAAGCCAAGTATCCTTGGTAAAATGGTGAAGGCAGCGACAAAAGCCGCAACAAGTGCAGCTACTATGATGACAAATCCCTATGGAATGAGTAGTGGGATGTATGGGGGCATGGGATATGGTAGTATGGGGTACGGTGGTATGTATGGCGGGTATGGTGGAAATCCATATGGGCAATACGCACAAATGAATAGTGGTTACTACGATCCATATAATGCATACGCGCAGCAAAATATGTATGGAAATAATCCTTACAGTGGTTCTTATGGCTACAATCAACAAAGCAATTATGGTTATGGACAACCCTATCAACAGTCATATGGTCAACAGCAATATCCACAATCTTATGGAGGTCAAATGGGTGCGGGTGCTTACGGAGGATATTCATATCCACCAATGTATTAATGCATCTTAGGCTATCAAAACGTACGGGAGGTGATGCCATGCTAAATTGAGCTGGCTTTCCATTTTTTCTTTCGTTTGGTCAGTTTTATCTTTGGGAACAAAATAATCTTTATCGTATGCTGGGTCTATAGGCGGCGCGTATTCTATATAGTTTAGCAAACGCCCTGGTGTCAGAGGGCGAGAAACAGTATTCTTTAACCAATAGAGTCGACTAAAGAAAAAACTTTTGATACCTTTTTGTGTCATTTGGTGCGGATTTGTTGTTTTTGTTAAGGTGTAGGTTTTGAAAATATTATGTAAGCGTTGAAGAGGAGCCATCAAAATGCCTTGCATCTCTGCTGGGGTGAGTATTTTCATTGCTTGAGGTAATTCATAAATTTTTGGAATTCGTCGTGGTATTGTGCGATTAAGACTATAATTCTCATAATCAAATGTATATTCAGCATCAATAATCTTGAGCTCAAGCTTACTTGTTGTAAGATTTGGTAGAAATATGATGTTATCTGTGTGCATGTCGCGATAATCACTGAGGTAACGAAAGGCAAAAATTTGATATAAATTGATAGCATCAATGGCATCTGTTATGAAATAACCCGTATCATTATTGCGATACTCATGCTTAAACATTGAATCAAAATGCCTTTTTGTAAGAATATGGTAACGATCATGATTGTTTAATGCTGTGCAATTAATGGTTTCACGAGCGTGTTGTTTATTATAGGTACAAATATGGCTGATAAGACTTGAAAAGGGATTTGTATTAGCGTCTGGTAAAACTGTATTAAAATGGGCATCTGAAAACCCCAATAATGCTTCAAGTGTGCCTGTAGGTTGGCATGGCGAATAGGTCATATACCCAGCCTTATCAACGTTTACAGGAAGAACATAATTAAGGACATCAATGCCCATTGTTTGCGCGATTAGGGTGCTAAAACACTCAGATGCTATATTGCGACACTTTTGTGCACCTTTATGAAAAAATGAAATGGGTTTATAAACTGCAATAGGGATACCATCAGCATTTTTAATCCATGTGTATCCTGAATGCATGGTTTTGTAGCGATGCACTTCTTCGCGTCCTGCATTATATTGGGTAAACACGTCGTCTAGCCAGGCGTGACTTACTTTATGGTGTGCTGAATAGGAATCATCATAGCGATCTCTTAAAAACGAAAGTTCGTTATAGTGGTCTTCAATTGCGGTATAAAACTCTTTTAGGATAATAGCTTCTGACATCTGTGTATATATTGATAAAAGGGCAAATTGACCTTGTAATGGCTTAAAATCAATATCTGTATAGCCAGATACCATGAAGCTCGAGTGAAGATGATTTGAAATTAAATGAATAAGACGTAGAATTTTGTGAAAAGAATTCGTCTTTGATAATTCTTCTAATTGAAGAGAATCATGGTCTGTCCCACCACCAAGGTGTCCATCATGTATGAAAAGAGAAGCGATTACGGTTCTGATAATTAGTTGATGGTTGTCTGCCGCCGCTGCATCACTGTTATAAGCTGAAGAGTTAAGAAGTTTAATTTTTATCTGGTGTGTGTAATCAAGAACATCATAACTATTTCTATTTTCTTTAAAGGCGATTCGGCGTCGATCGTATAATGAAGAAATATCGTCGTACGATGATATGTCAATTGAATGTGCACTGAAAACTAACAAACACAACCAAAAGAAGATAAGGTAAACCTTTTTATACATCGCATCACCTTGAAATACCCTTAAACAGCATAAACGATTTAGTGTTTCAGAGTTTGCTATAAACAAGGATAAGAAAGCAATAAAAAAATAAGTTTTATCTATGTGAGAATATTTTTAAATCAATTTAAGTGAATTTTTTTGAAATATTCTCTTGATATGTGAAAAAAGTAAGATTATAGGGTGCCAATATAGATCCCAAGTCCTTTAGCTGTTTGTACCAATACGTCATCTTTTGCAACGGCTTGATAATGTTCAATTGCACTTATAATGGGGATGTCAACAACTTGACGATGCTGCCATGCTACCATTCTGTTAAATTTACCTTCAGCGATTAAATCAACGGCACGCACGCCAAATGATGAAGCGATAACACGATCCAAAGCATTTGGTTGCCCGCCACGTTGTACATGCCCTAAAACAGTGACACGTGTTTCAGCGCCTGTTACTTTACCAATTTGTTCCCCTAAATAATGACCAATGCCACCATAACGCGGGCGTCCATTGATTTCGCATGCGACTGTTGCGAGTTCACCATTTTCTTTTCGAACGGATTCGGCAACGATGACAAGGGCGAAGGTACGTCCCTGTGCATTAATATCTTTAATTTTTGCTGAAATATCCGCAAGTGTATAGGGGATTTCGGGAATTAAAATAATATCGGCTCCACCTGCAATCCCAGCGCCAAGGGCGATGTGCCCTGCATCACGTCCCATAACCTCTAACACCATCACACGTTGATGACTGGCCGCTGTTGGTTGCAATCGATCTAAGGCTTCGGTTGCCACATCTAATGCAGTACTATAACCAATCGCAAGCTCTGTATGCCCAAGGTCATTATCAATTGTCTTTGGTATCGTGACAAGGTTCAGGTTCCCCTTTATCGCAAGGTCGAGCAATATTTTCATACTACCGTCACCGCCAATACCAATAAGGGCATCAAGTTTTAAATCATGATAACCCTGAATTAGATCATCTGATCGGTCGGTACGTCTTCCATCATTGCAGGGAAAATTAAAAGGGTCTGCCTTGTTCGTGCTGCCTAAAATGGTGCCGCCTGTACGCAACATTGTTGTCTGGCATAACTCAGGTGTTAATTCCAGATGTTCCATTGGTCGAACAATGAGACCTGTCGTGCCATTCTTTATGCCGATGATATCCCAGCCATAGGCGTGCTTTGCATGGTATGTAATGGCGCGCAAAGCTGCATTTAATCCGGCGCAATCACCACCACTCGTCAAGACACCTATACGTTTTGTCATACATTTGAAATCAGTTTAATATGTTATGCATACTAGATTATGAGATTTGAGCTTTTTTGTATAGCTTTTTGTCTCTTAATCTAATATGTGCAGGGGTTTTTTGTTCATATCACGTACATAATGTTAGGCATAAAAGGAATTGATATTTACTTTATTTATCCTTATTGATTTCATCCCAAAAATCTTTCACTTTCGAAAAGAAGCCATGGGTTAATGGGCTATTTTTCTCCTTATTGGAATCTTCGTTGAATTGTTCCAATAATTCTTTTTGTTTTTTGCTTAAATTGATGGGAATTTCAATCGCTGCCTCAATAATCATATCACCGCGCATGTTGCCACGTAAAACAGACATTCCTTTACTGCGTTGTTTGAATTGCTGTCCGTGTTGTGTACCCACTGGGATTTTGACAGAGATGTGCGAGCCATCAATTGATGGCACATCAATTTCTCCACCAAGGGCAGCGAGTGTCATCGGAATAGGCACGCGGCAATGAATGTCGTTTCCATTACGTTTAAAGACCCGATGTTGTTTAACGCTGATGAAAACGTATAGATCACCTGCTGCACCGCCGCGAATGCCTGCCTCACCTTCATTGCTGACACGAATTCGATTTCCATCATCAACGCCTGCTGGTATTTTAACTTCAATATTTTTTTCTTTTTTTGCACGCCCTTGTCCCTGACAACTACGGCATGGATTGGCAATGGTTTGTCCTGAACCACCACATGATGTGCACGGACGCTCTACAATAAAGAGACTTTGTTGGAAACGCATGGTGCCGCGCCCTTTACAGGTCGTACATGTTGCAGGTTTTGATCCTTTTTCACCGCCACTACCGCCGCATGGATCGCATGTGCCAAACGTATTAAATTTAAGACGGGAGGACGTTCCTTTGAAGGCTTCTTCCAGTGATATATCCATGTTGTAGCGAATATCGCTGCCTTGGTTATTGGCGTGTGCCCCTTGGCCTTGATCACCAAAGCCATTGCCTGAGGCGCCTCGAAACATGGCTTCAAAAATGTCAGAGAACGATCCAAATCCTTGGCCGTCGCCCTGGAAGCCACCCTGGAAGCCACCACCACCGCCTTGCTGAAAGGCAGCATGACCAAAACGATCGTACGCAGCACGTTTTTGATCATCTTTAAGGACTTCATAAGCTTCGTTTAGTTCTTTGAATTTGGCTTCGGCTTCCTTGTTTCCTTGATTTTTATCAGGATGAAACTTCATGGCTTGCTTGCGGTAAGCCTTTTTCAGCTCCTCCTCTGATGCGCCTTTTGAAACCCCTAGAATGTCATAATAGTCTTGTGCCATTTTTTTTCCTTTATTATCTCGTTTAAACAGGAAGAGGAGGGCACATGTACCCTCCTAAAAACCATGTCAAGTGCATGTGTTTATTTGATTTTAGAGTGCTCTATTATCAACGTTTACCCATGCTTCTTTTTATCTTCATTATCAACGGTATATTCCGCATCAACAATTGTATCGTCATCGGCATGGGGTGCATCGCCTGCATCGGCGCCTTCGCCAGCAGCTTGTGCGGCCTTGTACATAGCTTCACCCATTTTCATGGATGACATCGTTAATGTTTGTATTTTAGCCTTGATATCCTCAAGGTTTTCAGTTGCTAATGCATCACGAAGGGCGGCTAAGTCGGATTCAATCGCTGTGCGATCTGCACTTTCGATTTTATCGCCATGTTCAGACAATGATTTCTCAGTTGCATGCACCATGCCATCGCCTTGGTTTTTAGCCTCAATCAATTCACGGCGTGCTTTATCACTTTCCGCATTTGCTTCAGCTTCACGAACCATGGCTTGGATTTCATCTTCTGATAACCCGCCAGATGCTTGGATACGAATTTGGTGTTCTTTTCCTGTAGCTTTATCTTTCGCGGACACTTGTACGATACCATTGGCATCAATATCAAAGGTGACTTCGATTTGTGGAACACCACGTGGTGCAGGTGGAATGCCTGCTAATTCGAATTGGCCGAGTAATTTATTCTCAGATGCCATTTCACGTTCACCTTGGAACACGCGAATCGTAACGGCATTTTGGTTGTCTTCGGCCGTTGAAAAGGTTTGGCTTTTCTTCGTTGGAATCGTTGTATTGCGATCAATCAATCGTGTAAAGAGCCCACCAAGTGTTTCAATGCCAAGTGATAAGGGTGTAACGTCTAAAAGCAATACATCCTTTACATCACCTTTTAGTACCGCACCTTGGATCGCTGCACCTGCGGCAACAACTTCATCAGGGTTAACCCCACGGTGTGGTTCGGTGCCAAAGAATGTTTTTACTGTTTCAAGGATTTTTGGCATACGTGTCATACCGCCAACCATGATGACTTCCTTAATTTGTCCAACGGTAATGCCAGCATCACGAAGGGCTGCTTTACACGGTTCAATCGTACGTTGAATCAGATCATCAACGAGTGATTCAAACTTTGCGCGTGTGAGCTTAACATTCAAATGCTTTGGACCTGACGCATCCGCTGATATAAACGGTAGATTAATGTCTGTTTGCATGGCTGTTGATAATTCAATCTTTGCTTTTTCAGCCGCTTCTTTTAGGCGCTGTAGAGCCAATTGATCTTTGCGCAAATCAATGCCTTGTTCTTTTTTAAATTCATCGGCAACAAAATCAATAATGCGGGCGTCAAAATCTTCACCACCAAGGAATGTATCACCATTCGTTGATTTGACCTCAAAAACACCATCGTCACTGATTTCAAGAATTGAAACGTCGAATGTACCACCACCAAGGTCGTAAACAACAACGGTACCAGATTCTTTTTTCTCAAGACCATAAGCAAGAGCCGCTGCTGTCGGTTCATTAATGATGCGCAACACATCTAAACCTGCAATACGACCCGCGTCTTTTGTGGCTTGGCGTTGTGCGTCGTTAAAATACGCAGGTACTGTAATAACAGCTTCTGTTACGGTTTCACCCAAAAATGATTCAGCAGTTTCTTTCATTTTTTGCAAAATGAAGGCACTGATTTGGCTGGGGCTGTATCGTTCGTTACGGGCTTCGACCCAGGCGTCGCCTTTATCGGATTCAACGATTTTGAATGGGACAAGGTCTTTGTCTTTTTCGGTCATGGGGTCTTTATATGCCCGTCCAATAAGACGCTTAATGGCATAAAGCGTGTTTGCCGGGTTGGTGACGCTTTGACGTTTAGCTGACTGTCCAATAAGACGTTCGCCGCTTTCAGCGAATGCCACCATTGATGGCGTTGTACGTGCACCTTCACTGTTTTCGATAATACGAACATTGCCGCCGTCTAAAACGGCAACACAAGAGTTTGTTGTTCCAAGGTCAATACCAATTACTTTTCCCATAATATTCTCCTAATCTGATTCTTTTGTTTTAGCAGCATACTGCTTAGACTGCTAACAATATACAATTTTGTAATGAGGAAATCAATATTTTGGATGCAGGGTTTTAAAAAAAATATAACATAGCCTTGTATTTTATGCGTAGCACTATGTCTTTTCAACATTATGGCGCACCCGAGACGACTCGAACGTCCGACCTTTGCCTTCGGAGGGCAACGCTCTATCCAACTGAGCTACGGGTGCATATCATTTATTTATAAAGGGATGTGGTTAAGTTTGCAAAAGATTTGTCGGGTTTTGTGTTAATAAACGCAAAGAGGATATTGATGCATTATCAGGACTGGTAGAAAAATGGTGTTATTTCTTTAAATATGCGGAGGATGTGACGCCAGAGGAACTTCAAAAACTTGTTGGTAAAGATGGTATCATTAAAAAAGCTTATGATGAGTTGAATCGTTTTTA
>CANLGW010000070.1 GCA_947490395.1 Alphaproteobacteria bacterium
TTCTTTAAATATGCGGAGGATGTGACGCCAGAGGAACTTCAAAAACTTGTTGGTAAAGATGGTATCATTAAAAAAGCTTATGATGAGTTGAATCGTTTTTATTGGACAGAGGACGAGTTGATGCGATATGAGTCAGTCATTAAACGTGAGCGGGACTATGAAGCCGTACTTGACCAAAAATATGACGATGGCCTTGTTAAGGGTGAGCAAATCGGTATTGCAAAGGCAGAACAAAAAGCTGAACGTGAAAAAGCTGAACGAAATCGTGAAATGGCAATCAAAATGTTGGCAAGAGGGATGGATGATATGCTTATTTCAGAGATTTCTGGACTAACAGAGGCTGAGTTAGTTGTGTTAAAAACTAAATTAACAACATAGAAAATGAGGTATTGCTAACCTATGCGCTGTAACGTTCCTGTGGTGCTATGTCCATCCATTAAATCAACAAGAACAACTTCACCACCCCGTGCCTGCACAAGCGAAGCACCAACAACACGATCGATCGTATAATCAGAACCTTTTATCAACACATCTGGCTGAAAGAGTTCAATGAGTTCTAATGGTGTTTCTTCATCAAATAAAACGACAGCATCGATAAAACTCAATGCTTCCAGCACATGAGAACGCGTTTCTTGGTCATGCACAGGGCGACTATTTCCCTTTAGGCGTTTAACCGATTGATCCGTATTCACAGCAACGATTAATTTATCACATGTTGCAGCCGCCTGTTTTAAAATATGCAAATGCCCCAAATGCAACAAATCAAAACAACCGTTGGTGAATCCAACGGTAAGTCCTTGACGTCGCCATGCTTTAATATGATCAACCGCTTGTTCACGTGTAGAGATTTTAGGTGTTTTACCATGCAGTAGATCACCATGATGATATGTTGCCTGCAATTCATCAATTGAAACAGTTGCTGTACCAACTTTCCCAACCACAATACCTGCCGCTGTATTCGCTAAATGTGCAGCGTCTTCCATTGACATCCCACCTGCCAGAGAAACAGCTAAGGTTGCCACAACGGTATCTCCCGCACCTGACACATCGAATACCTCTTTGGCGATTGTCTCTATATGTTTTTCGGTTGTTTTGGTAACCAACGTCATACCATTCGCCCCTTGCGTAACCAAAACCGCTGTAATATCGAGATTTTCACATAAATCACGCGCAGCATTCACAATATCATCTTGCGTAATTAGGGGATGCATTGCCACGTGAGATAATTCTTTAACATTTGGTGTTAATAATGTAACACCACGGTAACGGCTGTAGTTCTTTCCTTTAGGATCAACAATAACCTTAATATCTGCTTTATTGGCGATTTGAATAAGTATTTGGCATAATTCATCATCAAAAACACCTTTGGCATAATCAGATAGAATCACGATATTTGATTCTTTTATAGAGTTACTAAATTCTTGAATAAGTTGACTTTGCAATTGAGGCGAAATACGATGCACAACTTCATCATCAACACGAAGCATTTGTTGCCCCCCTGCAATAAAGCGTGTTTTACACGTTGTTATTCGTGCAGCATCACGTAAGACAGTTGAGTTTAATTGTTTTTCTTGCACTAAAAGTTCTTCAAGTTCATTCGCACTCGCATCATCACCAGAAACGGTTAAAAAATGGCATCGCCCACTGATTGATAAGATATTACGAGCAACGTTTCCAGCTCCACCTAAAACCGTAAAGTTCCGCTGAATTTGCAACACAGGAACGGGTGATTCGGGAGAAATGCGATCGACTCTGCCATACACAAAACGATCAAGCATCACATCACCTATACATGCAACAATGGCTTTTTCAAAACATTTTTTTAAATCAATCTGCATAAAATTCAATTCCTTCTAATAAATACAGTACTTACTGTAAGGGTAGGGCGATAGACCAAATTAACGTGAGTTTCTATTTTCATCAGTACCATCGTTATAGTGAGCATAGCGTGGCTATCCATAAAAATAGGCATTTCTGTCATTAACAAACACTGGACGTCCATATCTGTTTCGAAGATTCGCCATGACAGAAAATGGGTAGACTCCTGCCCATTGGAGTATAGCGTACAAATTACACAATATCCTTGCATAAATGTCAAAAACTTGATAGAAATTTCTATAACTTGTTTTTATTTTTTCGCATCTAAGCGTTTTTATTCACGCAAAATGGTCACATAGCTCAGCGGTAGAGCACTACGTTGACATCGTAGGGGTCACAGGTTCAATCCCTGTTGTGACCACCATTGACATCACCTCTTTTTTACAGGCACACTTTTATTAAAGTGACCCCTTATTATTGATCGGCACATGTGCGTAAAATTATTATTATTTTCTCTTTTTTTATTGGCGTATCGTCTATTATTTTTTAATGTAGAGGCGACACAAATACATAATGCTGTTTTGTCATCTCCAGTAAAAACGCTATTTATACTACCATCACTTCAGCCAATAATTTTACCATCGACAATCCGACCTCCAGTACAGTTACTTATACCACCCTCATCAAACCTGATTGAAATTGCACGCCGGTTGGTTAATAAGGGCGTCTTAACGAACCCCTGGATGTTCCTTGCTCAAGCTTTTCGATATGGCTCCTTCAAGCCAGGTATTTATAAGCTTAAATTAAATATGGATGCTGCATCAGCAATTGAAGTGCTTGCCCATCCACCTGTTTATAAACTTACCATTCCTGAAGGTTTCACTGTAGCGGATAGTGTCAGATATCTTAATCGACAACCTTTTTTAATAGGCGGGGTTTTTACACTGCCACCAGAAGGCATCCTTTTACCAGAAACATATTGTGTATCATATGGAGACTCTCGTACAGTCGTGCTTAAACGTATGGAAGATGCAATGTCCAAAACATTAAAAGAAGTTTGGGAGAAACCATCACCAACAAAAGAGCTCATAGGATCTGAAATAGGACTATTAACCCTCGCATCGATTATCGAAAAAGAAACAGGACGTGCAGCAGAACGCCCACATATTGCGGGGGTTTTTTTAAATCGACTCGCTAAGAAAATGCGGCTTCAATCCGATCCTACAGCCAGTTACGCTGTCACAGGCGGGAAGCAACCACTCGGGCGGTCATTAACAAAAGCGGATCTTGCCGTAGTTTCCCCTATAAATACATATGTAACCGCTGGTATTCCACCACAGCCAATTGCTTGCCCTGGAAAGGCAGCTCTTCTTGCTGTAATGGAGCCACTGCGTACCCAAAACTTATATTTCGTTGCCGATGGAACTGGCGGGCATCAGTTTAGCGAAACGCTCGATCAGCATAATATGCATGCTAAAAAATGGAGGCAAAGCCAAAAAAAGCGATAGAACATCCCTACAAACATGGTATGTATGGTTATGAATACTCTTTTTCATATCATATGACTGACAACGAATTTATTACGTTAACAATAAACACATAAAGATCTTATAAACCGATGACAATACATCCTTTAAACCACGAACAAATTATCATTGATGGGTGGAGGGGACTAGGTGCACCTGCAAAAACACTAGCAGCTTATGTTTATTACATCGACGAATTAATCCAGCCGTTATTAAATTCAATCGACCATAAATTGCCAATACATGATCGTTTGTTGGAAGCAACCCTTATTATCTTTGATGCTATGCTGCCTGATAAACCTCTGCTCGCGCGTCTTTACCCTGAATTAATGCAGTCACTCTGCGTTATCACAGAACTACGCCGTGTGATACATGGCTTCTTCTTACGTCTGTTTGTGCGCATAGGTATAAATAACACATCGTCTACAGGACTTGGCGATTTAGCATCAATGACCTATGGGGGCGCTGATGTAACAAAATCTACATTTATATCAAATATAATGGACGAGGCACGTTTACATATCTATATCGGGCATTATGCACATTGGATAACGGTATGGCTTTCAGATGATACGCCTGATCAAAGCATAATACTCACCACAATTGATCAACAGCTCATTGCTGCAAAAGAATGGAAAGACTGGTTTTCGGAGAAAACAGCATTTACACGAGCATCCTAATTTTTCTTATAAAAAAATCCCTGTATAAAACAGGGATTAATATCAAAATATTTTAATAAATCTCAAGAAATAACAGATTTATGCTGCAGCTTCTGCACGTGCGGCTTCAGCTTTTGCACGTTCTTGTGCTTTCTTCTTTGGCGTCGCTTTCTTTGGGTTTTCTGCACGCACCTTTTCAGCAACTAAATTTGCACGTGACAAAAATAACTGAACACGGTCTGTTGGTTGCGCACCAACGGAAAGCCAGTATTGAATACGTTCTTGGTTCAACACAACACGTTCTGTGTTATCTGATGCCAACATTGGGTTATATGATCCGACGCGTTCAACAAAACGACCATCGCGTGGTGACGTTGCTTCTGCCACAACGATACGATAGAATGGACGCTTTTTTGCACCACCGCGGGCTAAACGAATTTTTAATGCCATTTTTTTCTCCTTAAAAACATTACTACTATAATTAAATCTGATACCATTTTCAAAACGTTTCGAACATTCATCGCATAAAATATGTAAACAATCGTCATTTAATACATTTAGTGACTGCATACAAAAAAATCAATGAACATTAAAAACTTAATTAATGATTATCCATCAACAAAATGTGTGTTACCTGCCGAAAAGGTTGCCAAGCGCACTTGGCAACATTCCCTTTATTCCCTTTTGTTCAAGTTTCCCCATTTTCTTCATCATCAACTGCATCTGTTGATGTTGTTTTAGTAAACGATTAACATCAGAAACTTCAACACCCGACCCCTTTGCAATACGCCGTCTGCGTGATGCATTAAGTATCTGTACATTTTTACGTTCCTGTTGTGTCATCGAATAAATAATACCCAATTGCCGACGAATCATTTTATCATCAATACCTGAATCTGCAATTTGGTCTTTTATTTTCCCCATACCAGGCAAAAAGCCCATCAATGTGGAAAGTCCACCCATTTTAAGCATTTGCTGAATATGAGACGCCATATCATCCAGATCAAATTGCCCCTTTTGCATCTTCTTAGCAAGCTTTTCAGCATCTTCCTGCACAACAATATCTGAGGCACGTTCAACAAGACTGACGATATCACCCATGTCAAGGATGCGATCAGCAAGGCGCTGCGGATAAAACACCTCTAAATGATCTATTTTCTCACCAACACCCAAAAACTTAATCGGACACCCAGTAACGGCGCGCATCGAAAGCGCTGCACCGCCACGACTATCGCCATCAATACGGGTCAGAACAAGTCCTGTAAGGGCAATAACGGCTTTAAATCCTTCCGCAATACGAACCGCATCTTGCCCTGTCATTGCGTCGGCAACTAATAATGTCTCAATAGGATTTGTGGCAGCTTGAATTGCCTTAATTTCATCCATTAGTGTATCATCAATATGTAAACGACCAGCTGTATCGTAAATCACAACATCAAAACTGCCTTGACGGGCACGCATTTTAGCACGATCGATAATCTGTAATGGTTTTTCACCTGGAATAATGTCAAGTGATTCAATATCAAGCGCTTTCGCCAAAACCTCAAGCTGATGCTGGGCTGCAGGCCGATAAATATCAAGGGAGACCAACAAAACACGCTTCTTCAAACGTCCTCTGATATGCTTAGCAATTTTACCTGATGTAGTTGTTTTGCCTGACCCTTGTAGGCCAACCATTAATATATTTGCAGGTGGCGTTGTCGCCAAATTCAATTCAACCTCATCCGTGCCAAGCAAATCAATTAAATGATCATGGACAATTTTAATGACCATTTGACCAGGGGAAATACTACGAATGACTTCTTGACCTAGGGCACGGATACGCACTTGTTCAACAAAATCTTTCACAACAGGCAGGGAAACATCCGCTTCAAGAAGCGCAATACGAATTTCACGCAAAGCACTATTAACGTCATCTTCCGACAAAAGACCACGACCACGAAGCTTATCAAATACCGTCGTTAAACGCTGGCTAAGATTTTGAAACATCTAAAGTACACTAAATTCTAAGTACCATTAATCTAATTGGCTTTCATAAAAAAAACAATACTAAAATAGAGGAAGGAAAAGGATCAACCAATTCCTTTTATTTAATCGCTTTGGCTCGACGTAAAGAACGCACGCACTGATCAAACGTTATTTTTCGATCAAGATATAAAAGCTGCGCTAAATCAATACCAAGAATTTTCTTCATTTTCACACTTACTCCCTTTCTAAGAGTCTCGTATACCTTTCCATCTGTACTTCTTAAAAAGCTAAATAAATGAGGTGTGCGCTCTAAATAGTAACCAGAAACAATAAGGGGGAAAATACACTCCCAATTTGCAGTATAATAATAATCATCACGTTCTTCTTCAGTTCCTTCATACAAATCAGGAAAAGCAATAAGTGCGTTTTTAATCTCTGACAACGGGGCATCTTGGCATAATACTAAATATTTAACCGTTCCTATTGGCTCCAATAATAATCGATCGACATTTTTCAGCGCATTACCAGTAACAGGCTCTGCAAACGTAAAATACTGTTCCCAGTTGACATCCTGCACTTTTTGAAGCTGGATAAATGAATTATTACGACTTAATACAAACCCATTTTTTAATGTAAGCACAAAATCATCTACATTCGTTTCAATATCATGACTCTCGAAATATCTTATCTGTGGAAAAAATACACACTTTGCTGATTTTATAATTGAATGAAATTCACTTTCTAATAATATCGGTGTTGCTATCCATGAAATCAATCTCTTTTTACCTGAAGCATCTACAATAAAACGCTGAACATTTAATTCATTTATTCGAGTTTCAGTACGCGTATTAGGGTTCAAAATAAATTCCTTTGGTGTATGTAAAATAACATCACCATTTTCTAATGTTAATTGTTTTGTCCATTCTCCACACATACGAAATTCATCTTGTTCATTTTCTGTTCCATTATAAAGACCCGACCGCAATAGCGCTGTTGTAAACTCACGCTCTGTTGAATCAACAACTACAAAAAGCACACTATTTAAGGGCACACCATTAAAATATTCAAATGGAACATAATAACTATATTCACTTTCATGAACGCCATTTTGCATGAAGACTCTCTCATGCATTGGTATACACGACGTTGTACCATCAACAATAAGTGAGAGAGGCTTATGAGTGATGGTTGATTTATCTATTAGCGTGTATGATCTGATCCAATTGTGTTTTTCTTCTGCATTAACGAGGGGCGGAAGAGTTATACTCTTAAATTGTCGCACTTCCTGCCGTTTTTTATAATTTCCATCATTTGCTTCCCTAATTGGGGGCAGCATGGATGCGGCAACAAATGTATGTGTTAAAAATAAAATAAATAATGATAAAGGGAGAGACGTCATAAAAAATTCAACTATAAAGATTATTATTTAACTATATTCTAATCGATTTGCAAAATGATATGCAAATATTAGACCTACTGCGTAAGTCTTTCCGCCTCCTCTGATGAATGAGTTGTCAAAGCGCCCCCAACCCATTTTATTTTTTATGCCGTAGCAAATCCATTTTTCAGATTCACAATCCCTGCAATAATATGGAATTTAATGCCATAACGT
>CANLGW010000071.1 GCA_947490395.1 Alphaproteobacteria bacterium
AAAAAGCAAAAAATGAAGAGCAAACAGAGAGGGAAATTTGTGATGTATCGGAGGCTAAAATGGAGTAAGATTACGCAGTAACCTTGGACTCCTTTTTGTGTCAAAAGTAATTGTCACTGGGTGTCAAAGTAATTGTCGTTACACAGGTGCTGTTCATGCGATGCTTAATTCCGCAATGAACAAGAAAATGCAAACTAGATGCAAATCGCGTTAAATTAAGAAAAATTGGGGTTTTATCTGTACCATCATGATTTCCATAATGTGCACCGTGGTTATTCCTGTATTTTCCTAATATAAATAGATCCTTATCAAACTCATCACTTCTTATTCCAGAAATTTTACACAATAAATCTTTTAACATAGTCTCTTTAACACTGGCAATTTGTGATTGTGCGTTTCCTAGTATCTTATTCATGCTAGATGTTAATGAATCATTTTTTAATAATTTTGTGCCTTTTCTAGGTGTTAGCGAATCATGGTTTAACAATTTCACATAATGCGTGTCCTTTTTTTCTCCCAAAACAATCCAAAGATCAAGAGCAATAACTCTCATAAAAGAATTAACCAGAGTATTATATAAATTATTTATTTCTCGTGCTTCTCCAATTTTAGCCTCCACTTCTCGTAAAGTTAAATAGTTAGAATACACCATAATAATATTAAGTGTTCTTTCTTGCAATCTAACAACTAATTTATAACCAGCATCTTTTTGTTTTATTTTTTCATTATTCATTCTTATATACTTCTCATCTATTAATTTACAAAAACATTGCGATCACCATCTGTTGTCGTTATGGATAAACTTAAACATACCCACACCTATTTTTTATAATAAATTATACCCCACCGCAAGCAGCGGGGTATAATTTAGATAGGAGTTTATTTTAGTTAAGCATCACAAAACAGGGAATTTAACCCATTTCGAGATTACCGCGTCAGTGGTTTGTATTTAATCCGATGGGGCTGTGATGCATCCGCACCTAAACGACGTTTGCGATCTTCCTCATACGATTGATAGTTGCCTTCAAACCATTCAACGTGGCTATCGCCTTCAAAGGCTAAGATATGCGTTGCAATACGATCCATAAAGAAGCGGTCATGGGTAATAACAATGGCGCAACCACCAAAATTCAACAACGCCTCTTCAAGTGACCGTAGGGTTTCTACGTCTAAATCATTTGTTGGCTCGTCTAAAAACAACACATTCGCACCTGATCGTAGGATTTTGGCTAAATGTACACGATTTCTCTCCCCTCCAGAAAGGGAACCTACTTTTTTCTGTTGATCGGATCCTTTAAAATTAAACCAACTACAATAAGCACGGCTTGGGACGGTACGCTTTCCAAGTTCAATTATATCAAGACCATCTGAAATTTCTTCCCAAACATTCTTATTTGGATTTAATGTATCACGTGATTGATCAACATACCCAAGACGCACTGAATCACCGATAGTAACGACACCTTGATCTGGTTGTTCCTTGCCTGTGAGCATTTTAAAGAGGGTCGTTTTACCGGCGCCGTTCGGACCAATCACACCAACAATACCACCACGTGGCATTTTAAAGGTTAGATCATCAATCAATAGTCGGTCACCAAATCCCTTTGATACACCGTCACAATTAATAACAAGATCCCCCAAACGTTCACCTGCGGGAATGAAAATTGATCCATCGCCAGCACCTGTATCCACCGTTTGGTTCAGCAAATCTTCATATGCTTGAATACGGGCTTTTGATTTGCTTTGACGCGCCTTGGGTGATTGACGAATCCATTCAAGTTCGCGCTGTAATTGCTTTTGTCGGTGACTTTCGCCCTTTTGTTCAACAAGTAAGCGCTTTTCTTTTTGCTCGAGCCAATCTGAATAATTACCCTCAAAAGGGAAACCTTGACCACGATCAATTTCCAAAATCCAACTAACCACATTATCCAAGAAGTAACGATCGTGGGTTATCAACACAACGGTACCTTTGTATTGTTGCAGATACCGTTCTAACCACGCAACAGAATCCGCATCAAGGTGGTTTGTTGGTTCGTCAAGGAGGAGAAGATCAGGTTTTTGCAGTAAGAGCGAGCAAAGCGCCACGCGGCGGCGTTCACCACCCGACAAGCGTTCAACAGATGAATCCGCTGCAGGGCAACGAAGCGCGTCCATCGCGATTTCAATTTGACGGTCTAAGTCCCACGCATCAAGAGCATCAATTTTATCTTGTAATTCACCCTGTTCAGCCAATAATGCATTCATTTCATCATCAGACATTGGTTCAGCAAATTTTGCATTCACTTCGTCAAAACGCGTGAGAAGATATTGTATTTCACCAAGGTTTTTTTTGATATTTCCAACAACATCAAGAGTTGGGTCAAGTTCAGGCTCTTGCGCAAGATAACCAATTTTTGCTCCTTCAGCTGCCCAAGCTTCTCCCTGAAAATCCTTATCGATACCCGCCATAATCTTAAGAAGCGTTGATTTACCAGCACCATTTGGTCCAATCACACCAATCTTCACGCCTGGGAGAAAGGATAACCATAAATCCTTCATTACCTCTTTACCGCCTGGGTAAGC
Organism: Alphaproteobacteria bacterium; assembly: GCA_947490395.1. Lineage (GTDB taxonomy): Bacteria > Pseudomonadota > Alphaproteobacteria > Paracaedibacterales > CAIOTO01 > CAIOTO01. The sequence goes on from CANLGW010000071.1 coordinate 2,563, forward strand.
CTTACGCAATTCTTTAATTACATACACATACTGATATGATGCCATGATTCTTCCTTTTTGACTTTTTTAATAACAAAACAAAATTTGAGGGTTGATTTATAAAATACTGCCCTTAAGATGTAGCATAAAATGAAAGGGATCAAGTTATGTTTTCACTAAAAGGTAAAAAAGCACTTATAACAGGCGCAACGGGTGGTATTGGACAAGCGATTGCCGAAACTTTAGCACAGCAAGGAGCTGATGTTGTCTTATCAGGCACACGTGAAGCCGTGTTAGTCGATGTAGCCACACATATTGAAACAACCTACGGTGTGCGTGCAGTACCTATTGTTTGTTCTTTATCTGACGTAGAGGCACTAGAGGGCTTATTTGCGAAAGCAGAGGAAGCTGTTGGGCAAATCGATATTCTTGTCAACAACGCAGGAATTACACGCGATACACTAATCATTCGTATGAAGGATGAAGATTGGCAATCCGTGCTCGATATCAATTTAACGGCTGCATTTCGGCTATGCCGTGCCGCTACAAAAAGCATGATGAAGCGTCGTTTTGGCCGTATTATTAATATCAGTTCCGTTGTGGGAAGTACAGGCAACCCAGGACAAACAAACTATTGTGCGTCAAAAGCTGGTGTGGTTGGTTTCTCAAAAGCACTTGCACACGAAGTTTCCACACGTGGCATTACCGTTAACTGTGTAGCACCAGGCTTTATTGAAACAGCAATGACAGCCGAATTATCAGAAGTCGTTAAAACAAAAATTTTAGGCGCCATTCCACAAGGACGTATGGGGAATCCAATGGACATTGCATCTGCTGCTGCGTTTCTTGCATCAAATGAGGCGAGTTACATAACGGGACAAACACTGCATGTGAATGGTGGCATGGAAATGGTATAAAAGAAAAGCATATAAAACAAGAAGGAGAGGATTATCTCTCCCTTTTTTTTTGAATAAGAGCATCAATTATTGAGCGATCAAATATATATTTCGCGCTGCAAAATTCGCAATCGACGTCAATTTTATCATCAACAAGCATGTCTGCTAAATCATCACCCGTAAAGCTCTCAAGAATTTCCTCAATGCGTTCACGTGAACACGTACAACGTGCCTGGATTCCTTTAAACGTTGTTATTTGTAAATTACGTTCATGAAAAAGGCGATGCAGCAGCTGATCAGGGGCAAGATTTCCAGATAATAATTCATGTAGCTTTATAGTGGCTAGTAAACTTACATCTGTGAACCAGTCATCTTCCTCTTTTTCAATATCACTCTGTTCTTTTGAGGAATCAACAGGGGTACGTTGCAACAAAATAGCACCTGCTCGATAGTCCGTGTTAATTACAGGATACGCACCAGGATGAATGCTGACAACCGATGACGATGTGATATCTACGTCTGAACAGGACGATACTAAAGAAGTATCTACAGCATCCTTAACACCAATAAAAAGTGCTGTTGGTATTTGTGCTGATTGCCTAAAGTAGTGATGCATACAGTCTGATAACGTGGCTCCATTTAACTCAACAATAGCTTGGTATTGTTCTCTTTGATGAACAAGCCCCACCGTAAAAGTCAAATTACCTCCTGCAAAAAGCTGCGCAAATGATGGTTTTGGCGTATCATTAATAAGATTCGTTAAGGCCTCCTCATCCCAAGAAGCACACGCACGTATATCGCCGTCACTATTCACATCCGCAATAAGCATCCGAATAATTGTGGCATTTGTTATTTGTAACGTTATAAGACCCGCGGTCTTCATATCCATGATAAGCGCAGCGCCTAAAGACAACATTTCAGCCATATAATGATTAATAATATCAGGGTATTTATGGGTGTCGGTGATGTCAGATAAAGCTGTACCTAAACGAACGAGCCTTCCACGCACCATCCCATTGTCAAGTATAAATGGAACGATATAGCCTTCAGTATTCATAGCACTCATCATTAATTTTCTCGTAAATTATTTTCGATAAAAACGGCGCAGATAATCCGCGTTTATTCTAGTGCGCCCAAATAAACCATGCAACAAGAGGGGCAATAACAAACCCAATTTTGACATATTTACGAAATCGAACAAATTTCGGTTCAGCGTTACTATTCGCTGCTTTATCAACAAAATGCTTTAGTTTATACGTTGCTAATGGGTTCATGAAAATACCTTTTATACGCTCGTTCTTCAGATCATGCCTGCTTAAAATAACAAGATCAATTATGTTTCATCATGTGTAAGCGCTTCATCTACCACGTTTTTCAACGGGAATAAAACGTCTTTCCTTTTTACCACAATAAAGCTGACGAGGGCGACCAATTTTTTGCAATGGATCAGTAATCATTTCGCGCCACTGGGCAACCCAACCAACTGTACGGGCAACAGCAAAAATAACAGTAAACATTGATACTGGAATTTGCATTGCTCGTAAAATAATACCCGAATAAAAATCAACATTCGGGTAGAGTTTTCGTTCAATAAAGTAATCATCTTCAAGTGCAATTTTTTCCAACTCCATAGCAAGATCAAGCAAAGGATCATTTTTAATACCCAACTCATTAAGTACTTCATGGCATGTTTGACGCATAATTGTTGCACGAGGGTCAAAGTTTTTATAAATGCGATGTCCAAAACCCATCAGACGAAATGGATCATTTTTATCTTTTGCTCGTTTGATAAATTCGGGAATACGTTCCTTTGTAGCAATTTCACTTAACATCGCAAGAACAGCTTCGTTGGCACCGCCATGAGCTGGCCCCCAAAGAGCAGCAATACCTGACGCAACACAGGCAAATGGATTAGCCGCACTCGATCCTGCTAGGCGTACTGTTGATGTTGATGCATTTTGTTCATGATCCGCATGAAGAACAAGAATAAGATCCATTGCACGTTCTAAGACAGGATTCACAATATAATTTTCAGATGGTACAGCAAACATCATACGCAATAAATTTGCGGCGTAGCTAAGTTCATTTTTTGGATACACAAACGGCTGACCAATTGAGTATTTATACGCCATAGCCGCGAGTGTAGGCATTTTTGCAATCAAACGAAAGCTAGCAATTTCCCGAAGGTTCGCATCATGAATATCAAGGCTATCATGATAAAACGCAGATAGGGCACCAACAACACCAACCATAACCGCCATTGGATGCGCATCACGGCGAAAACCATTATAAAACGCACTTATTTGTTCATGAACAAGTGTATGATATGTAACATCTTCGGAAAAACGCGCACGTTCAGAAAGTGTTGGTAATTCCCCATAAAGCAGCAGATAAGCAACCTCAATAAAATCGCTTTGCTGTACAAGCTCTTGAATCGGATAACCACGATACAGCAAACGCCCTTCATCACCATCAATAAATGTAATTGATGACTCGCAACTTGCCGTTGACGTGAATCCAGGATCAAATGTGAGTAAGCCAGTTTGCGCATAAAGTGAACGAATATCAAGGACTGAAGGGCCATCTGTGCCGTTTAGAACAGGCAATTCAATGGTTTTATCACCATAAGAAAGATGCACCTTCATCGTATGTTCATCGGGCATTTAAAACTCACTTTCTTTCGTTTTTACCAAAAACACCTTAACTCTTGAAAAAAAAGTTAATCAAGACATTAGATAAATGATATTTGTTTAATTTTATAAAAATAAATATTATTACAAACAAAAATATAATAAAAGTATTTACAAATATTAAATATTTATAAATAAATATTTATAAATAAATATTTATGGTATAATCAGAATAACAAATTTAGAAAAGCAAACATATCAATCGTGATGATGATGCCCGCAATTCTCATCATGGACATGTTCCGTGTTGTAACGTCCCATCGTATCAAAACGCTTCGCCATAAATGTTGTTAGCTCTTCAATAGTGACTCTCTCAATCCCCTTTTGTCTATTTTCTTCACGCAACATCGCTGTAAAAAAGGCAAACGTGCTTATCATCTGAAGCTTATTCATCCCATCTTTTGTGTTAGCTATTTTGTGGACTTCAATAAGTGGAATTTCTCTCGATAACTGCTTATCGTAATCTAATGTTGTTTCTATTTTGACCAACAACTCTTCCTTATTAAACAATAAATCATAATCAGGGGAGGCAAGGGCTTCCGAAAATTCTTTATTGGCAATTTCTTCTTGTGCGCCCACCAGCAACTCACTTTTAACCACAATATGTGTGATATATGCCATTTTGCTTTCGACATATTTATACATAAACTGTGCAACACCAAGCATACGTTGAGCTGATGATATATCAATAACGAGTTCGTTTTTTCGAATGCTCCCTTCACCAAGTATTGTTATATTTTCTGCTTCTATCTGATTATAAGGAACAAATAGTGGTGCGTTCTTTGCCTCGTGATTATAAAGAACAACAAATGACTTCGGGTCAACAAAATGAATGCATTTACGGCGAGCCAACGCTTTTACCAAAGTTTTCTCATCACGAAACGTATAGTATAAACGAGAATGCAAATAAGGCTCGTTTGTTTCATTTTGTAGAAAAATTCTTTTTTCACGGCTAGGCTCTAATGCGACATCAACTGTTTTAGCTTGAATTTCCATTGCAATACTCTCTTAAGTAAAATAAATTTAAGTAGTTATTGAAATGACCCCCCAAAACTGGACAGGATTGACGCAAAGTTAAGAGAGATTTTACCTCATGATTTGCTGTCCCCGATGTCCTTGGGTAAGTGTTTTTTATCATTGCTTTTCGTTCGTCACAAGTGGAAATCCTAATAGGATTTCACT
>CANLGW010000072.1 GCA_947490395.1 Alphaproteobacteria bacterium
ATTTTTTCACCTGTCTGGATGTTATGGTCAATGATATTTTCCCGCAAATTAAGAGATTCATGTATCCCTGTTTTACAAGAATTTTAGACCCAATTCATGTCTCATTTTTAATTGTCACTGAGTGTCAAAGTAATTGTCGTTACACAACAAATTCAAAACTCAAACTACGATTGCTTAACGCAAGCAAAGCTGATTTGATGAATGATCTTGAAAAATCACCTGAATTTGATCAAAGCCAGCTTTTTAAAATGATCTATGAGGATGAATACGGCACATTTGGTGGACATCCTTATTCATGTCTTGTTGGTGACTATGAATTTTCCCGTAGCGCACAAGATTTAAGCTTACTCGAGAAAATATCTGAAGTTGCATCAGCGGCACATGCGCCTTTCATATCGGCAGCACATGCAAAATTATTCGACCTTGATAGTTTTGAACATATTTCATTACCACGTGATTTAAGTAAGACATTCCAAAGTTTGGAACTTACAAAGTGGAATAATTTCCGTAATAATGATGACTCACGGTATGTATCACTGGTTCTGCCACGTGTATTAATGCGCCTTCCTTATGGCCCTGATACAATCCCTGTAGATGGCTTTCATTTTGTTGAGGACGTACAAGGCACCGATACAAAAAAATTCTGTTGGGGTAATGCTGCTTATGTATTAGCGGAACGTATCACAAATGCGTTTACGCATTATGGATGGACAGCCGCAATACGTGGTGTTGAAGGTGGTGGTCTTGTTGAAGAATTACCAGCCTATTCATTCCGCACATCTGCTGGTGACGTTACGATAAAGTGCCCAACTGAAGCTGCGATTACAGATCGCCGTGAAAAAGAATTAAGTGACCAAGGTTTTATCGCACTTTGCCACTGTAAGGGAACCGATTATGCATCGTTCTTTGGGGCACAAACCGTGCAACGTGCACGTAATTATGACCAAGATGATGCAAATGCAAACTCAGTATTATCGGCACGCCTACCTTATGTATTAGCGGCATCACGCTTTGCTCATTACATAAAAGTTATTATGCGTGACAAGATCGGTTCATTCATGACACGTGATAAAGTGGAGTTACTCCTAAATACATGGATTGCGAATTACATTTTGCTGAATGATGACGCGCCGCAGTCTATAAAAGCAAAATATCCCCTTCGTGAAGGACGGATTGATGTATTTGATGTTCCTGGCGCACCAGGATCATATCGGGCGGTTGTCTATTTAAGACCTCACTTCCAAATGGAAGAATTAACAGCCTCCATTCGTTTGGTTGCAACATTGCCACCACCTGTAAAATAAACCAACGAGGCGTTAAGACAGTCATGAATAGGAGCAAACAATGACAACAAATTTTCAAATTATTGAGCTTCCCGGAAAACGCACATTTCGTATCGCAACGACCGATGTGCCTGTAACAGATGAAGACATAGGCGTCAAATCACCTGAATGGATGGTGAGTATGGATAAGCTTATGTGCTCAACCGTTGAAGGGTTTACGAGTTATGTTGAAATGTATGGATGGTATGGCGAATCCAGCCGTTTTACATCTCCTGATGCAAGCGGCCCCTTATTTACATCATCCACATTGCGACACACAGACCTTATTTTAATTATCCCTTATGGTGGCTATTGTGCACAAATTGAAAGCAACATGAACCTTGGGCAGCCGATTGGCAGTTTAAAAATTGTGCGCTTGGGTAACATTTCGCAAGCAAAAGTAAAAATGCAAGAAATTGAATATACAACATGTAAAATTCAAACATGTCAGCAACAGCTTGATCGTATGATTATTCATGTCATGATCGGCACAAAAACAAACACAGTTTTTGTCTATGGCCAAGATGGTACAAGCCAAGGGCAAATGGTAAGCAAAGCAGATTATATTAAAAACATAGCACAATAGGAATATACCAATTTTCCGCTTTCCGTCATGACGAACCTGCGAAGCAGGTGTGGTCATCCAGTGACTGTTCATTTAATGCCTGTTTTTCTGGATCACCACGTCGCCTACGGTTCCTCGTAATGACGATCAAGCAGAAGTTTTACCTTATTCTAAAACATTAAGAATCAAAAATTAGGAGCGTATACTATGGCCTCAAACGCAGTGCTTTTTGCAAAAGAGCCACAAAACATAATAGGTGCAATAGCACCATTTTTTGATCGACTCATTGACCTAGACCCATCAACGGATACAGATAATACATGCGTATCTTTCTTAGGACGAGATGCTGTTAAAGAATCAATTATGCGAGAAGTTGCTTGCATTTTAAACACAAGGCGCGGTGCGCGCCAAGCGTTTTACGATGAAGTTGAAGACGATGCTATTTATTTTGGTTTGCCATCTCTTTTTGGCTTTACCGATTTTCAATCATTTGACGCCCTTAGCAATTATGATAAACGCAAAATTATTAACTTATGCGAAAAATCAATAACTCTTTTTGAACCACGCTTATCTGATATTTCTGTTACTATCAATGGATATGATAGCCATCATCAAGTTTTATATATTTCAGTGTCAGGTATAGTTCAGCTACAAAGCGAACTGGAGCGTCTGCAATTTCCTGTATCAATTGATTACCATACATAAGATCAGTTAAACGCATTTATTAACCCTAATTCAGGATTAAAGCGCTAAAGAACATTTGCAAAATCAAACCTTTAATAGTGGCACATGCCGTCATAGCGAGCCCGAAGGGCATAGCCTATCCAGAAAAACAGACATCTCACCATTAGCAGCCGCTGAATCACCATGGAAGCGTAGCGCTTCCTTGTGATGACGGCGGATGACAAATAATTCTTTTTCGCAAAATGATCTAAACAGGGTGTATAATCAAACGTTTTCACCAAGGGCGCGTCTATAAAGATCAAGTAATTCTTCTTGTTCAGCTAGTTCTTCCTTTTTCATTTTGCGCATGCGCATGAGTTGACGAAGTACTTTTGTATCGAATCCTTCAGCCTTTGCTTCAGCCATAACATCACGGATTTGTTCACCTAATTCGGCTTTTTCCTGTTCTAAATTCTCAACACGATCAATAAATTGACGTAGCTGCGCGCCAGAAACGCCGCCTATATTTAATTCGCTCATTATCATTACTTTCCTTTAGGAATTAATTACTAATCCACGTTCAACTAAGTGGTATAACCTTTTCATTCGAAGATACAAATGTTTCTCCTTGAATGCAAATGTAATTCGATGTTCATCTTGAATCAAGGTGAGGGATATATGCGCCTTTAAGCCGTTTTAAAACGGCTTGTAGTTTTTCATTAAACACATCAGCAGATACAAGCGGGCAATTGTGATACATCGCAGCCGTAAACTCAACAGCAATATAATGCCCATTAAAATCTGACTTTTCCAGGCTATCATGAATATGCATAAGATTTTGTCGACGATCATCAATCATAATAATTTGACGTGGATGTTTTGTCAGAGTTGCTAAAAACGCGGCTAGAACCGTACCTTTGTTCGAAGGTCCATTTTCACCATTGGTAATCATAACACCTTTTTTGTATTGAGGCGTGTTCCCTCGGTATTTGGGAAAATGAATGGTATGAAACAGTGTATCGTCAGGGGCGGTAATTGAAAAATCCATCCCAAGTTCGGTAAGTTGTTTAACACGCCATTTCATCATGTCAGGCTCAGGTGCGATCGCACCTGACAGAATTGCGGTGCATGCGATGGTTGGAATATTAAGATTTTGCAAGTGTTGAATAAGGAGCGGTAATGCAGGATCAATAACCTCAGCTTTTCCATCAATAAGGGGAAAATGCAGTAATAAATCAGATTCTTCAGGGTTTAAATCCGCTCTTGCTGCGGTTAAAATGTCATGATGATGCATTAAATTAGGCATTTGAAATACAGGATCTGCTGTGTGAAGAAGAACCATATCAACATCAAATATAATGAGGCTATCGGATGTTGCTTTCGCTAACATACGCGCAAGCGCACCTGTATCTGGCGTGACCACAAATTCAGTTTTTTTATGTGCATTTGGTTGTGTATGGAGTGTCATTTAAAGTATGCCTCTCATTTGTCTAATGTTTAGTTAGCGTTGATCAAGTTTAAATTCAATACGTCGATTGCGGGCTAAATCTTTTTCGTTTTTACCGCCAATGAGTGGTTGATGTTGACCAAATCCTGCGGCAACGAGATGTTCTTCATCAATGCCTTTACTGATCAAGTATTTCACAACTGAAATCGCACGTGCCGATGATAATTCCCAATTTGATGGGTATTGCGGGCTTCGAATTGGCAAATGATCGGTGTGGCCATCTACGCGTAAAATCCATGGAATCGATGGTGGGATACTTTTGCTAATTTCTTTTAGGGCGGCGACTAGCATATCAAGTCCCTTTTTGCCTTCTCCACCTAAATCAGCAGATGCTTTATCAAACAAAACTTCCGATTGAAATACAAAGCGATCGCCGACAACGCGAATATCTGTGCGATTACCAAGCACCTTTTGTAAACGTGCAAAAAATTCCGATCGATATTGTCCAATTCGTGTAAGGGCTTTTGTATTTTCGGCTTCTTTAGAAAGTTCAGAATTTTTTTCTTTAAGGACGTTTAGTTGATCATTGAGGCTATTGAGCTCTTCAACACGTTCAAGTAACGCTTGGTTTAATTTTTGAGTAAGTGTGCTAATTTTCTGTTCATTGTCTTTGCTGGTATTTTCGTAGAGTGAAATTGCTTTTGCAAGACGTTCCAATTGTGCTTTTAATTTTTCAGCCTCTTCAAGTAAAGATAAGTTTGATTTTTCCTTTTTTTGCAGATCGTCTGTTTTGGAGGCTAAATCACTATTCAATTTGGTAAGTCGTGCATTTAAATCAGCAACGAGTTGATCGAGCGTCACACTTTTTTTGGTGAGCATTTCCTTCGTTTGGCGTTCGCTCGATAAAACAGTTGTTAGTTCATTGACCTTCTTTTGCAGGGTTGAAACATCTTCTTCACGCCCCGTGAGGGCATCAGTTAGATAAAGTTGCGCCACAACGAATGTCATTAAAACAAAGATAATAACCATTAAAACACTTGCCAAAGCATCCACGAAGCCTGGCCAAATATCAATGCTGTGTTTATTGCGTGAACGATGAAACATAATAAAAATGCATTCTAATGATCTTTTGGACAGAATAGCATGTTTTACATAAGTGTGTCTTTGGAAAATGAATATGTGGTGATTATTTTTGAACTATATTAGTGCAATTTTAATAAAAATATATTAAATATACAAAAATAATTATATTGCATATTATTATTTATGTCTAGTAGAATATTTATAAATAATAATCTTAATGGTTGAATTTAATATGTTTTTTAAATGTCTATTTCTGTTTTTTCTCTTTACTATTCATGCGTTTGCATTGGTATCATTATTACCTCCCCTTGTTTCGGAGCATTCTCTACATGCCAAACCTTTTCGCCAAAAGATATTTAAAGACGCTATTCGATTGCCATCGCTGATGACATATGAAGAAACATCAGAGCAAGATGAAGAAAAAACAATTAGTAGTACAGAAAAATGGGACTGGACTAAGAGCTATAAACTTGTTGATGGCACAATTATTACCCATTACCCTGATCGCATTGTTCAGGATAGTACGAAATCTAAGATAGCTAACAAACTTAGCTTATTCCCCCAATCTGGAACACGGCAATTTGAGACGGAATTTTTTTTCTATGTTTCCCAATTTAATGGATATGTTTTAAAAGATTGTCTTTATTTATCTGTTTACTCAGAAGAACGTGAATTTGAAATAGCTTTATGGCGATCAGGCCTTTACAATCCACCCTTAACTAAACAAGCTGAATTTAATATGTGTGGCCAATAGACAGAAACATTGGCATTCTCAAATGGCACCATCATTCAACATACGCCTAAAGAATTTATTTTAAATTCTGGTATGTCAAATGAAATTCGAACAAATGAGATTTTTTTGAAAATTAAAAATGGAATACGTTCTCATTTCAACTGGAACGCCACACCTCAATTATTGGAAAGTGAGTTTCGTGATTTAATTGAAGCATCGAGCTGTTTTTATTTTCCCTGTATTACATATTCTGAAACATTTGACTTACTTTGTGATACGAGTACGTTTTCATTGACCTTAAAAAATGGTTTTGTGCTAAGTCGCAACGCCCACTTGATATGCCTAAAAAAACCACCAGAAGTACAATGGGGTCGTTATTTTGAATTTAAAGAATCGATCACAAATGATACACTAATGAATGTTGAACGTTGCTTGCTGAACCCCAAAGGAAGTGAAAAATATTTAAGTTTATACCAAAACGCCCCATTGGAGGAGATTAAAAATGCATTAATTGCATTTCCCGATCTTTATGAAGGTACAGAAGAAGAACGTGACAACTATCACTATAGCGCTAATTGGGTAAGCAAATTTAAAGTATCATTTGCGAACGCTATTATTAAGCATACACCTTATGAAATTATTATTTATGAATCTGAAGGAAGGGAATTTAAAAGAATTGGTTCTTATCAGAAATTAGATACAAGACAATTTTTTGGTGTTGGGCTAAGAGACACATTATGTCTTGATGTTAAGTCAACGTATAGTCAATTTGTGCGTGCATTAAGGATATCAGGTTTAATTAAATAGGTAGACCGTATCTTATTGAAGATAAACCTTTCTATTTACGTTGATACAAAATTATTTTATTTTACTAAAAATATACCCATCGAAAATGAAAATACCTGTTTTTACCAACGTCGTCATCATAGCGAGTGTAGTATGACTATCCAGGAAAACGGCAGCTGGATGGCCGCATCTGCTTCACAGATGCGCCATGACGAAAAATAGTTTAAAATAAAATAGACCTACTGCGTAAGTGGAATTAGAGCTAAACTTTTACGGAAAACGCTTCAAATTTTAAGCAAGATATACTAAAAAAGGGTATTCACCGACTAAAATGGATACCCTATGTCTCTAAAATACACGAAAATCAAAAAAAGACCAGTT
>CANLGW010000073.1 GCA_947490395.1 Alphaproteobacteria bacterium
TGGTCTTTTTTTGATTTTCGTGTATTTTAGAGACATAGGGTATCCATTTTAGTCGGTGAATACCCTTTTTTAGTATATCTTGCTTAAAATTTGAAGCGTTTTCCGTAAAAGTTTAGCTCTAATTCCACTTACGCAGTAGGTCTATTACAATTTTTTACCTTTTTTAAATTTACCACCCACAGCTAAATCACGAATATAATGCACCAATGAGTGATCGTTAGGATTTTTTATCCGTTCATAATCATCAATCATTTGACGGATCGTTGGCAACTGCACATCAGGAATCATTGAAAATCTTATAATCACATCGCTTTTCTGATATGCCGTCATTGTTGATCGCATATAAGGCAATGCTGCATCAATCACATTCCGACGACGATCAGCACAAGGTGCGCGCATACCGAATGCATATTTCGGAGGTAAAATATGACATACAGCTTTCACGAGGCATGCATTAAGCTTACCATCCACATCTGAATCACCATGCGTTGCTAAAATACGCATAGACTGCTCGGTAATATCAGCCACTTCACATTCAAGCAAACTAAAGTCATATTCAGAAGTACACATTACCATTTTTGAAAGAGTAAAATTCAGCACCTTCCTTTTACATTTTTTATAGATAGTCAAAGGATGTAATGAACAATCAATACGCCTTAATACATCAAAAGGCGCACCAAAAATAACAGCCATAGCCCCCTTTATTGGTGACTCATCCAAAAACGTCAACATATCAAGCACCAACTGCATATGCGCATTACGCGTCGGTGTTCGTGGCAATCTTGCGATAAAATTAGAAATATTCATAACATCAAAAACATCCATCGATGCAATCGTCAAACCAAACAATTTATCTTTAACACTTTGATAATCAGCATCACGAAGAAAATTTATAAAATGAATAATATTCTGCAGGTCTTTTTGCGTTGTGTATGAATTATTCCAATAGGGTTTCCATTCAAGCAATTTCTGACATACAGATGCACATGATCTTTTAAGAATAACGTCAGCATCACTCAATGTCTCTATCAGGAAACAATCAATAAAAGAACATTTATCTGAAACACCAAGCATACTTAGATTTATATGAAACTGATTATATTCAGAACTATCAAGACGTGCAATTGCATGCATAACATCACAGCGTACTTTGACGGCGTTCCAATGCGACCGAACAGAAACCAAATTTCCTAATTTTTTCAATAAATAAGGCTTAATGTTATTTTCATATTTTTCATACCTAAGCTTTGCTTTATAAAATTGATGATCATTTAAAAGACAAAAAAGAACCTTTAAACCACAGCAAACAATTTCCTGACCATCTGGGTTACCATAAACAGAATGAATTGGATTCATGATGTCATTGTAGGTATCCATAAAGGCAGAACGAACAAGCTTTTTTATTTGCACACGCGCCGCACGCTGATAACAAGGCTCTATCAACTTAATATTGTCTTCATACACTGCCTGAGCTTTTTGTGTCAGGCTTACACTTGACATCTTCCCCTCAGCTTCAAAAATAGCTGCTGCATTCGCTATTGATACGGAATAAACAAGAATAGAAACAAAATATAAATTCACAAAAAGAGACATACGTTTCATTTAATATCCTTAATATTAAAATTCCTCAAATATAATATTATATTATTAAAATTAATATGAAGTTAATATTGTATTAATTTTATTTATAAATAATTGTAATAAAAAATGATCATACAAAACCTACGTGAACCAAAGATTTTGGAGATTGATGATTTCAAATCCCTTACGGCATCTGTCATTATTCATACCGATCATTTACCTGATACATTCCAGGGACATGACGTTTCACCTTTAGAAAATCATTTTGCGCAATTTGAGAAGGCATACGTACCCAGATTTAGGTCACCATTTACCAAGTATAATTGATTTTACCAATACATATTAAAAATCAAAATGAAGATGCCTGGTTCTCGTCATGACGAACCTGCGAAGCAGATGTGGTCATTGTCCAGTAGCTATTTTTCTGGATTACCACGCTCTGCTTACGATATAGAAACTTTGAAAAACAAGGTAAATTCACATTGATTGCGTATAACTTACACCGTAACAATCGAATGAATAGTGCCATCCTCAGTCGTCAGCAATAAGGCACCTTCATCAGATATGCCTGTGAACACACCACTGCGATCGCCCATAGTCATTTGTGTATTCAACCCATAGGCGTGTGACTGCCATTCATTCTTAATCGCCCCAAACCCATCAGCAATCCAAGATCGATAGATTTGCCAAAAACTTTTTAAAAGGGCGTGAAATACAGCCGTCACATCAACATCTGCATCACTACCCGTTTCCCCGCTCATTAATGTTTTAATACATGTTATTGATTGATCAATACCCAAAGGGATAACATTCACATTAATACCGATGCCAACAATCACCGCATCATCCACGCATTCAATCAAGATGCCAAATAATTTTTTACCATCCACAAGGCCGTCATTTGGCCATTTCAATTGAATACCCTCAACTCCCATCGATACAAGTCCGTTGCGCACGCCAACAGCCGTCATGAATGCCAATTGGGCATAATCTTTAACGGCAGGTGAATTATCGTGTATAGCTGGTGTCAACACAAGTGATGTGTATAAATTCCCTAAGGGTGCCACCCATTGTTTACCCTGTCGTCCTTTAGCGGCTGTTTGTATATCCGCTAAAATAACGGCACCTTCACCTGCCCCTTCGCGAATATAATGTTCACACAATACGTTTGTACTATCGACTAATTCAAAATGGTGAATTGCAAGTTTCATTCAAAAAATTCCATAACTTTATAACTAGCGGTTGGTAATTTATAAGGGTGCATTTCATCAGGCCTCACCCACATGTATCCTTGTTGATGCTCATTAAGGGAAAAGTTCCCCGTCCATTTTGTAATTAAATACGGCATTAAAACAATGTGAAACGTGTCGTAAGCATGCGATACAAACGATAAAGGTTTCATTGCAAGCGGCACAAGACTAACTTCTTCCTGCAGTTCACGTTCTAACGCGTTTTCAGGCGTCTCCCCCACCTCAAGCTTGCCACCTGGAAATTCCCATAAACCTGGCATGGGCTTGTCTTTTGGGCGTTGAATAAGCAGAATCTCACCTTTTTCATTTTGAAAAATGCCCGCAACAACATACACAATAGGCAAATTGTTTTCATTATTCATTTTAAGTTCTCTCGTTTATTTATCAAATACAGTATAGTAAATAAAAGTTGATAATAAATTAATTTTTACGTGTTAAACTCAACACAGCCTTTTCGATACGTTGACATCCCTCCATCAAATTTTCCATTGACGTGGCATAGGAAATACGAAAATAAGGTGATAAACCAAACGCACTGCCACCGACGACCATAACCTTTGCCTCTTCAAGTAAATAAGCACACACATCATGATCACTTCGTAACACGTCACCATTTGGTGTGAACATACCGAAGAGCCCCTGGCAATTAACATAAAGGTAAAAAGCACCTTTTGGCATTTCACAGGCTAACCCTGGCATAGCGCTGATTAATTTATGTGTAGCTGTTCGCCGTTCATCAAACGATTGCCGCCAATCAATCAAAAAACTATGTGGACCATTGAGAGCTGAAGCAGCAGCAGCTTGTGAAATGGAGCACGGATTAGACGTGCTTTGCGATTGCAACAAATTAAGCGCTTGTATTAAATCAAGTGCTCCCGCCGCAAAACCAAGGCGCCACCCAGTCATGGCATAGGCTTTTGATACGCCATTACAAATTAGGGTTCGAAATTTAAGGCGTGGCTCAACTTTAACAATGCTAGAAAACTTCATATCGTCATACGTAAGATGTTCATAAATATCATCACTTAACACATGCACATGAAACTGCTCCATCAATACATCGGCAATTTGGCGAAGTTCATCGTGTGAATAAACAGCACCTGTCGGATTATTAGGTGAATTAATAATCACCCAACGTGTTTTAGGTGTAATATGCGCCGTTAATTGATCAGCCGTTAATTTGAATTCATTTTCAGGGCTGCCTGATACAATTACAGGGACACCGCCAAAAAAACGCACGAGTTCAGGGTATGAAACCCAATAAGGCGCAGGTATGATCACTTCCTCCCCAGGATTAATACTAGCCATAAAAGTATTAAAAATAAGTTGCTTTGTACCCGCACCAACGGTGATCATATCCAATTCATAATCAAGCTTATAATCACGGCTTAGTTTCTTTTGAATTGCTTGCTTAAGTAAAGGGATTCCATCGACCGGTGTATATTTAGTAAGACCTTGTTGCATGGCCTGAATAGCAGCTTCTTGAATCCATAGGGGCGTGTTAAAATTTGGCTCGCCAAGTGAAAAATTTATGATGTCAATACCACTGGCGCGCAGCTGCGTAGCCTTTGCATTCAGCGCGAGCGTTGGCGAAGGCTGAATAGCATTCATACGATTTGAAAGTTTGAACATTGAAGCCTGATGTTATGTTTATCGCGTTATCATAACGGATTATCATGCATTCGGCTATAATTTTCGATCAATTGTAAACATACCAAAGGATTGACACGTAGGCATAACTTCAATGCGATTTATATTAACATGCGCTGGCCTGCTGATACACCACAAAACAGTTTCAGCGATATCACGCGCAACAAGTGGTTCTGTACCTTCATATAATTCTTTTGCCTTCTCAGTGTTACCATTAAAACGCACAATTGAAAATTCAGTTTCTGCAAGACCTGGCTCAATGTTTGTAACACGAATCGCTGTTCCGAATAAATCAGCTCTTAAATTAAGAGAGAATTGTTTAACAAATGCCTTTGTTGCACCATAAACATTACCGCAAGGATACGCATAAGCGCCAGTAATGGAGCCAATATTAATGATATAACCATTATTATTTGTAATCATTCGTGGTAAAATAGCGTGTGTGCAATGCAAAATGCCCTTAATATTTCGTGTCAATCATCTGCTGCCAATTATCAAGAGAGCAAAATTGCGCCAATTCCATGCCCAAGGCAAGTCCAGCATTGTTAATAAGAACTGTAATATTTTGAAAGACTTCAGGCAAATTTTGAACAACATTTTGGACAGAATCATGCTGCGTTACGTCCATTTCAGCAATGTGTATTTGGCTAACA
This sequence comes from Alphaproteobacteria bacterium, assembly GCA_947490395.1. GTDB lineage: Bacteria > Pseudomonadota > Alphaproteobacteria > Paracaedibacterales > CAIOTO01 > CAIOTO01. The sequence continues at coordinate 5,135 of CANLGW010000073.1, forward strand.
CCAAATTACTGTTAAATCTCTTCTAAGATTTCGTACCGTCGTCTCGTTATAATAAGTTGCACCATATAAGGCAAGCATCTCCGCACAAGCTCTTCCAAAACCTGAGGTTGCACCTGTAATAAACACAGTATGACTGCTTAACAAGGCAGCATATCCATATAGATTCTTATTATTTAGCTGAGGATTACAGGCCGTTTTTACCCATTTTTATAAATTTCTCACGTCGATCCTTTAAAAGTTGTGCACCGTCTAATGCCATTAATGGCACGAGCGCTCCTTCGACCGTTTCTTTTACTTGCCTTAATGTTGCTGTTTTATGGCGATGGGCACCGCCCACAGGTTCTGTGATAATTTTATCAATAACACCAAGTTGCAATAAATCTTGCGCTGTTAGTTTTTGGGCTTCAGCAGCTTCAGGCGCTTTTGTAGCACTACGCCATAGGATAGAAGCGCATCCTTCCGGAGAAATCACCGAATACACAGCATGTTCCAGCATCAAAACCGTATTGGCTGCCGCAATCGCAATGGCGCCACCTGAACCACCTTCACCAATAACCACACTTAAAAGCGGCACTTTAATATCGAGACATACTTGTATGCAGCTGGCAATGGCTTCGGCCTGACCGCGCTCTTCCGCTTCAATGCCTGGAAAAGCGCCCGCAGTGTCAACAAACGTAATGACTGGCAACTTAAAACGATCAGCAAGACGCATCAAACGTTGGGCTTTGCGATAACCCTCCGGCTTTGGCATGCCGAAATTATGTTTAATACGTGTTTCTGTATCATGTCCTTTTTGCTGCCCAATAATCATAACAGAACGTCCTAAAAGTCGTCCAAATCCCCCAATAACAGCACAATCTTCACCGAACAAACGATCACCTGATAGAGGCATAAAATCATCAACCAAGATATCAAGATAATCAAAAAATTTTGGACGATCTGGATGACGTGCGACTTGCACTTTCTGCCACGGCGTGAGGTTCTGATAGGTCTGTCGGAGCAAACGATCAGCTTTATTTTGCAGACGCGCAACTTCATCAACAATATTTAAATCACGACCAGAGATATGGCGCAATTCTTCTATTTTCCCCTCAAGGTCGGCAATTGGCTTTTCAAAATCTAAAAACTTTGTCATACGTCATTTTTGTATTGTGATTATCCTTTATTACCTAACCTTCTTTTGCGAATAAGGCAAGTTCTGTTTTTGTTGCACGATACCAAACGTAAGATTACCTTATACATAAAACCACATCAGAGCAAAACACATCGTTAAAGACCTTTTATAGATAAACTTACATACCCAAAATAATAGTGTAAATTTACTTATTAGACCTACTGCGTAAGTCTTTCCGCCTCCTCTGATGAATGAGTTGTCAAAGCGCCCCCAACCCATTTTATTTTTTATGCCGTAGCAAATCCATTTTTCAGATTCACAATCCCTGCAATAATATGGAATTTAATGCCATAACGTTTA
>CANLGW010000074.1 GCA_947490395.1 Alphaproteobacteria bacterium
TCTTAACTCGATCGTTCAAGCGGCTAAACGAAAAGCACGTGGTTATGGCAAAAAGCATTTTAAAGTGATGGCTTATTTGCTCACTGGAAAGTTGAATTTAATGAGACATAATCCACATCTACCCACTCAATTTGCATAAGAGCCAATAAAATTATCTTTTTGATTTTTATGATATTTTTGTGTATATAGGGGGATAATTTATAAATAATTTAGGTATCTTTTTATCATATGAATTTAATGCAACTTAATCAGGCGTATGCTTCTCTTTCGGAAAATGAAAAAGCATATTTGACACTCGCATCTTTGTTGCCATTTTGTTCAAGCTGGCAGGCTCTCGGATGGGGATATCGAAAAATCTTAAATCCCAATAGCCCGATTAATTTTGATAATTACCGTTTTTCGTATGAAATTCAACCTGAAGTAAACCAGGTTCAGCGTTCGCTGAAGCGAAAAGGTTTTTTAAATGCTGATCATATTATTCAGCCTCAACTGTTGCATGCATTAACGTGCCTGACATTTGATTTGCCTGATATTAAAATGTACATTGATAGCGTGAATCAGATTCTGGAAAAATGGTCTTATCGATTAGAAGGCACAGAAGACGTGCGTTTAAGACATTCTATTTATGCTAATAATACGATTCATTATGAAAATTATGCTCGTGAGCTGCCACACACTGTTTATGTTGAATGCCTTACAACTTATTTCATTGATGAAACAATACCAACGACATGGTTATTAACGCGGCCTTGTGTTTTTTTAGCATCTTTATTGCGATTATTGCTTGATGATCTGTATATAAAGGGTATTGATACAAATAAGACAAAAGAATTATTGACTTATTTTGAGTTACGACGAAATCAATCTGATTATACTTATATCAATTCATCTTTTTATTTGCATGATATATTTAATTATCATAAAGATTTTTTAATAAATGCGAATTATGATGGCGATAAGGATTTGGCGCTCAATAAATGTGTTGAAGCGGTAGCTGTATTTCTATTGAAAGGTTCGCATGAGCAAAGCGGCGCTCTCTTTCAGGATGCCTTTAAGGTTGTGCAAAAACAAACGGGTAAACGTAAGAACTTTATTCCTTTGCCGCTAACCTACATTAATTGTTTGGCTCTTCTCGCGCAAAAGACAAAAGAGTCTTTTAAGAAATTACAGGATATTCTTGATGCGGAAATGACAGCGAAACGATCGCCTGCGGTTTTTGATGCCATGCAAAATGTATCGTATATGTTGCAGGGCTTACGATCACGAATGGTCGTACCAAAAACAATTGATTATGGTGATCATCCGCCGCTCGATCGTGCCTTTTTGACGCTTTGTATGTATTGGCTTGATGTTGAAAAAGTATCTTTAAAGATATGTGAGCTTGAATTTGATCGCTATGCTGATAGTCTTCCTCTTGTTGCGAAGATTTTTGCGGATATAATTCTTGAATTGAATCCCAATCATAAGCCATGTGCACACTATAGTGCGCAGGATCATTTTGCTCATACGGTTTGCTTTTCCAAGCTTATTGCCATTGCTGAAGGATGGGAACTCGCGCTTGAAAATTTGGATACATTTTTTGGCGGTATTAAATTAGAATCTGATCATAAAGAAAAACGTCTTGTTTGGCTTTATGATATTAAAAAGCGTGAAATTATAGAAGTGCTTGAGCAAAGTTTAAATAAAACAAAGTGGAGTAAAGGGCGTGCTGTTACTCTCAAGCGTCTTTATGAACATGACAATTTACCTTTTATAACACTTGAAGATCAGCGCATTATCAAGGCACTTAGACGTGAACGATACAGTAGTTGGGGATCGCAAGTTTATTTTGAATGGGATAAAATTAAGATGCATTTAGCGTTTATTGGTCACCCTCGTATTTATAATCATCATATTCCTGAGCAGGCGCTTGAATTTTATGTCGGTCATCCTGAATTAATGATTAAGCAGCTTGATGAAAAGCATTTTCATTTGTCGCTCTCTCATCATAGTTTAGAAGAATATTTATTTACTGATAAAGAAACAGCGACTCGATTTAGGTTGGTGCACGTTGATGAGTCCTTATTGCCGTTAGCTGAGATTCTAGGCAAGAAAGGAATTAAAGTTCCGACGCATGCGAAAGATCATATTATTTCAATTGTGCAAAAAGCGGGTTTGATGCTTCCCATTCATTCAGATGTAGCTGAAATTGATATTCAGGCTCAAGATGGTGATGCCACGCCCTGTTTGCAGCTGCAACCTCTTGGGGAAATGGGATTGCATGTTCAATTATTAATGCGTCCCTTTGGTGATAAAGGGCCTTATTTTCGTCCTGCACATGGGCGAACATCGGTTCAAATGATTGACAATATGTTGCCATGTCGCGCAAAACGTAACTTTGATAAAGAGCGTGCGCATGTTGATGATGTGTTACAACACTGCAAAATACTCGCACAGATGAATGATGGTAGTGATGAATGGGAACTTGAAGATCCGTATGATTGTTTAGAAACGCTGGCTGAACTTAAAGAGTATGAAGAGAAAAATGAACCAGATACGCTTCCACGTATAAAAATCGAATGGCCACAAGGACGTAAAATTAATTTATCCGAACCTGTATCGTTTAATAGTTTAAAGTTATCGATTAAAAGTGAGCGTGATTGGTTTTCTGTGAGCGGTACCGTTCAGGTTGATGAAAATACGGTGCTTGATTTAAAGCAAATTTTATCGTTACTTGATCAGTCAAGGGGACGTTTTATTCAGTTGGATGACCGTAAGTTTATTGCCCTTACAAATGGTCTTAAAAAGCAATTGCAAGAATTAACCTTTTTTGGTGAGAGCGACAAAAATGGTAATTACCGTGTTCATAATCTTGGTGGGCATGCATTAAAGAATTTTGCGGATCAAACAAAAGAAGTTGTAACCGATAACGAATGGAAAAAGCGGTTAGAGGTATTTGAGAGTGCAGATGCATTTACGCCCACATTACCATCTACATTGCAAGCAACATTACGCGAATATCAGTGTGAAGGTTTCGATTGGATGTCGCGTCTTGCGTATCTTGGGATGGGAGCGTGTTTGGCAGATGATATGGGGCTTGGTAAAACGGTGCAGGCTCTTGCTGTATTGCTTAATCATGCACCAAAAGGACCTTGTTTAGTTGTAGCGCCAACATCTGTTTGTCATAATTGGCATGAAGAAATTGCCAAATTTGCGCCAACACTCAATTCATATGCTATGGAAATTGACAACAGAGCTGAGCTGATAAATAACTTAAAACCAATGGATATTTTGATCTGTAGCTACACGCTTTTGCAGCAAGAGGCGGAGCTTCTTAAAGCTAAAAAATTTGAAATCATTGTTTTGGATGAAGCACAAGCTATTAAAAATGCCACAACAAAACGTTTTCAAGCAGCGATTCAATTAAATGGGAATTTCAAATTAGCTCTTTCAGGAACACCGATAGAAAATGGCCTTGACGAATTGTGGAGCCTGTTTCGATTTATCGCTCCTGGTTTATTGGGGAGCAAAGAATCCTTTCAAAAGAAATTCATGACACCGCTTGATAAAGAAAAAGACCAAGCGCGCAGGCAAGCCCTTAAAAATCTGATTAAAGCCTTTATTTTACGACGTACTAAAGCAAATGTGCTGCAAGAATTACCGCCCAAGACAGAACAAACCATTCACATTGATATGGAACCTGAAGAAAAAGCATTTTATGAGGCTGTTCGTCAAACAGCGATTGATAATATTACGAATAATGATCAAAAAAGCGGACAACGCAAGATTCATATTTTGGCTGAAATTACCCGTCTACGCAGAGCTTGCTGCCATCCTAAGCTTGTGGATGATAATATCGATATTCCTAGTAGCAAACTAAAAGTATTTTTAGAACTAGTCGATGAGCTTTTGCTGAATAATCACAAAGCATTGATCTTTAGCCAATATGTGAGTTATTTGGATCTCGTGCGGGTGGAATTGGATAAAAAAGGAATTGAATACCAATACTTGGATGGCAGTACGGCTGCTGCAGAGCGTCAAAAACGAGTGAATGCATTCCAAGAAGGAAAAAGCTCCCTTTTCCTTTTGAGTTTAAAAGCAGGTGGTGCAGGGCTTAACTTAACAGCGGCCGATTATGTGATTCATATGGATCCATGGTGGAACCCTGCTGTTGAGGATCAGGCATCGGATCGTGCGCACCGTATGGGGCAACAGCGTCCAGTTACGATTTATCGCCTGGTCATGAAGGGCAGTATTGAAGAACGTATTTTAGCCCTCCACAAAGACAAACGTGATTTGGCAGATGATCTTCTTGATGGTAGTCAACACGCGACAAAATTGACGGAAGATGATTTGATTAAGTTAATGATGGCAGCGTAAATGCACCCCTTTATTGCTGAAGCTTTGCTTGCTATTTTTATTGGTGTTGAAGCCATTCAATTATTAACAAAAGATAACAAGCAATGCTTTGGTAATGCGATAAGGGTTTTTGATTTCGGTTTTATAATTCTGGGGGCATTATTTGTAGTTACGCTTATAGCGCATCTGACGGTGGATGTTCGTTATTTGTGCGTCATGCATCATAATCACTCTGCGCAAGCCCTTCATTATCGTTTAGCAAGTTTATGGAGCCATCATGAAACATCTTTATTTGTATGGCTATGTCTGCTTAATTGCCTATCAAGCTGGACAGTTATTGACGATTTGGCGCGCTTTAGGCGACGTATTTTAGCCTTTATAAACGTATGTTTGGCGCTTTATATGTGTGTGGAGGCTAACCCATTTGCATCAACGCCCTTCGTGCTCCTTCACCAAGAGAGTCATGGCTTAAATCCATTGCTATATGATTTAAATATGGTTTGGCATCCGCCGCTCCTCTATCTGGGGCAAGTCTGGCTTTTCATTCCATATGCCCTGGGGTTATATGCTACACGGCATAATGGTATGGCACTCGATTTGATTCTTTATCACACGAAAATAGGTTTTGGGGTTTTGACTATTGCGATTGCCCTTGGTAGTTTTTGGGCGTTTACACAATTAGGTTGGGGTGGTTTTTGGTTTTGGGATCCTGTTGAAACAGCATCACTGCTTCCGTGGCTGGCTGCACTCATTGTGTTTCATATACCGCAGTACGCTCTTTTTAAACGCCCATGGTTGACAGCTATGCCATTTGTATGTGTTTGTGTAAGTATGTGGATTATTCGCTCGGGCATCCTTCTTTCGGTGCATAGTTTTGCAAAGAATGCGATGGCCTTTTGGTTGCTTGGGGCTTTTGTCTGTTTTATGACATTATTTGTAATCTTAAGCGCATATCAACCCAAGCAACAAATCGTGTATGTACCTTTACCGCAACTACATCCTAAATCTAAGGACGCACGTGCATGGCTTTTGACCCTTGGGTTGTGCTTACTTGGCGGGACATTATTGGTTGTATGCATGGGGCTTTTTATACCGCTTATTTTTAAAATTACATTAGCGTCTTCATTTTTTAATACAACGTTGTTGCCGATGTGGGCAGCGATTGCATTGCTTATGGCATTGGTGCCAAAATCACTTAAGCGTTTATCTGTGGCACATACGACAGCTTTGTTATCGGGTCTTTTATATTTAATCATGTACTGGGATTTATCCCTTCCTTATATGTTATTAGGTGTATGTGGTGCATTATGTGTTGGTGTGATGATACCTTTTATGCGTAAACGGACGTGTTTGTCGTTTGCTCATATGGGTATTGGGTTTTGTTTGATTGGTTTTGCAAGTTATAGTATCAATCCGTCTGAATCAACATTAGTTCTTAATCGTGGCGTGCCTTTAGCGCATGGTTTATATACGTTGACCTTTAGCAACGCAACCAAAGAAAATGGTGACTTTACCAGCATATTAAGTGCACACATTCATATAATGGAAATGCGTACAAATAAATGCCTTACATTAAAACCAGCAAAACAGTATTTTCATACCTCCCAATTGCAACGCCCAAAAGCTGATTTTGGAATGATTGATAGAGGTAAAATAGTGTTAATTACCAGTATTGAACCATTAACAGAAAATACGATGGCGATTACATTTCATGAAAAGAGTGGGTTGATTTGGCTATGCCTTGGTGTATTTTTAGTAGGTTTTGCTATGTTATGGGGTGTTATTAATAAACCTTGTGCTTATAGGCAATTAAAGGTAACAAAACAGTAGCAGAATTCTGTAGCGAATATAGCATCACTTTCAGATGATTTTCCCCCTTTTTTATGATAGACTCAGCGCAAGCCCTGCAAACATACAACCACACCAATGATCTCCGACAAGCAACTGATTAGTTTTGATTATGCTATTCAGTACCTTTTGAAAGATAAAGGCGACTATGAAATTGTTGAAGGTTTCATTTCGGCACTCCTTAAAACAAAAGGATA
>CANLGW010000075.1 GCA_947490395.1 Alphaproteobacteria bacterium
AAGGTCTTAACTCGATCGTTCAAGCGGCTAAACGAAAAGCACGTGGTTATGGCAAAAAGCATTTTAAAGTGATGGCTTATTTGCTCACTGGAAAGTTGAATTTAATGAGACATAATCCACATCTACCCACTCAATTTGCATAAGAGCCAGTGATAATGCCTTAGATTCTATGCAGCAGTTGCAGCCAATGAATCACAATCAGCTTGGCTGATAGCGGTTAAATCTCCAAGTGCTGGGCATGCTAGATCCTTGGGGTACGTAGGGCACTTAGAAAATTTAATGCATGTGTTTGGTTTTTCAGGTGTTGTGCCAATATTCCAAAAGAATCCAAGTGGGCACTTCCCAACACATGTTCCCTGAGTGCGTGCGCCGTTTAGCTGTAGATTGGGGGCATTTTCAGGGCATTGACATTGATGTTTATCGCTATCAGTGCAGTTGTCACAAAAGATATTGCCATCAGCCTCGCCATACACATTCGTGTCACAGCCGACAACTTCATGATCAGGTTTTTGACTTACTTGGCTATGGCTTGATAGATGTCCTGTTGAGCGTGTACTGTTACTGTTATAATTTGCCTCACGGCTTGCGATGCTATGGTTACGGGAAAAAGCTTCATTATAAAGGGTGAATAAGCAAACAAGAATCATTGCTAATTTTGTATACATTATACGTTTCCTTTAAGTGTTTGTGCGTGTTCGTTATGTTTTTAGTGTATATCGAAAATGGTTAATAGTTGGTTAATGCTTTTATTAGTGAGAAGGTTGCAGGAGCTGATTAAGTCTTGACGCTGTTCGCTCAAACGGTAATTTTTTATCGATGTCTTGGTAAAGGTGATCTGGCATTGCTGCTGATTCCATGAAAAGTGTTCCCTTTTGATCGTATAAGATATCAATGAATGCCATGAATCGCCTGCAGGCATCCCTGTTTTCATGAGTAAAGATAGGAACATTGTGCACCAACACCACAGGAAAGGTTTCGACAAGTGTTTTATAATCGCTTGCCGCATGATTTTCTTCAGCAAGTGATTGAAAGTCAACAAAAACAGCAGCGCCAATTGTTTGTATAAGTTGCCAATGTCGCTGGTTTAACATTAAGGTGAATGATGTTGGTACTTCGTGTGGTGACAGGGCAGAAAATGTGTTTTTGATTGAGACATGTGATTGATCAGATTGAAGCCATAAGTGTTTGAAATCAGGGGTATTTGCATTGTTTAGGCGGCGATAATCAATTTCGCCATTCAGTGGAAAACAACGGAAATTTTCATAGAAAAAGGGGATAAAGCCTTCAAATTGATCACGATTCAATCCATTTTTGTAGAAATTAATGGGTTCTACGTTGCCTGTAATTAAAACAATCATTTTATGTTTAATCATTTCAGGAATAAGTTTCCTTAATAACATGGCGGTTCCAATATCATAGATTTGCAATTCATCAATCCAAATAATGCGCCCTTTTAAATAGAGTGTATGGAGAAGATTAGTAATGCTCATGTGTTGAAGATGGTGATAGAGCTCTGTTGAAAAATGATCAAAATGATATTTTTGTTTGGGCTCAGGGAGTTTGTTAAAAATATATTCAATCACAGATGTTTTTCCACGTCCAACGGGCCCGTACACATAAACACCTCTAACCGCTCGGCTATTCATAGATGTAAGCGCACTCAATTGACGGCGTGGTTTTATGATGGGGTCTAAATGCTCTTTGATTTCCTCAAGCAGGCAAATTTGCTCTTGATCAAATAATAACGTCACATGCGCCTCTTTTAATTGCAGTGTTTGTTAAATAAAATACGTTTATTCAAAAATTTAATTTCATTTTTTGATAGTTTTCTTGTATCGATTTTGTTTTTTTTGTATGGTGTAGGTAGGTAAGTAGAGGTGTCTTGAAAGAAGGCTTGTCTGACTTTCTGATTGTGCGCATTGTTGCTCCTCTTAAGCCGTTAAACCTATTAGCGAAAATATATGTGATGAGCATTTTAGTACCGACAACGAAGCATTTACCAACTGTTCTGCCATTAATTCCTTTACATGGTGCAATTTTGATGCCAAGAGCTGCCTTGCCCATTCCAATATCCGAAAGTGATTATTTAACGTTGATTGGAAATGTGCCACGTGAGCATGCGTATATTGGTGTCGTGCAGCCGTTGTTTGATCATAATAAAATGAATGGAGAGGCCTCTGCGTCGCTTTTTAAAATCGGGTGTGCGGGGCGTATTGTCGATGTAATCGAACCTGAAGAGGGGCAATTTATTATCACACTCTTTGGGGAATGTCGTTTTGATCTCATCGAAGAAATTGAATATGAGCATGCGTATCGTACAGCAACCGTTGATTATGAACGTTATTCGATTGATCTCGTTGATGAGATTGATTTTACGCTTGACCGTACACGTCTTATGCATGCATTAAAGCCGTACTTTAAAATTGTTGAGATCACTCCTAATTGGGATGAAATTCAGCGTATATCAAATGAAAAATTGATCACAGCCCTTACGATGGTGTGCCCTTTGCAGGCGAATGAGAAACAGGCAATTCTTGAAACGCCGTCTTTGCAAGAACAGTCGACGATGCTGCAAGCCTTGATTGAACACGCGGTCATTGAGCGCGTGTATAATAATGGCTATTCGGAATATGTTCATTAAAACTTTTGTGTGACTGTTTGGGTGGTTTTTTGTCAAATACAAAGTACTTGTGGTGCTTGGTACTAGTAGTAATTTTAAAAAATATTAAATTCATCTTTATGTATAATTGGCGGTAAAGTATCTCTTATATTTTTATCAATAATCTTCGTGTTTTTGATAATATCTTGAAGAGGGGTATTAATTCCAGCCATCTGCCATACTGGATTTTTTTGTTTATCAAAAACAATTTTGCATAAAAGTTCTTCAGATACATATTGTTGGCCTGAGATTCTTTGCAACCATAAGTCTAAATGACCTGTGTTTGGTATTTTGCTAAATCGATCTTGAATTTTTTTGAGAAGTTCTTGCTTTTTATCATTGCTAACAAAGATCATGAGTTTACTCAAAATTGCAGCAAATACAGAAAGAGTTCTAGGGTTATGGTAAGCAATATCTGTAACAACGCTAATTAAAGGTAGTGGCGATTTTATATCTTCTAAGGGATAAATTACATCATAGTATTCATGCAACGCTCGAGTAAGACTCCCACTATTTGGAAATTTTTCGGCTAAATTATGAATAATAAGTAACATTTTTTGTAAATTTTCTTCATGCTTATGTTGTTTTATCCAAAACAATTTATCAGATTTAATGGAATCTTTGATAATATTGCAAGTGCTTTGTGTTTTGTGGGTATTAAGGTGAAGCCCAAGATCAATAAGCACTTCTGTGAGTAATTTAGTTATTTTCTTGCCATCTTGTGGGTTATTTACGAATATTCTATAGTCATCTCGGTATCGGAGAATATGATAGTCTTTCCCTAAATTTTCTTTTTCTATTTTTTCTGATAATTCAATATCCGCATACCCAAGTACCATTTCTGCAATAAAATCCATGAGTATGGAGCCTTGGGGAATACCATTTGTCTGGCCATAGGACATATCCTGAATATACCCATCTATTGAATTGCCAATTAAGATCTTCTTATTTTTATTTGTGCCTCTATTGCTTTTCGCTTGATCTTTTCCATGTAAAGCCCATGCAATTGAATGTGTGTAGATTGATCCATAACAATCGCTAATATCTGTTTTTATAAGACATTCATACTCTAATGCTAATTCAATGGATCGTTGTTCTATTTTGTCCCACCACTCGTAAATCTGCGCTGCTTTATCTTTCTCTTCATTAAGAGATTTAACAGGAATGCTCATGCATTCAATGTTTGGGTTTTTCCTAAATGCTTTGAATCTATCTTTAATGAGTCCCCAGTTATTACCTTCTGTAATTTGATGCACTAAGCAGACATATATGGCAGGATTTATGAGTTGAAGTGGGCGCCAGTCATATTTCCCGTCCTTATTACTATACAGTGTATGATTTACTTTATTGTGATTTCTGATCTTTTTCCCTTTATCATTATGTAAAGTATTGTTTTTATTTACATAGCTTTCAGTAAGTAATGTTGTACTTAATGTATTGAGCAATTTATCAAACACAAAGTAAGGTGGAATGTCTGGAGTGAAATAAATTTTTGGTTTTAGAAAGAAATTACGCACGTCATACGCTGACAATTCAAGAATACAAATACTTTTTTTAGGGGATGTTTGCATGTTTTTTCTTTCACCCATTCAAGTATAAAAACAATTCTGCTAAATAATTTAACAAAGCCCATATGTCTCTATTATTTTTGAAGCAAACTGTTGCATATAATAAAGGTTTTGTACGCATCATACTTTTTACGCAGTAAGAGGTTGGTAAGTTTCCTTCTCCTCTGAATAGGTGAAAATCTGCCCTGTCTTTATATCAAAAAACCATAAATGAATAGCAAGTGTGCCTTGCTCAATTCTTTCTTTAATCCATGGGAATGTGAGGCAGTTTTGGCGTGATTGATGGAGAGCTTGTTTGGCGCACTCGTCAATTGTCTTGGGCTTGGCGCCTTTTGTTTTGATAAGCGTTACCCAATTTGTGATAAAATCGTCTTGACCCAAAACATCGTGTTTTAAAAGTGCCTGAATTCCGCCACATTGACTGTGTCCAAGCAAGATAAGATGCTCAACATGTAAGTAGCAAATCCCAAATTCGAGTGCGGCACTGGTGCCGTGGTGTGCTTCGTCTTTTTCATAAGGGGGGACAATGTTGGCGACATTTCTCACAACAAATAAATCGCCTGGATTACATTGCAGGATAAGGGCAGGATCAACACGTGAGTCGCAGCACGCTACCACCATTGTTTTAGGTTGCTGTCCGTTACGTGACAAATAATGCATAATGGATTGATCGCCGTGTGCATATTTATCCCGAAAGATTTGATAGCCTTTGAGTAGTTTTTTTAAACTCTTATTGGTCGACATTTTTTGAACATGATCATTTTTAAATTAGTGAACTAATCATACGTAACTTCACTCGTCATCGCAAGAACGATCGTGTATACGTCGATTTGTTAATTATGCGCACTGTTATCAAGGTTAGTTCGTTTTATTCTTTAACTAAATGTTAATAATTAAACGTCATGCTAGGATTATAAAGTTAGGTATTGATGATGGAATAGGTGTGCCCTATGCAATTCTCAGATTATGACAATGACTTTGAACGTGCGTTGCATGGCTTTCGCTTAACAACAGCTGAAATTACGTATCATTTGCCAGATCATCCCCTTCTTTTGCAAACATATGTATGGCAAGAATTTGATTATCCGCCTAAATTTCCGCGCTTGCTTGCGTTTATTGATTTTTGGCATAAAAATATTGAAGGTCAAATTGAAACAATCCGTGTGATGACGGCGGGTGATTTAATCCCCAATTCAATTATGGTTCCTGCGCTTAGTCTTGAGATTCATTAATTTTGTAAATTCGATGCACAAGAGATATTAATTTTTATTTTATGCCACGCAAATGGTTAACGAAATTCGCAAGCCCGATTTGACGTTTGCGACGTAGACGTTCAGTTGTTAAAATAGCACGTACGTTTGAAACGCTTTCTTCAAGCATGTGATTGACCATTACGTAATTATATTCAGGCCAGTGGCTTAATTCGTAGGTAGCCTCGCTCATGCGGCGTGCGACGACCTCTGCTGTGTCTTGATTGCGGCCGCGTAAACGGTTCTCTAGTTCATCCAGAGATGGCGGTAAGATAAAAATAGTAACAAGGTCATCACGTGCTGTTTGGCTAATTTGCTGCGTACCCTGCCAGTCGATATCAAAGACAACATCTTCACCATTCTCCAATGTATCGGATACAAATTGGTTGGGTGTGCCATATAAATTGCCAAATACTTCAGCGTGTTCTAAAAATTCATTGTTTTTAAGGCGATGTTCAAATTCATCAACGGAAACAAAATAGTAGTCAATACCATCAATTTCACTAGGGCGCTTTGGTCGTGTAGTGACGGAAATAGATGTTTTTAATTTTTGTTCAGTTTTTAGAAGTGTATTTACGATAGACGTTTTTCCAGCCCCAGAAGGTGAGGACAAAATTAACATTAAGCCACGTCGTTCAAAATCAGTCATTCGAATTATTGTCTCATTTTTTAAATGTGATTTGATCATAAGATAAGAGTAGAAAAAAGTAAATAATTATTATATTCTATTCATATAGAAAAAATCTTAGGCTCTTATGCAAAACGAGTGGGTAAGTAACTCAAGCAAGTTGGCTATGAATGCTGTATAATTCTCCTTAAAAGAAGGAGTTTATCATGCACATCGAACAGTTATTCAGCCAAGCCTTAGGCATTATAGATCCATGGAAGATTGAATC
>CANLGW010000076.1 GCA_947490395.1 Alphaproteobacteria bacterium
AAGGATTCATTAGTGTCACATCTGATACATGATCACATGGTTCAACAATTGAATTAATAAGGGATATCAACAGATCCTTGTTTTCTTCAACGCCAAAGATCTTTTTAAATGCAATGTCGACACGGGGGCTTAAGGTGTGCATCGTGAAAAAACGCCTTCTTGTTGAGTGCTCATTGAGATATGTACGACGTCATTCTAACATGTTTATTGGTATAAAGTGAACTGCTATCGTATGGAGTGAATTTAGGCTTTGGCCTTATGATTATTTGTTTTTTTCATGCCATTTGGTGATAGATCGCCAGCAATTGTGTTTGCATATTTACGTGCATACTCTTCGTCATCGAAAAGCGATTCGTCCATGATGTCATCTTGTTGCTCATTATCATCGGTATCCGATTCTACATCGTCCTCAATAGCATCATTCATGCCATCAGTTAGCGTGGATGCCTTGTGGTCATCGTGTGTATCACTTTGGGCGCTGGTTTCATAATTGCCATGTGTGTGTCCGTGATGATTGTCGTGCGTTAGATCAACAGTTTGTAAAACATCTGGCATTATATGCGTGATCAGTTGGTCGAGTCCATGTCCCTGGCCATGTCCTTGCTGCTCTCTCTTGTGATTGCGGCCGTATGTGAAAGCATTCGTTTTAATATCATAGACAAAGCAAAGCTGTGTTTCGTTGGCTGGCAAAGGTTTTTCTTGTGGCTTTGATTGTTCCGCAATTAATTGGATTGATTTATCAATGATTGCACGTCCTGAAGGTATGCTTTTAATCCAATCATTATTTTCTGTTATCTCAAGGGCGCGTGTTATAATTCCCTGGATATCATCGATAAGTACTGCCTGATTATGTAAGGTAATATTAATGTTTATTGGCTTATCAATCACTGTTTCTAGTGTTTGATTATTCATATCAAATAGTTTTTGTATAGAAAGCAAAGCGGCCTTTTGTGCGGATAAGGATAAGGCAATTGTTGCTCCGTGGCGTTCAGACACATAGCCCGCTGTGATGTTGGTTAGAACGTGATTATTCTTAAAGTCAATGTGGACTGTGATCGTGCTTTTGACCGGATTGTGGTTTTCAAGGGCAGGCAAAATATTTGTCAACATAGCTTCTGTTATGGTTTTTTGGCTACCAAACGTTTGTTGGTATGATTCAGCGACTGACCGTAGGGCAGGCACATAATCACGTTTCCATGTGGCATCAAAGATGTCATTACCATCAAAGGTTAAACGAATGAATTTTGATGCGGGATCATAGGACGTTGATAAATTATAGGTGTGTTTCTGACCTTCGTAGGTGCGTTTTCCATGTGATTGGGATTCTGTGCTAAATGCAGTTAAGGCCACCCACCAGTCGCCTGTTTCATGGAATTGACGAATCGTACGAAGAATAGTTTCATCACTGCCAAAGTGAATAATTGATGTTGATTTCCCTTTTACGTGTGCGAGGGTACTTGGTGGTGATGCGGTATTGTTGGCAGAAACAAAAGTAAAATTGGTGTACGAAAATTGATTGCGTATGTGTAAATCGAATGTATTTGTTTCGGTCTTTTGTAAGGATGGAAAAAGCGTGCAGTTGAATTGATTATAGCGAATACTGCCAAAAGAGGTCTTTGATAAAACCGAATTCCAGGGTGTGTTTAGGTGAATGAGACCATTTTTACCCTTTAATTGAATGGATTTAATTTGTCCGATAATATTTTTCAGCAGATTAGCAATGTGTTGATCGGGGGTTAAATTCGCTTGCTCGTGACTTGTGAAGTCAGGGAAATAACGGGTGAGGATAATTTTATAACGACAATCATTATGGTTATCATATTTTGGTGAATGTATAAGGGGTGCTGTTATTCCATCAGCCTTTAAGGAAAGTGCTTCATCGCCTTTGATGCGTAACGTAATTGTTTTTGTTAGAAAATTATAATGCACGTTAAGGCAATCACCTGCTTTGAATTGCACGCGTACATCTGGTGTATCACCTGTAAAGATAGGATCAGCAAACGTGGCTTTTAATGCATATTTATGAATACAAACATTTGAGAAAGTTGCTGTTCCTGATCTTACTAGAGTCTCCTGTATGGTTTTGATGCTCTTTTCAAATATGGTTGCGGCATAAAGCCAAGCTGCTATGGCGCTCCCTGCAAGAATAAAAATAGAGGCGCACATAAAAATGTGCTTTTTTTGAAAACGGTTATGAAAAGTTTGTTCATTTTGTGTGAGCATCATTCGTATCTTTACCCTTTATTTCAGTAAATTATAACGGATATTGAGAATCGATGTTAGTTGTTTTTTGTTATTATTATAGCGTAAAGGATAAATCTAGTTCTGAAAAAGTTTGCATGAAAGCACTTTATATATTTTTGATTTCGGCATCACTTAAACGCAAAAGATATTTAGTTGAGTATGATGGTATCATTTTAAAAGAGTTCCAATAATTTTTCTTTATTTTTCTTATAGAGCATTGGTATTATTTTTGATATGGATTAATAGCCAAGTGCCACAAATTATCGGTGCGGCATACGGGGTTTGATAAGGCATCAACCGATGGGTTTTTGTATAGATCGATCAGCACGCGTTTATTGGCATCCAATTTAAGGGCGAAACGATTAAGCCATTCAATAAAGGTTAGAATTTCAGTGTGTGTTTGTGGGGTGATGCCCTTTAAATGATGTAATTGGATGAGCAAATGGATATAGCGCATATTTAGGTGGATAATCATATCAAGATCATCAATCACCTGACTAAGGGGATAATGTTTGGCAAGCAACCCTTGTTTTAATGTGGTGACTCGATTTTCAATGTTATCGAAGGATGCTAGATCATTCTGAATGCGATCAAATGTTAATGCCGTTGGTTCAGATGATGTTTGATTGAGCTGGCGCGCTTGCGTAAGGGCATCAGAAAAAGGAATATCTAAAAATGCAGGTATTTCATGGGGGGATGACTGAATAATGTTTATGACATTTTTCAGTGCGTCAATGGGTTTTTTCATTTGGGCTAGAATGGCTAAGAAATCAAGAATGTTATTTTCAAATAGTATCATTGATTGCATGATCATGTTTTGTTTCTCATTAGAACACATAGTGAATATATCAAAATTGAGTATGTTATAATTATAAGATTGCGATAAAACACTATAGGATGAAGGTGCACGTGGAATATCGCCATCAATGGCATATACATGATGTGTGTCAATTAATAGAAAATAGATCATAGATAAGCGCAGCTCTAATGACATATACGTGTTGGTTTTGTGTGTCATTTTAAATAGATTATATTTCCCATGATATGATTGATTTACCATAGAGTGTGTTAACAAAATATTAATAGGCATGGCTATTTAACAATCATAAAAATTTATTAATATTTGTCTAAAAAATATCTTTACATGTAAAAAAAGATCCCGTTATCATTTATTAAGGTTTCAATTAATTTCTTAGGTTTACGTAATGATTAAAGATCTTGAAAAAATATTAAAAATAAGTGTTATGACATTTTGTTCTGCTGTTTTTATTTTGCCTGTGCGCCATGCATTGTCTGCAGGTGTGGGTGTTGGCGTGGGTGTGAGTGAGGATGATGAGTCATCGATGGGTGAGCCAGAGCAGGACGATGATGATGATGCAAGTGGTGGATCGTCAGGAACTGGATTTGGCGGGTATGGTGGATATGGCGGGTATGGCGGTACGCCGACTCCAGCGCCTGTAACTATTACTAATCCTTCTGTGTCATCAGAGGATTTACCGACAGATGCAACACAGCCTGTTATTTTTGGCGTCTCAGGCACATCAACGACGGTGCAATCAGTTTCATTGCCAACAACGACGAGTGGATCTGGTGCCCAAACAGCTACAATCAGTAATCCAATTAGTATCGTGAATGATGTGATTATTCCTGTGCCATCGGGTGTAACAGCAACAATTAATTCAACAGTTGAGACAGTTTCTGGTAAAAAAGTTACTTTTGGTGGTGCAGGTAATACAAAACTTGAAGGGGCAATTAATAACGTTGCTGGTGGTACGGTTCGCCTTGAAGGCACAGGAAATGCTGAGGTTCATCAACCAATTACAAACGCCGCAGGATCTAGAGTTGAATTTGCTAGCACGGGCGATACGACGGTTTCAGCGTCTATTTCTAATGCCGCTAATTCAGTTGTTGCTTTGTCAGGTGCGGGTAATGCGGCCTTTAGTGCGCCGATGACCAGTGTGGATAATACATCAAAAGTATCAGTTTCGGGTGGTAAGGCAGTCACCTTTGCTGTGGCGAACCCTGGGTTAAGCAGTGCGATTGAATTACAAAATTCTACCGCGATTATAAGCGATAACGCCAATATAGGTACAGGTACGCTGAAGTTACAATCAGCAGGAACTGGTTCAGCACCCGTTGTTCAGCTTGGCGCAACAACACTTTCTAACCCTATTGCAATGGAAACAGCAGCGACATTCGAGCCTGTTGCGGGTAAAACACCTGTATTAACAGGAGCATTTTCAGGAACTGCGCCGATGACAATTGCAGGCGGCGTGGGGTCAGAATTGAAATTAAATGGGGATAGCCCCAATTATAGCGGTTCAATCGGTATTTCATCAGGTACCGCTTCGATTAATGGATCAATGCCAAATGCGTCTGTTAGTGTTGCATCAGGTGGTATGCTTAAGGGTAATGGTGTGGTAGGCGCTACTACGATTGGTTCTGGCGGTTACGGACAAGGTGGTCAATCGATTGGTTATTTTTCACCTGCTTCATTATCAATTGCGAGTGGCGGACACCTTGTTGTTGAGGTTAACAATTATACTACGCCAAATATAGTTCTACAACCATCAGGACACCGTCTGGATAGCACTTATTATGACGTAGCGGGCGATGCGACATTTGCTAATGGTTCTTATATTGATCTCGTTATGCAAGGGGGGGATTATTCGGCAGGTGTTCGTAATTATGAATTTTTAAAGGCTGGTGGAACCCTTTCTATTGCTAGCGGCTTTTCTATGATAAGTATGAGTAACGGTATTAATTTCCGTTATGTTGAAAAGCCAGGTTTATCCGTAGATGTAGGTCCGTCAAGTGATGGTAAAAAACTCATCTTGAAAGTGACAACGACGAGTACTGTTAACATTTCAGGTGATCAAAGTGTTGATTCTACAACTGGTGAATTCATGGAAGGTGGTGTGGCTGTAGATCCTTCTTATATCGTAACTGTTACAGGAAATGATAACACAGGGGTAATAACAATTGATCCAACGGATCTATACACTAGCCCTTTAACACCGGATCATTCATCCCAAATTATTAATGCTGTTACAAATAGTGCAACCTTAAAGGCAGACAGTAACACTATTGCGGCAGAGGTTGGCCCGCAAGATTTTCGTGCTCGTCAATTCAGTGCAACGAAAGGTGGCTCTTTACATAGCAATAATGAATCGTTTGAGAGGATTTTAACAGCTCTCGCGGATAAAGGTCCTGTTAGTATGGGCGATAAAGAAACACGTGTTTGGGTAACGCCATTCGCTAGCCGTATGCGTGTAGATCGCACAAGCAGTGATACAGGTAGTCAAGGATGGACAGGCGGTTCGTTGATTGGTGTGGAACGTCGTAACCTGAAAAATACGTACTCATTTGGTTTGATGACAGGTCTTACAGCAGCACGTAGCCATACATTGGGGGATCCCGATTCATTCCAAAAGGCAAATGGCTATATTTTAGGTGTTTATAATACTTATAAATACACAAAAAATTGGGGTCATGAACTTGTGTTCAGTCGTGCGAACACCTTTAATGATGGTCAGCGTTATGGTATTGACAAAACAAAGAATAATACGCCCTATTATGCGTTGCAAACGTATAAGACGAGTAGCGATCTTGCGAATGCGCAGTTAAATTATTTGTTTGATATTGTGCGCAAACAGGCAACAGGTCGTATTAACGCAGGGTTGACTTATACAGGTAGCAAGGCCAGTAAATTTACCGAACGTAATGCGGGTCGTTATGGTATTACGCAAAATGAATCGACAAGTAACGGCATGGAATGGTACACAGGTCTTGGTCTTCGTTATATTATCGAGCAAGGCAAAACGACATTCCGCTTAACGGGTGTATATGAATATGGTATTGAATTAGATAAAAAAGGTTCAGGTACAAAATATGCACTGACAACAGGTCCTTCAGATGTTTACACAACTAGTGTTGGACCAAATGTGTAACGACAATTACTTTGACACCCAGTGACAATTACTTTTGACACAAAAAGGAGTCCAAGGTTACTGCGTAATCTTACTCCATTTTAGCCTCCGATACATCACAAATTTCCCTCTCTGTTTGCTCTTCATTTTTTGCTTTTT
>CANLGW010000077.1 GCA_947490395.1 Alphaproteobacteria bacterium
TAAACGTTATGGCATTAAATTCCATATTATTGCAGGGATTGTGAATCTGAAAAATGGATTTGCTACGGCATAAAAAATAAAATGGGTTGGGGGCGCTTTGACAACTCATTCATCAGAGGAGGCGGAAAGACTTACGCAGTAGGTCTATTAGACGATTTTGATAGCCATAAACTCTACCTTCATCAAGCAGGTTTAACGGAAGAGAATCTTATGATAACAACAGAAAGAAAAGCTAGACCTTTATGTCGCGCAGAAGAAAAGGCAAAGATGCGTGTTGAACTTTACGGGGAAGCTGCACAACTATCACGGGAACTCTGGCACGACGTTCGAAAAGTAACGCCATCAGCAAACCATCCATTATTTTCATCATTCCAAGAAGCTCGTTTGGAACGTGATACGCTTGCCAAAGAGATTCTTGACAATTACCCACTGCATAGAGAGTTTGTGAATCTGTACTCTCGTAAATATAGCATTAACAAACGAACACTTGAAAACCAAGTGGCGTATCGCGAAAAGTCAGAGCTGTTAAAACAACCAGAACAAAGCAAAGATATTACAGATCAGACAAAAAAAGTTATGAGTGATATCCAACAGGCTTTCGCTGAACTAACACCTGACCGTGCACACACCTCTGAACACTTTTCTGAAAAGAAATTTGAGAGAACAAGTGCTGAAATCGTACGTGATCTTAACGATCAGATCAAAGACCTTGCTCTTCATTTTTTTGACAAGCCAAAACGGCAAAGTGCATTGCAATGGCGTTATGGTACGAATGGATCCATTTCGATTTATATCGGTGGGGCTAAAAAGGGAATGTACGCTAACTTTGAATCGGGTGTTTCCGGAAATGCCGTAACCCTTATTGCTGATCAGTTGGGGCTCGATAAAAAGGAGGCCTTTAAATGGGGTGTTAAGTGGCTTGGGAATGAACGTTCGGTTGAAGTAGTCCCTTCTTTGATAAAACATTATCAATCTTTGCAAAACCCATCTCAACAGAATGAAATTGATGCTGATAACTGGACACCTATATTCCCTGTACAGGCACGCGTGCCTGACTTAAAAAACACGCCTCATCTACGGTACATGCTTAAAGGAAGAACAGAAGTCGCACGTTATACCTATAAAGATGCAGATGAAAATACGCTCGGACTTGTCATTCGACTTGAAGATAAAATAGGGAAAAAAATCACTCCTACGCTTACCTATTGTCGTTATACGGTCTCTGAGCCGACAAGCAAGGAAGCGCACACGGATCAATCACAACAAATAAAACCTCAATGGCGTTGGAAAGGCTTTGGGGATGATCGGCCAATCTATGGACTTGAACAGCTCAAACAAATACCACATGCACCTGTTCTCATTGTTGAGGGCGAAAAGACCTGCGAGGCTGCTCGCAAACTATTTACAGATCATGCTGTCATCACCTGGAGTGGTGGATGTGGTGCTGTGAATAAATCTGATTGGTCTGTATTAAAAGGACGCGATGTGACCATCTTCCCAGATCATGACAAAGCAGGGTTTAATGCGGCGCTTAAAATTGGCGATATTCTAAAAGAACATGGACATAAAAACATACAGATTGTTGATTTACCCTCTACCCTTCCCCACAAATGGGATTTAGCCGATCCGTTGCCAGATGGAATAGTGATTGAAACCCTCCTTCACACTACGGTTCAGCATGAGGAAGTGAAAGAACACCTAAAGCCAAGTTCCACACGTGACTGCATAAATTATGAAGAAATTGCACACCAAGCCAATGTTGAAGATCTATCTTCGTTTGTTGAAGCTGAACGTATGCCTTTAATTGTTCATATTGCTAATAAAACGTATCGTGAACTTAACGAATTACGCGCCTTTGGCGAAAAAACAACGGATAATGAACACGTCAAGCGTCAATCAATTCTAACTGGAATTTATACATCTCTTGCAAAAGGAATGTTGGAAGTTGAATACAGAAATGATGCACGTTTCTCTGAAAAAGCCAATCTCATGGGTGCACTTATTGCCAGAGAAAAAATAGAGCACCCAGAAAAAAAAGAATCAAGTCGCATCTATCAATCAAAAGCTAAAATGCAAGACCTTGAAAATGACGTTCAAAATCAGATCAAAAATCCAGCTGAAAGTACAATTAACCTTTCTCCTATTGCTTATAAAGAAATACTACATACTCATCATCATTATCAGGCACTCAGCCAGCAAGGGATGCCACATAAGATTATAAAGGAATGCTTAGACGCTTTACACCAAACCTATTCAACTCAACCAGAGAAGCATGCAGAGCAACACACTCAGCCAGAACCGCAGGTCGTGCGTGCAGTTATTCAACACATGATTACACAAAAAGCCAGAGGCACTAAACAGGTAGAACCAACAACGCATGAAGAGGCACAGATAATTCATGTGCAATATGAAATGCAGACTCAAAAAATGATGCAACAAACGCAAGAGCACATGAAATATATGGGGTATCAGCAATCTTTTCAGAATCAGCATCGCCATGGACTTGAATTATAGATAGTTATGGACACGTTGTTGATTATTTTAAAGTGTGAAGTTATGGTAAAAATACAAAATTTATTTATATTTTAGAGGATGGGGTAATGGGTTTAGATACTCCTCATATATGTGAGGCAAATAGCAACAATCATGACCACCTTGCTTTAGGTAGTGCTTCAACAAAGAAACCTAAGATCGCAATAATTGGCGCAGGTCTATCAGGCTTAACGATAGGCTATAGATTAAATCAAAAAGGGTATGATATATCGCTCTATGAAGCTAGGTCTTGCGTGGGAGGAAGAGTTCATACGGTTTATGTTAAAAATATTGAAGGCACATATTCAATCGCTGAGCTTGGTGGGCAAAACATTACGGATGGTGGAGAAGCTAAACATTTCTTAAATCTTGCTCATGAATTAGGATTAGAAATTGAAGACGATTACCGTTGTCTTTCTCGTGGTTTTTACGCGGATGGCAAAATGTATGATATCAATGAACTTTTAAAAACATGTGGTTTTTCAGAACATAAACTTGAACAAACGTTAAAAGCTATATCTTTATCAGCGGTTTCTATACGTGATGTTATAGAACATTTATTTTCTGATAATTCTTTGTTAAAACGTATTTTTAACTTTTATATGGGTGCATATGAAGGATTGCCAGCAGAAGATTTGGCTATAAATCCCAATATTGAGACGTTAAAATATTTTCTTCCTGGCGGAATTGCTGCACCTCAAGAAGTGGCAGGAACAGATAACCCCTTTCTTTTAAAATATATAAAGGGAGGAAATAGCAAACTTCCTCTTGCTTTAGCTGACGCTTTAGAAGGAAAAATCTTTCTAAATAAAGTGCTTCAAAAAGTCTCTTATGGCGATGAAAAAATTAAATTGTCATTTAATGACAACACCACTGTTCTTTGCGACAAGCTTATTCTTTCCATTCCATGCAGCACCTTTAAAGATATTTTGTGGGAAGATTCAGTAATTCCGAAAGAACAACTAGATGCGTTCTATGACGTTCAATATGGCTCAAATGGAAAGATTTTAATACCTGTTGAATCGAATCGCATTGATTCGCATTATTCATTGGTAAGCAACGATCATGTAGGTACATTTCATAATAATGATTACACGCTTTTAACGCTGTATATAGATAGTATATGGGGGAGTAACTTAAATGAGAACTTTAAAAGTTATTACGCTGAAATGATTGAAATGGTGGAAGCTAACTATGGAAAAATCAAAAAGTCACTGCCACACCCTATTGTTCCTTCTGAAAAAATCTATCAGCAATATGATGAGCCCATCATTAAATCTTGGGCGGAAGATGTTTATGCAAAAGGTTCTTACTCAGCTATTGGAACAAAGCTTGGGGATACATTTTTAAATCAATCAATCTCTAACAATATTCCAGTTAAAACGATATTTCTTCCTATTTACAACAAAATCTTTTTTATTGGTGAGCATGCATCCTTAATAGGGTCTTGCGACATATCGCCGCTAAAGTTTCGTTAAGGTATAATATGTATAAAATTTTACGTTAGAACCAAAATATAATATTTATGTTTATAATTTGGCAATAAAGAGATTTTTATTTTGTTTAGTTTTCTTCTTTACTAACCACAGTGATAATAAAAATACAAAATTAAGACAATTAATTTCAAAATGATTATCTAACGAAACTTTAGCGGCGATATGTCGCAAGACCCTTTGTATTAAATTTTTTTGTCATCTTGGCTACTATTCCCGCTTTTTTCATCAATTTTGTTACCCTTTTCCTGGAACATGTCTCGTCTTGTTCCTTTAATTCCGCATGAATCCTTGAGCTCCTGTATGTTTGACGGCTTGCTTTATAAATCATTTTAATTTTTAGCAGAAGCCTTTCATCTTCTTGTTCATGTTGGCTTGGTTTTCTTTTTGTAAAATGATAATACCCACTGCGCGATACATCTAACATACGAGACATCCTCTCCGTTGAAGAATTTCTTTCATGATTTTGCATAAATTGATATTTCATTTACGCAGTGACGAGAAAATGCCTAGTGCTTTTTTTAAGATATCTCTTTCTTCGCGAGCAATGGCCAATTCTTTACGGAGTTGCACCAGTTCAACCTCAGAAGAAGCAACATACCCCTTACCGGGAAAGGCTTCTTGACCCTCTTTTCCTTATAAAGATTATTTTCTTTATTTGTCTTCGTTGTGTCTACCAAATACTAGCAAGATCAATCATTAACGCCTCGCTAATTTGAACATATGTCCAACCATCATTAGCCATTAGGATCGCTTTGATACGATCGCAGGTTTTCTTATTATTATCCATGCGATGACGGGATCTTAATTCGGATTTTTCTTCGGAAGATAAAAAAATCATTTGTTAATTATTTTAAATTATTTTCTTTAATTTATACGATATTTCAGAAAAATCAATATTTTCATTCACGTCGAGTATAGATATAACTTTTGAGATTTAACAATGAAGAAAGTTTAAAGAACTTTCAACTATATTTTACGATATAATGTAGGATACTTTTTGTACATCGATAAATTAGCCTTAACAAGGCTAAATAGTGATTAAGCGCGCCATCCTTGAAAATTCCGGTAATAGAAATGGTGAGGCAACATGGAAATTATTTGTTATTGGAATTTTTTTTATTTTAATAATTTTGATGTACTCTCTTTTAAATAATGAAATCTATAAATGATAAAGGAAATGAAATATTATGAATAGAAATTATGGAAAATGTGTAACAAATTTTATAGTAATGGGAATATTAGGATTAATGTTAGGAGGTAAAGCATCGTATGGGGCTATATATGGATATGCCTCAGATAATTCACCCCCGACTTTTTTTACAGATCATAAGAAGGTGATGGATTCTGGTTTCTTTTCCAAGCAGATTGGCATGAATGACACATGGTTAGAGAATGGAAAACCACTCGTATTAGCAAATAAATCTCTTTTTAGTAATTCAGGTGCAGGAGATCTGGGGAGATTTGTAAGGTTAATAGAAAAAGAAGTAGGCAGAGAGAGTGGGTGGGATGATAATTGGAATACATTAAATGGGTTTAGTATAAACATAGAGCGTCATATCGTATTTATGGGGATCTGCACGAGAAAGGATTGTGCTCCATGCATAAGAAGGGTGTTAATAAACGCGGGTGAGTAAGCCAGAGGAATTACCCCTCAAGCTTACTCACCCACGCTTCTCCTTCCAAAAAAATTGAGATACCTAAATTTAGTGTCTATGATATTTCTCGTCTATCTGTATCTTATATACTTTCACCCCTATATAACAAACACCTATTTTAACATTATTTTTTATCTGTTTTTAAAATTAAACGATTTCTTCATGATCATAATGTGCCATAACTTGCTCCAGTTCTTGTACAATCGGAATATTTCTATCATGCCCTTCCAATATTTCTCTTAAGGCTCTTAATATCTGTATATTTTGTTGGCGAAGATCAACTAGATTTTTATCTATTACTGAAATATTTTGTTCTATTTCTACGATTAATTCATGTCCACCATCAACATTAGACCTACTGCGTAAGTCTTTCCGCCTCCTCTGATGAATGAGTTGTCAAAGCGCCCCCAACCCATTTTATTTTTTATGCCGTAGCAAATCCATTTTTCAGATTCACAATCCCTGCAATAATATGGAATTTAATGCCATAACGT
>CANLGW010000078.1 GCA_947490395.1 Alphaproteobacteria bacterium
AGCGAAGTTCTGTTAGGATTTCCACTTGTGACGAACGAAAAGCAATGATAAAAAGCACTTACCCAAGGACATCGGGGACAGCAAATCATGAGGTAAAAGCTCTCTTAACTTTGCGTCAATCCTGTCCAGTTTTTGGGGGTCATTTCAAACCACTAGAATTACAGATTGAACGTTAGAATCTAATAGTTGGTTATATACATTTTGAAATCCAGTTGTTCTTTCGTTACGGTTTATTGTTATAGGTTCTTGATTTCTGTCTGTAACTGTTAATTCAAAATCAATAACTCCACCACAACAATATAAATTAAGGCTTTCTTCACCTAATGCTGTAATTCTACTACTAGATCTTATACTGCTGTCTAAATTAGCATTTTTTAAATCTATAGCTTTCCATGATTGTGCTCGTAAGTGTACAAATCTATATAATGCAAATTTCCAATTATTTAAAAAAGTTTCTAGATTTTCATTTTTCTTAAGCTTACTACGAATTGCATTTGCATAAACCAAACATATCCAATCGCAAATACCATCTCGGTTTATTGAGGTTCCATACATATAATTTCCAACGCTAACTAACCATGACCATGAACACATTTTACTTAACCCTTTAAATTTGATTCCTTATATACCTAACGAACATGAAGATGCCCATGGCAAATCTGCGAAGCAGATATGGCCATCCAATGATTGTTAATTACAAAAATGCCTATTTTCCTGGATAGCCACGCTACGCTCGCTATGACGATGACGTTGGTAAAAACAGATGTCTTCATTTCCGATGAATATATATACTAAAATTTTTATTTTACCATAAATATCTTTTTACAAGCGCTCTTAAAGTCAATATGAGCAGTTTTTCTCCTGGATTTTTAATTATTTTATGACATTTTAATACTTCTAAGACACCACCAGGCCTTAATATGCTAAACCCGAAATGCAGCACGGTCAGCAAAAAGCACATACATACATTGTCATTAGACACTATCAAACTAAAAGTTTAAAAACGAATTGAAAGAGATAAAAAATTTCTCAAGTAAATCTTTAATTTAAAAAATATCCATAAGGTTATAGTTGCCATACAGGGGAAAAGCTTGTTAGCCTTTTAATTAAGGACTAATAAACAGGAGCTTATGGTGTATCGTTTTTTTATTATTTTAGGTTTAACGTTCGCCCTTATTGGTTGCCGTGAACTCAGTAATCGTGTCGAAATTAATCCAAAAATGACATCAGCCGATTTAAAAACCTTAACCGAGGCACCATCATCACGTGCTGAAACAAAAACGTCCGATATGCCGTCACCTATTGACAAGAAACCTGCTTACCCAAAGAATTTCTATCAGCTTGTTTCGTTGAGTCTTACGGAAAATATACCTCTCAAACCCTTTCTTAGTGAACTTGCACGAAAAATAGGTGTTGATTTACAGCTTGATCCAGATATTCACTCACAAATGCTTTTTCAGGCAACAGACCGACCGTTTATTGAAATCATACATGATTTATGTGAATTAACAGGACTTCGTTATTCGATAAAAAATATGGCGATTCGGATTGAACGTGATACTCCGTATACCGAAAATTATAATATTCAATTTTTAAATTTAACACGCAACAGTCAAAATCGTATTTCCGTTGCAACGGATGTCTTCGCCCATAATGGGAGTACAGCAACAGGGTCAGGAGCAGCTGATAATGGATCAAATAGTTCCGTTAATGTTGAAACAAAAAATGATTTTTGGTCAGAACTTGAAGGGAATCTACGTATTTTACTTGAGCAAGACACGGCTGAATCGAAACAACCAATCTCATCATCGAAAACCACGCAAACAGACATAGCTAAACTCAATAAAAAGACAACCTATTCCGTCCATAAACAAGGCGGCCTTATTACAATATTTGCGACCGAAAAAATCCACCGACGCCTTCAAAATTACCTCAATAAATTAAAGATTGCTGCATCAAGCCAAGTATTAATTGAAGCCAAAATTATTGAAGTAACACTAAAAGAAGAATACCGATCAGGTATTAATTGGCAAAAATTAAATAAACGAAATGATTTACGCTTTGATGGCGCTAAATTTGGCGATTCAGCGATGAAAAGTACGTTTTTAGATCCCTCGCAAGCGCATCAAAATATGTTTAGCTTTGGTGCATCAGGGACAACATTTTCTGCCATTATGAATGCCTTGCAAGAATTTGGACATTCACGCACCTTATCCAGCCCTCGTCTTACCGTTATGAATAACCAAGTTGCCATTTTAAAGGTCGCACAGAATCAGGTTTATTTTCGCATGAATTATGACAAACAATACAGCCAAAATGTGCAACGCGAAAATGTAAGTATTTCCAGTGATATTCAAACTGTTCCAATTGGTCTGGTCATGTCTGTTCAACCGTCAATCGATCCCGAGACAGGCGATATCATCCTCTTTCTAAGACCGACAATTTCACGGTTGAGTAAATCAGTATCTGATCCTGCCGTTGATATTGCATACAACGCCAATTTATCGACATCAGGTGAAAATACAAAACTAACACCATCAATGGTTCCTGTCGTTGAGGTACGTGAAATTGATTCTGTGATACGTTTAAAAAATGCTGAAATTGGTGTCATGGGGGGGTTGATGGAAATACGATCGTATCAAGATACAAATAAAATTCCTGGTATTGGTGATGTGCCTGTCGTTAATAATTTATTTCAAGGAACAGCAGACGGCGATTCCGTGGTTGAACTGGTTATCGTTATAAAAGCCACTATTACTAAAGGCGCCCCTACCCCAAATGCTGTTGATCAACGCCTGATGAATGATTATTTAGCGGATCCACGAAAATGACACAGGTATGGTATATATTCGTAAGTCTAATGATTGGACTTTGCTCCTTACGGGCAGTGGGTGTTTCAGAAATTATTCTTAATGCAAGTGGAGAACAGAAAAATCATATTTCTGCATCATCAGACACTGCGAACACACAAGCAGCTCCCACAGCCACGACAATTCCTACGTCACGCGTTTCCACCCTCCCTAATAATCATGATATTATCTTCACACCAAACACAGTTGGTCAAACATTCAGACTAGCTCTTGATACAAAATATAATCCTGGCATAGCTATTCTTCCTTTTAGTGAAGGTGTCTACGTCATCATGGATCGTAAATACAAAATCCATATGCCACATCTTTCAACGCATAACAGTGTTATTTCACATGTTGATGTAATTGATGACCCAAATGTACTTATTTTAAAATTTACCTTACATCCTTTTATTTATATGCATTTAGAAAAAATTGATGATCGACTGTATTTGACATTTTTTTATCGTGATGCAGGCAGTCCTTATGTGCAAATACCAACACCAGCCTTAATCACATTGGAAGAAAAAACATGGCCAACTTGCGCAATCGCTCAAACAGGAAAAGGCACATCTGCATTTATTACCCTCGACAACACACCCTATTACGTATTTATGACACGCAATCCAGACGGCGGTCTGCAGCAATTTTATAAAACACCCTATTATGCCATTACCCAAACATCACAAGGCATTGCCATACGCTATTTCTCACCTCATATTAAGGTTCAAGAATATCCCAATCAACTTGTGGTTTATCATGCCATTAAAGCATCATTCCCCCCATCACTTAGCTCACGATTTGAAAAAGGACGTTTTTATACCCTTTTTGACACACACCCTGACCGCAATTTATCCGAAGAAAATCGTAAATACGACACAATATCAGACATGTTAACATCAACATCACCCCTCATGATCGCCATGCAACGTGCATGGCTTAATCTTGCACAAGGACTTAGTCAAGAAGCAAAAATAGTATTAGAAAATTGTGCACGCACCTATCCAAAAATAACCACTGAACCACTATACAAGGCTTACCTTGGTATGGCGCATTTTCAAAATCAACACTATGAACACGCTTTAATGCACTGGCAAACAGTACCTGATACACTTGAGATAATCATATGGAAGAAATTGGCGGAAAGTGCCCTTGGTCATTTTAATGGAATTGATCAATTTATCTTCAAAATTAGCAAATTAATTGAACATTATCCTCCTAAATTACGCAAATTTTTTATTAAGCAAAGCTTGCAAACATTTGAAAGTTTGCATTACCATAGCGCAATAACAGATATGATTGAGAATCACCCATCCCCCAACTCACGAACATTAACAAACCTCTACACGCTCTATAAAGCAAAAGTTGCCTTTGAAAAAAAAGAGTTTTATGAAGCCGATCGTCTACTGAATGACATTAATGTTAGAGGTATAAAAGATCAAGTATCGTCTGAATTTTTGGCTGAATATACATATTTATTCAACAAAACAAAGCTCAACATTCAGCAGTTATCCATTACAGATGCAATCGAATCATTTTCAAACATACGATTAATGTGGCGTGGAGCCAGTCTTGAATATCGAGCAATTCTCGATTCAATACATTTACTTGAACATGAAAAACGCTATGGTGATGCTTTTCCTTTATTACGCGATGCCAAACGGCTTTTCCCAGCCCGTGCGAGTATTGAACTTATTGATCAGATGATTCAGCGCTTTTATGTGCAGTATTTCAAGACCGCACAAAGCATTTCTCCTCTTAAAATTATAAAAACCTATACAGACTATATCGACTTCCTTCCTGATGACAAAAATGGTGAAAACATCATTCGTGTCGTTGTTGATCAATTTTTACGACTTGATTTATTAAATGAGGCAGCAGAACTTCTCACGCGTACAATCGCCCACAAACCTGCCACACCTGAAAAAATTGACGTGATCTTTAAAATCGCCGACCTTCATATGATCAATCATAAATATGATGCTGTTAGTGCAACACTTGATATGTTGCCCTCTGAAATAACAACACTCGCACACAAAACAAAAGCCATAACAACTAGGGCAGAAGCTTTATTAAGTGAAAAGAAAACATCAGAGGCACTTTCCCTTTTAGCCGCATCCACCCATCTTGACCATGTTTTAATGGCTGTTCGCATTTATTGTCAACAAAAACGCTGGGATATCGCCGCCGATAAATTACTCGGACTATTATATGCGTTAGACCATAAACAAGAAAAAGAGCGCGTCATATATATATTAAATGAACTTGCTTTTATTTATTATAAAGATAACCAAACAAGCAAACGAGAAGCTTTAGGTAAAAAATACGCGGACATCATGAAAGGTCAAGCCAATTTCCTATTTTTAACACGCATCGACAATCAAACGATTACCAATCGAACAGAGGCTGAGGCGATGTTAAACAGCACACGCGATGTAATAGATTTTATATCCAAAACACTCGATTCAACACAGCAAAAGGTAAAATCATCAAATTCATCACGCCAGTAACCATCAACGCTCCATAATTTTTTCAACCCCAATTCGGGATTAAAATGATAAAGAATATTCACAAATCAAATCTCCATGACAACAAATTCGTCATGGCGAGCCAGCGTAAGCTGGTGTGGTCATCCAGAAAAACAGATATTCCTACATAAACAGTTGCTGGATCACCACGGAGGCGAGCGCTTCATACCTGACGGAGGGCGGAGTAATGTAGAATCATTAGGGTTTTCAATTATTTTTACCAAAAACAAATGTTTTAATGAGAACAATTTTATAGAAAAACATTGACGACGCCCTTAAAAAGACTTATAAAAAACTTAATGCCTTTTCCTAATTATCATGGAACGGGCTGTCGGAGAGATGGCCGAGTGGTTAAAGGCATCAGACTGTAAATCTGACGACGTATGTCTACGTAGGTTCAAATCCTGCTCTCTCCACCATAATTTTATGCGGGTGTAGCTTAGTGGTAAAGCTCCAGCCTTCCAAGCTGGCTATGTGGGTTCGATTCCCATCACCCGCTCCATCAAAGCGGGTCAACCTTACAGTAGGTTTTAGTAGAAACAGGAAAACACAACACATGTCAAAAGCAAAATTTGAGCGGAATAAGCCGCACTGCAATATTGGAACCATTGGCCACGTTGACCATGGTAAAACATCATTAACCGCTGCCATCACGAAAATTTTGGCTGAATCAGGCGGCGCTAAATTCATGGCTTACGATC
>CANLGW010000079.1 GCA_947490395.1 Alphaproteobacteria bacterium
TAAAAAAGCAAAAAATGAAGAGCAAACAGAGAGGGAAATTTGTGATGTATCGGAGGCTAAAATGGAGTAAGATTACGCAGTAACCTTGGACTCCTTTTTGTGTCAAAAGTAATTGTCACTGGGTGTCAAAGTAATTGTCGTTACACAAACGTCTGTCTTCATGGATTTTACCATTATTTTCATTGCTGGTTAGACAAAAATGAAGTTGCTGGAGTGCAACCGCTTTGCTTCTTCCTAGAATTTTTTCAAGTTTTGGCGTGATGACAATTTTGATTGTATCATCGCATAGAACTACCTTTTGAGTTGTCATAATTGATACCTATTTTTGATATAGGCTTGACAAACACGTGAAAAAATACGATAATAATGATATCAATAATATTATGTATTTATGTATGTCAAACCTAGGTTTGATTTAGATTAAAAAAAGACATCTGGTGGAACGGATGTCTTTTTTATTGTTTATTCATTATCATTGTTATCTTCGTTTTCCTTTTTTGGTTTTGCTGGTATTTCAATACCTAACCTAGTAAGCTTATCAATAACTGCTTGAGTTATCCAAGTACTTCTGGCCATCCGACTGTGTTCACATTGCTCTTCTATTAATTGAACTAGTACTTTTTTCATTTTCAACGAAACAGACACTACGTCATCTGGTTTTTGTGCCATAAAATCTCGGTATTCTCTTAACTTATAATTAGACGATAAGGTATAAATTTTATTTCGTCAAGAAAAAAATACGGGGTGTTACCGGGTATTACCAGGAAACACACCCGCCTTGTTGTTTTGCTTTGTTTTTTTATTTAATCCAACTTTTTATCAGATAAGGTCGGTAAACACCTTTGATTTGCTGTGTTTTTGTTCTTCTTTTACACAGATAAACCCTTGATACATTGATAGCATCAAAGGTTTATAATAGTATTATTTGGTTTTAAAACTAATCTATTGGCTTTATTTCTCCGTTATTCTTTGTGTATTGTTCAGTATACATGGATATTGATTCATCAAGTATCTCTTTAAGAGTTTTTCTTTCCCAATATGCAATAGATTTTAAATTCTTAAAGTGTTGCATTTTTATCATAACTGTTGTTTTTATTAGAGTTTCACTTTTTTGTAACTCCTTTGCTGGATTGGATGTCATTTCACCAAGAATTGAATCAATCCCACCTTGAAAACCTTTTCTAGCCATAATTAACCTCTAAATTAATGATTTCATCACAAAGTGTTTTGTAATCTAATGCTCCCCTACAAGATTTATTGTAATGAAAAATATCTTTTCCTTCACCTGGGGCTTCTGCTAAAGCAACATTGTTTGAGATGGTTGTTTCAAATATTTTGTTTCCAAAAACTGCCTTAATATTTTGTGATATCTCTTTGTTCATAATTTTTCTTTGATCATATTGTGTAAATAAAACTCCTCCAATTTCTAAATCAGGATTTAGTCTTAATTTGATTTTTTCAATGACTTCATTGAGTTTAGCAAGTCCTTTTAAGGGTAAAAACTCTGCTTGTAAAGGTATAATTACGCGGTGCGCTGCTGTGAGTGCATTAATTGTAAGTAATCCTAGAGATGGTGGGCAGTCAATTAATACATAATCAAAGCTTGAATCTGTCTGTTTTATTATTTCTTTTAGAATGTACTCCCTTCCTGGCTCTGAATTCAATTCTAACTCTGCGGCAGCTAAGTCTAAAGTTGATGGAATCACATACAAGTTGTTTTTTGCTTCTATTGGAAGTATTGGGGTTCTGCCCCTTAGATAATCATATATATTATAATCTGGGTTTTTTATGCCAAGACTTTGAGTCAGATTTGCTTGGGAGTCTAAATCAATAAGCAAAACTTTGAAATTCTTTAGAGCTAATGCTGCTCCAATGTTTACTGTAGATGTTGTTTTTCCAACACCACCTTTGTGATTACTCACTGCAAAAATCTTTTTCATATTTATCCTTTTATTTTTGCTACGTTAGCTTTTTTCGTAACTGTATTAATGATATGGCTAATATGGCTTGTATGTCAATAACATATTGGCCAGATAGTATGGTTAATATGGATATTATGGCCTTGCCATATCATATGGTTAAGATGGGTTGTCTGGCTAAGACATAAAGTATTGTTTATGCTGTGTTGTCTGCTCAATATCTGTTATGTAGCGTGCTACGGCTTTGTTTGTTAAGCGGAACATGAATGATTCTTTGTCCATGGAGCCTTTTCGCACACATAACAAATGATTTGTATGGCTTGCCCATATTATCCATATTATGTGGTTGAGCTGGCATGTATGGCTTAGCCATATAGTATGGTTTTGGTGTGTTGTCTGCGTAATGTTTTTATACAGCATGCTATGGCACCAATTTCTAATTTGAGCGTGAATTTAGTCTAGAGATTTTTTATTAAACATAACAAATGACTTGTATGGCTTGCCCATAGAGTATGGGTTAACCATATTAGCCATACCATGTGGTAGATATGGTTTGCCTGGCTTCCCCATGTAGTATGGTTTTGGTATGGTGTCTGCTCAATATTTTTTTATACAGCATGCTATGGTACCAATTTCTAATTTGAGCGTGAATTTAGTCTAGAGTTTTTTATCAAACATAACAAATGACTTGTGTGGCTTGCCCATATAATATGGGTTAACCATATTAGCCATATGATATGGTTGAGGTGGTGGGTTGAGTTATATAGTGAAGAAAACTACAGAGTTTTCCCGTGGAGGTCGCGCCTGAATGAAATTCGTAAAATGAAGGTTGTTGGCAAGTGTAGCTTTTACTCGACGAGGTCGACAGTGATACTACAGGACTCGACCGTGGAGTTGTTTACTTGAACTACATTTTTGGTAAAAAAACATTCTCTTGTTACAAAGTTTATTCTAATATCTTTTTCATTAACAATATATTGCTAGGGGAGGGGGGATAAAATATCCCCTGAGCATATATATTGAAGATATTATGCAGCCTTAAGTTTTGACTTCTTACGCCCAGTTTTACCAAGCCCTGTATTTTGTGCAATTGCGCTTCTCCGACGTGCATAGCTTGGAGATACCGTTGGATAGTCATGTGGTAAATTCCAGCGTTCTTTGTATTGTTGTAGAGTCATACCGTACATTGTGCTTAAATGACGCTTCAACATACTTAGTTTTTTACCATCTTCTAAACAGATTATATAATCATCAAAAACGGATTCATTCACAGGAACGGCAAGTTCTTTTCCTGCCTTTGCTGTTAATCCTTGGGGATTGTTATTAATCGCACTTAGTGTTTGAAATACATGTGTAATTACGTTTGCAATTTCTTCGAGTGGTGTTTGGTGGCTTGCAATGTAGGCTGCCGTAATACGGCTTACATTTGCCAACAGACTTTCTGTCGTTTCTGAACTCATATTCATTTTGGATGGGGCTTTCAAGAAAAATATATTTATTTACATTATTTATAAACAGAATAAACAAAAACATCAATAATAAAGTGATGATGAAGTTCAGATAAAACGTTATATATAAAAATTCTTTTTAAAGGTAATATTATTATCTATGTAAGATGTGAATAACATAAGTCAGTACCCCTAAAATACTAACATCCATG
Source organism: Alphaproteobacteria bacterium (assembly GCA_947490395.1). Taxonomy (GTDB): domain Bacteria; phylum Pseudomonadota; class Alphaproteobacteria; order Paracaedibacterales; family CAIOTO01; genus CAIOTO01. The sequence goes on from CANLGW010000079.1 coordinate 3,580, forward strand.
CTATCAATAAATTCGGTAGGTGAAAATAATGGATTGTTTGCCATTAAGAATGTTTTTCCATTTTTTCGGAAAAGACACCTTGTGATGACGTCATTATTAACAGATGCAAGAACGATAGAGTGATGTTTGGGAGGAAGAGAGCGGTCGACAATGAGCAAATATCCATCAAAGATTCCTGAGGCGTTCATAGAATCATCGGATGCGTAAATAAAAAAAGTAGCTGCTGGGTTGTGTATAAGATAGCGATTTAAATCTAGGGTAATACTAGACCAATCAGAAGCAGGAGATGGAAAACCAGCAGAAATATGACAGTCATAAATTGGTAAAGAAAGCGGAGTGGGGGAGGGGGCTAATTGCATGAAACTTTCTCCTGGTTTTTGTGAGTACAAGAAAAGTGCTTGTTTGTTTAGGTTTTTTTTGCAAATTATCAAAGTGTAATTAAAAAGATCAGAATTTTTAGTATTGAACATAAAGACAAAGGCTTTATTGAGGTTTGTTTTTTTGGATTTATCTTATAAATGTGATTTATTTGCACACAAAAAGCCAAATTTTGTTGAATTATATGTATGATATCGTGATTTTTGTACAAAAATCAATCATGTATGTTATAAATGGTCAGAAGAAATAAAGAGAATCTCCTATAAATAATGGAGGCATATTCTATGTCGTATTTAAAATTAACGCTTAGAGCAATAAGTCCAGAGATTAATATGAATAGAGTATATGAAGTTCATCTGAACAAAGGGCTTTTTGATAGCTGGATTGTGTTAACGGCATATGGTCGATACGGCTCTGGCAGTCACCAGAAAATTCATAGCTTCTTTTCATTGGAGGAGGCCAAAGCATTTGTAAGAAAAATACTTAAAAAACGATTCAATGCGGTGAATAGGGTAGGCTGCAATTATAGTCTTGTTAAACGAAGTTCATCTGATGATTTTATGAATGTTTTATTGAAGTAGTAATTAACTATTGTTAAATGTAAAATTGAAAATGTACGTTCAGAATCGTATATTCCGAAATCATGATTTAAATTTTTTAAGAAGATTCAAAAAAAGCATAACCTTTTATTTCTTGCATGTTCTTTAAATCATCATCTTTTACCATAAAATTCATAATGGCAGCGTCCCACCAACACATATTTGCTTCTTGATGCGAATTAAGTGCTAACAAAATATTCCATTCTGGAAGAAGATGCTCCACATTTTTAAACCAACTTTTTAAATTTAGATGACTTTGCAAATTCCCCTCATATTGTTCTTTGTAATCTTCTGCTAATAATTTTAAATTCATTCTTTCCGCAGTTTCTACATCATTTTCAGGGTAGAGTGGCGGTTTTAATAACTCTATTTCATATTTATCTTTTCCATAATAAGAAAACAAGGATTGCATTTGTATTTTTTTTATAACATCGAATTGTTCAAGAGGCCAGCCACCTAACTGACTTGCATTTTTCCAATTTTCCTCAAGTAAAGTAGTAAGGCTGTCATATTTACTTGTATGTTTTTCATTGTCCCAATGCAGAATTTCTTCTAATTCATCTTTCGTAAAAATATTACTTTCGTCTAATTCTTCAGAATAGGGTAAAGATATCCATTCAAATAAATTTATCTGATTTTCTGGAAAATCCCATTGCTCATAAAATTCAGATGTATTAACCTTATTTTGTTTTGTTGGGGGCTCTTGTGAGTAAAGAATTACATTAGGTATGTTATAGCATGGTTCATCATCACCAATAAAAAAGTAGAGATGTCCTAGTTCTGGTATATTTAGATATGAATGTGATTTACTAGGTAATTCACGTAAATTAAGTTGCATTACAAATCTTAATGGGATGTCGTTTTTTGTTGGCCACTTAAGATTGCTTGGGAGATCAGGAATCCCGCCGATTTTTGATACTCCTAGAATAGTATCTTTCTTATCTGAAATTGTTATTTTTATACATGGTTTTAAATACGTATATAGCTTTTCTTTATACGTTATAAGGTTTGCACATTCAAGGTATTGATCAAATTTATCGTGTAAGGTTTTATGGATCGATATCATTCTTCATCATTCTCTTCGAGGAAATAATTAATTTATGTAATACATATATGAAATAAAGCTCTTTTAGGCTCTTATGCAAATTGAGTGGGTAGATGTGGATTATGTCTCATTAAATTCAACTTTCCAGTGAGCAAATAAGCCATCACTTTAAAATGCTTTTTGCCATAACCACGTGCTTTTCGTTTAGCCGCTTGAACGATCGAGTTAAGACCTTC
>CANLGW010000080.1 GCA_947490395.1 Alphaproteobacteria bacterium
AATCAACGCATCATCAGCAAGCGGGAGTAAGCTATTCAACAGGCTTTTGACAAGATTTTTATGTTCACCAAAAATCTTCTTAAAAACAAGATCGGATTTGGGGTCAAGAAACGGACTGGCTTTAAGGTTCATTAGTTGTCGCATATATGATGTTATGGATTCTATATATTGACTATATCAGATTTAGTGAAGGCGGGGAATTTTTTAAATGTGAGAGAGGTGATGAGGTTGATAGGTTTAAGATTAACTTGATATAAGATTCTTTTCAGTGTGTGTGATAATCATTTTTCGAATGGATGGAAACGTTTGCTTATCGTTAAAAAGCCATTTGTGCCAAAAATGTTCTGTCACACGAAAGCCATTTAAAATATCGCTCCATTGGGGAGTCTCCTCATTTTCATGATTAAATCGTGTTAACCAAAAGGGTGGTAATGGTAATAACTGGTTGATATAGGCATACGCGTCTCCTTCGGTTGCGGCTTTCATGGATATGGCGCGCCCCGTTTTTGGGGAGATATAAGCAAGGTGTTCTGTGGTTTGATTAAGGCAGCACATAGATAAATCAATACCAAAGCCCAGTTCTGCAAGAGTGATTTTTTCAAAATGGGTCATTTGTGCAAAAACAATATGGTCATGATATAGCGTTATATTGATGAGTAGATTCATTAAATGTATATAAAGCTGGGGGTAGGGATGACGTTCAGGTAATGTGATCATTAAACCGCATGCATGCTGGAGTAACCATAATTTCCATGGGTCGTTAAACATTCGTGAAGCAAGGCTGCTATTACGTTCGATAATAAAGCGCCCAAGGTGTTCAGATAAACGGGCATTCCATGTAGCAGAAACCATATCACCTATGTGTAGCGATGGCTGGCGTTTAGCGAGTCGATATAAACCCGATTGACGGCCATTGCTATGTGTTAAAATTGATAAACGGGCTTCATTCTCGGAAAAAGGGATGATGGATAAAATAATCCCTTCGTCTGACCATTTCATATGGATGACTTTTTAGTGCGTATCCATTTTTGTCGATGGGGTGCATTAAAAATGCAAATCATCACGATCCCTTGTAAAACGGTATAAATTGCAAGGAGCCCGATAAAACTAAGCCATTCTTTGTGACACATGTAAGTTAGACATCCCATAATACATGTGCATGCCGCATAAAGGGGTGTAACAAAAATATGACCATAGCCTTTATCATATAAAATATGGATCATATGATCACGGTGCGCCTCTGTCAAACGGCATCCACGTACAGCACGGCGACATAATGTAAAGGCGACGTCAAACCATAAAAAGGCCATGGGGAGTAAAGTGAATACAAATCCTTTATTAAAAATAGCTGTTTCAGGGGCAAAGATCCGTGGATAATGGGGCTGGGCAAATAATGCAAGAAATCCAAGTGTAAATCCTAAAAATGTGCTACCTGTGTCCCCCATGAAAAGACGTCCTTTTGGGAAATTAAAAACAAAAAATCCTAAAATAGCAACAATTAATACACTATACATCGTGACGAGTGGTGGACAAAAATTTACCCATAATGAAGCAAATGCAAGGGTGATCATTACGCATAAACTGAGTAGGCCATTTAATCCATCAATGAAATTTGCGGCATTAATAAGGCATAAAAACGTAAAGAGGGTCAGAATTTTTTGGAAAAAAAGAACACTTGTTGAATCAATTTCAATTACAGGTGATTCAATGATACCACCACCAAGCACGATAAGTAGTGCACAGATAAATTGGGCAATTAAGCGCCGACGATAAGAGAGTGGGTTACAGTCATCATGCAATCCAACAATAATTAAAATACTGACTGCTATAAAGTAATGGCGAATTAAGCCGTGCTGTGGGGGGATCATTTTGCTAAGTTGATCATCCATTAAGTACATGAATGCCAAATTTACAAAAAAGATGAGAAAAAAAACAAGACCTCCAGCCGTTGGTGTTGGTGCATTATGCGAACAACGCTGTGTTGGTGTTGCACTGATGTTAAAACGTACCATGAAAGCACATAAAACAACGGATAAAATAAACAGCGAGATCGTAAGCATATAATTCATGGAAAACCAAATTGTTAATTATTCAGTATGATTCGTATATAAAGATGGCTGGGGGACCTGGATTCGAACCAGAGTTGCCCGGTCCAGAGCCGGGAGTTCTACCGCTAAACTATCCCCCAAAGTGCAAAAGAATCCTGCGTATTTTTGCGATCATCGTCATACGCTTCTTAATATTATATAAAATAGCAAAAAACATAGTGAAAAAAAAGAGATTTATTAATTTAATCGTGTTACGATGGCAACAGATGAGAAGGAAGTAGCCTGTTGACTGAAGACGTAAACTATTTAAAAGAATGGAATTCTTATGAAGTAGGACATTGTGACGCACACCATCCAGTGATTGCGGCGATTGATCTAGGTACGAATTCATGTCGTTTGTTGGTTGCATCTGTGAACGTGGCATCCTTGAAAAAAACATTTTTTCGCACGCGTCCAAATCCACAAGGGTGGAAAATTATTGATTCATTTGCGAAAATTGTGCGTTTAGGTGAAGGCTTACATAAAGATGATTTGTTATCTGAAGAAGCTATTGAACGTGCGATTGAAGCGTTGCGTATTTGTAAAAAGAAAATAGATTTAAGTCATGTTTCACGTATGCGCGCTGTTGCAACAGAGGCGTGTCGTCGTGCGACAAACGGACATGAACTGATTTCACGTGCAAAAAATGAACTTGATCTCGATATTGATATTGTCACTGCTGCGGAAGAAGCACGACTGGCTCTTACGGGATGCGCAGGTGTTTTAAATGTTAAAATTCCGTATGCTGTTGTGTTTGATATTGGTGGTGGTAGTACGGAAATTATTTTCCTAAAGATCGATCCTGAAGGACGGCAGCGTCCAGGTTATCCTATTTTATTTGACGTTATTGATTCGATTTCAATTCCCTATGGTGTTGTGACAGTGAGCGAGCTTTATGCGCAATTTGCTGCTTCTCCCGAAATTCATAATGATGTGCGTGGTATGGTGCATGAAGCCATTGCAAAATTCATTGAGAAAAATAATATTTTACCACTTATTCAGGTTGATAAAGTTCAAATGGTTGGGTCATCAGGAACGGTTACAACATTGGCGGCCGTTAAAATGGGTTTGCCACGGTATGAACGTAAACGTGTTGATGGTACTTTTTTGCAGCTCAGCGAAGTGCATGAAATCAGTCAATCACTTCTTAACATGGGGCCAGATTTGCGTATGCATCACCCTTGTATCGGCGGTGGTCGTGCGGACTTAGTTGTCGTTGGTTCAGCCATTTTAGAAGGCATTTGTGATGCGATTCCAACAAAATATTTGCGTGTGGCAGATCGTGGTGTGCGGGAAGGTATATTATCCGAGTTACTTATGGCAATAAGTCGGTAACGTAAATCTTCGTAGAAAATAATTTCAAAATAAAAATGCGCTCCTGACTCTATTGATTCTACTATAAAAGCTTGGTAACATACAACGTATACGTCGTATGCGTATGGTTTTTATTTAAAAGGTAGTATTCAAATCATGTGCACACAACATTTGTTGAAAACAAAAAAGAGACCTAACTTAGCAATCATCTATCTTATCGTGATTACGCTTGGGGTTGTAAGCGGTCTTTCAAATATTGCTTTTTTACAAACAACAGGGCTTATCATTTCAGATATTTTTATTAAAATTTTTAAATGTATTAGCCTGCCAATTATTGCCCTTTCAATCATTGTGACCTTATCACAATACAATGCCGATACAGAAATGAAAGGGATTTGGCAAAAAACCTTATTTTATACAATTACCACAACCATTATCGCTGCCAGTGTTGCCTGCGTGATGTACCTATTAATTGCACCTGCAAACATTGCTACAGTTGGTCGGGTGGCATCAACGGCAGTCACCAAAGCATCGCAGGGCAATTATATGGATTACCTAATACATCTAATTCCTGGTAATATTTTTGCTCCGTTTTTAGACCACCATGTGATGGGGGCGCTCTTTACTAGTATGGTTATTGGTATTGCAATTCGGTATATACCTGATATTGAATCCCGTCAATCAATCACGAATTTTTTTAAAGGGAGTCATGGTATTTTCCTTGTCGTAACGGGATGGGTCGTTAAAATTATTCCAATTGCTCTTTTTGGTTTTATCACGACAACGATTGTGCAACTTAAAAGCGGTGTTGATATTAGTGGTCTTGGTGGTTATTTAGCTGTTGTTGTTTTTGCGAATGTGATCCAAGGATTTGTTATTTTGCCAGCCTTTCTGCACATGAATAATATTAAACCGTTTGCAGCAATGCGTGGTATGTTGCCAGCATTATCGGTTGCCTTTTTCTCAAAATCATCCGCAGGAACATTACCGATTACAATGGAAACAGTAGAAAAGAATCTTGGTGTTTCAGCGAAAGTCAGTCGTTTTGTGCTTCCCCTTTGTACATCCATTAATATGAATGGGTGCGCTGCTTTTATTTTTACAACGGTTATTTATTTAATGCAAAATAATGGTATGGAAGTTACGTTTATGACGATGCTTTTGTGGATTTTCATTGCAACAATTGCGGCTATTGGTAATGCAGGTGTACCTATGGGATGCTTTTTCCTAAGTGCAAGCTTGCTCACCAGCATGGATGTACCGATTGTGCTGCTCGGTCTTATTTTGCCGTTTTATAGCATCATCGATATGATTGAAACCTCTTTAAATGTATGGTCTGATTCGTGTGTGGCGAAGGTGATTGATGTACAAATGACGAAGGATGCTACCTAGATTAAAGAAAATAGATTACATAATAGGTCTGCTGTTGCCTTGCAATCTCTACCGTTCTAATGGAAATACTTCTAATTTAAGTGCAATGTCATTATGTAATATATTAATAATTCCAGTCAAAAAATTCCAAAAAGGGTCTTTATTTACTGTTTGAGAAACAAGATCTGCAGGCAGAAATCGACGCATTTCTTTTCGAAATTTCATTTCTATTTCGCGACCTTCTACTAATTGCTTTAATCGTTCATTAAACCGTTCTAAGAAGTTTGTTTTTTTATAGCCATGATTGTTGAGTTTTTGTGGGATCAAATCTAATAGGGGTTTTACATTTTGTTGATAGAGCCACATTATATCCCATAAGTCTCTATTCTTAATGCGGTTTCTCATAGCAAAAGTAATCAATTTATCGGTAAATATTTCTTCTCGGCTTTCTGCTTGTAAAATTAATCCACTTGTTCCTATTTCAACCCCATACGGATTGAGAAGCATCATTGGTTGCGCCTGATAGCTGGGAATAGTACACACATCAATATGAATGCGCTGAGTTGGAAAATCTCTAGTATGCCTCGGCTGTGTTTGTACTTTTAGCTTCCATGTTTTAACCTTTCCGTCATCATGAATAGGATCACTGACGTCAACATGGAGTCCATACTTTGTTCTCAGGCTATCTATTAAAACTTTCGACATTGCAGACAAGTTTTCATATGTAAAGTCTGTGCCGCCTGTAAAATCAAGATCTTCACTTAAGCAATTCGATCCGTAACACATACGCAAACATGTTCCGCCGATAAACGTTAAACGTGCTAATAATGTGTAACGACAATTACTTTGACACTCAGTGACAATTAAAAATGAGACATGAATTGGGTCTAAAATTCTTGTAAAACAGGGATACATGAATCTCTTAATTTGCGGGAAAATATCATTGACCATAACATCCAGACAGGTGAAAAA
>CANLGW010000081.1 GCA_947490395.1 Alphaproteobacteria bacterium
GGCAATCGCCGCTTCAAATTTTGTTTTACTGGTATGTTTTTTTCGAATCTGTGCCATTATTTTATTACCTCCTTGATGGGTTAATTTAACACAATCTCAAGGAAAAAACTCTCTTAGCTACCTGTCCAGTTTTGGGGGGTCATTTCAAAGAGTTACACTTAAGGAAAGAGGTAATTCTGACGTCAAAATAGGATAAGGGGTACTATTTGAAGAAGGCTCAAACACTACATTATTAGATTCAACGAACATTCTTTCTGTTTTCACCGTTTGTGTTTCAGCCTCTGTTGATTTTGTTTGAATCCCCACCTGAATATCATCAAAATGGACATCATACAGATCACGGTAGTGCGTTCGAATGCGATCACGTACAAAAAGGGATGGAACATAGAGAATAGTTTTTTTCTTCCCCATTTCATCTTTTGTGATTATGATCTGCGTTTTTAAAAACCAATTCGCATAGGGAATGATACCGAGTTTTGCTTTAATATACTGTCGAAGCTCTACGGCTTCCACACATTCATTCGATATAAAGGATGGTGATTCAATTGACTTGTGTGAAGAGGTTTGATTTGGTTTATACGACACCACACGATCCCCTGTTGAATACGCTCCCTCTAAAATTCGTTGCAGTGTTGAAAATTTCAGTACCCAATCCAGATTCGCTTTAAATGAATTAACCTCTCCCATCAGAAATTTACTGGACGCAATGGTGATACAGAAACGTTCCCATGCCTGCATATCGTTTTTAAAAAATTGATCAAACGCTGTGCAGAGATATGCAGAACGTTGTTGAGTTAAGGCAATTTTACCTTCAGTGTGTTCGATAATGATATTCCATAACCGAATCATTTCTTGTGAGTTATAATTATTATCTTTTTCTGTCTGATTGCTTTTAAAGGATGAGGATTGTTGATTGTTTTTTAAACAAATCGTGTTTGCCTCAGAAGAAGAGATAGTTTTGAATGTAGATTTTGATAGATATATATTATTAGCGGGGATGTTCATTTGAGCAGGGGGGGTGTTCATTTGAACAGGGGTATATTTGGATTGAAAGGTGTGGTTTTCCTTCGCATAAGTAGTTTTTACATGTAAAAAAGAGGCTGTATCCCCTGCCCTTTTTGTAGTGAGCCGCGTTGATGGCATTAACGCTGTTGAAGAGGCTTTGTTTAAAGAACCAGGACGCGTAAAAAGGGTATGGTGAAGCTCACCAACGTAAGATTCAAGTTTTTGATAATCGATGGTGTATGATTTGACTTGATCCCCTCCTGAATAGTCCCTTTGGTGGTCAAAATGATGTGATTTGATAACACCGCATGCTTCAAGTTCGGCAAAGGCACGCCTGATGGTTGAAAGGGATACAAACTGAATTTGTTTTTGCCATTGATTGTAGCTGTTACGAATCCATTGGAATCCGTCAAAAAGGGTGCCATAGGCTTCATTTTCTTTTGAAAGCCAATAATGAAGCTGGTGGAGAACAAGGGTTGCCGATTTACCAAATCGACGGGCGACAACAGGACATAGTACACGTGTTGTTCCTGTTGTGAGTATGTGTGTAGCGCGAGGCATGTCAAAACTCCTATGGTTTTGCACACCAAACACGTGTTGATACAGAAAAAATACAAGATCAAGTGTCAGGTTTTTATCAGGTATGCGTCAATCATTTTGTTTGGTGTGTTGCTGAATCTTAAATTTTAACGTAAACAATGGTGTTAAAGCGGGGATCACAAATGGTTGTGATGGCATGATAACAACACGCGTTTTTAATTTTTTGAAAGAGCAAACAAAGACCTAATTTAAGACCATGCAAGCGTAGTTGCGGTTGATTATGAATTGTTTGTGTAATGAAGTGTTTGTGCAATTGGGTAATGGGTAATGACGAATGTGCTTTCTCTCCCCTCCCCTGTATTGAATCATATGTGTATGGCATAGCAAAACTCCTTTGCGTTTTGTTTATACCAAACTTGACAATCGGAGATAAAGTAAGTAAAATTATACTGAACTAGTTACATATCTCTTAGGTTATCTAAGTTTGGTTTTTGTGGCTAAAAAGGCATCTGTTGGCGCAGGTGTCTTTTTTTATTATGTGCATCTAAATTTATTGGAATTTAATACACGTTAATCTTCTTCCTATTTTTATATTAAACATAAACAAAACATCATTGCAACCATTTTTTTAAAAAACATCAATTTTAATTTCTTTGTGTTTTATGATTTATGTCTCTAATTAAGGTGATATTGGTAAAATGGAAGAATAACTCCCTGTGGTTTCTTTTGTTTCTGTGGGTTTTTAATCTCTGTTGCGTTAAGAATCAGATATGGTACATAAATCTAATTTGATTTTTTGTCATTTTATGATATTGTCTGTTTGTATATATTAAAAAACAGTGAGATTATTATGTTTGAGTCAAAAAAATTAGGTGTAACTCAAAAAATTATGTCAGATTTGACAGGCGTTCCGACTCCTACAATAAATAAAATTGTAGCTGCGGGGTCTTATACACCAATTGATGCAAATGTAAGAAGAAATATTAGGTATACTGTAGAAGATACACGCAGCATCATACAAAAAACATTGTATAAGTTAAGAACAGATTTACCAAAAATTATAACATTCTATAATTTTAAAGGTGGTGTTGGAAAAACAACATTATGCTACCAGGTGTCAAGTCACTTAGCATTAATGGGATTTAATGTTCTTGTTATAGATGCTGATCCACAAGGCCATTTATCAACATCGTTAGGGTATGATACAGAAACAGAGTTTTTAACACTGTATGATTCCATTATAGGTAATGTTCCCGTTACGGATACAATTAGAAATGTATATACGGGGCTTGATTGCATTCCTTCTAATATTGGATTAAGCCGATTGGAGCCATCTTTGAGTGATAAATCACATTCTCAGAACTTTATATCAGCATGTTTAAATCCTGTTCTTAGTAAATATGATTTTATTATTTTTGACACCAACCCAACGATTAGTCACATAAATAGAAATATAATAATGGCTTCTGATTTACTTAGCGTTGTTGTTGAAACACAAGCTTATGCTTTAAATGGGTTAAAATTATTATTGGGTGATCTGAGGAGTTTTTGTTCCGAAACGAATATATCTCTACCCAAAATTACTATTATTCCAAATAAGTATGAAGAGAGAACGGCTTCATCGGGTGAAGCAATGGCCGTTTTGCGTGATCACTATAGTGATTATGTCATACCGAATTTTGCTGTAAGGAGAAGTGAAGAGCTTCATACTTCGTGCAAAACAGCAACTCCCCTCGCCTTTTTCTGCCGAACAAATTCGATTGCTTTAGAAGATATGAAAGAAGTGATAAAGTATCTGTTAACAGGTAAAGAGTCTTAAAACAACATCATTTTCCGCGGCGGCGGATTTTAGCAAGGGGGTTTCCGTGAAAGTTAAATATAGAGAAATATCTGAACAAATGCGTAAAATCGCCGTCCCAAATAGTCCAGATTCTGAAAACAAGAAACAACGGAGTAGTGTAAACACGTCAATTGATGTCATTGAACATTATAATGTTGATGTAGATAAGCTTATCCCTTATACGAAGCAAGCGCGTAGACATTTTGACGAAGAGGAAATAGAAGGTCTTGCCCAGTCAATTAAAGAACATGGTATAAGGCAGCCTCTTTCTATTATCCAATCAAAAATTGATCCTGCATTATATGAAGTTGTAAGTGGTGAACGACGCTTACGAGCTTCTAAATTGCTGGGAATTAAAAAAGTTCCCTGCATTATTTTGGCTGACCATTTCGTTGCTGAAGAAATTGCGTTGATTGAGAATATTCAAAGGCAAAATCTTCACCCTATTGAAATGGGGGATGCTTTTTCTAAAATATTAAACGATAGAAAAGATTTAAATCAACAGGATCTTGCTAAGAAATTGGGTATATCAAATAAAATTATATCTGAATGTGTTCGTTTTTCGCATCTTCCAGATGATTTAAAAGTTTATTTGATTGAGAAGAATGTTACTGGCCGTGATTTATTAAGAAAATTGTCTAAAATGGAAAATCCTAAAGATTTTATAAGTCAATTTGAAGAAAGTACATTGACTGAAATAAAAAAAACATCAGTTTTAAGGATTTCACTGATTGATGGTACGTTTAGTGCCCAGTCTTCGGGCGTTAGAGACTTATCTGATGAGCAGAAAGTAAAACTAAAGCATTTACTCCTTTCTCTCTGTGAAAAGATTTAATTTAATACAAATTATATTAAACTATATTGTGGTTTATTTCCCCCCTCCCCTTTTTTGCTTTTTTACTTAATGAAGTATAAGCGGATAATTTCTTTTAAAGGAGGGCGTCTGTGTCATTATAACTGCTAAATGTTGTTCTAGTTAAATATGTAGTGAGGTTGATATATTTTCTTTTTTGTGATCCGCCGCCGCGGATCATTTTAGTTTTAATCAACGGAATCTATAGTTACTCGTAATGTATGCTTGGAACGCAATTTACAGCTTTCTTTTCTGATTGAATCTGATTTGCATTTTTATTAGTTATAGCCCCCTTCCCTTTTGTCAGAATGCTGTTTGTTGTCAGCAATTAGTCTAACACTGGTTTTTGACTGATTTTATTTTTTGTGCTAGTTCCGCGGCGGCGGATCTGGTTGAGAATCTTTGCTTTTAAGAGATGTAAAGCCTTTCGGTCTATATATTGTTTATATTTGCGTGTAAGTGTCTAATGTGTGCCCTTTTAAATTTAAGGTACAACTATTTTACTGTGCTGATAAGGTGATTGTTGATTTGTCGCATAGTTCTCCAATGTTTATGGAGTGTGCGTTCATACGTGTTGCTAAATGTGCTTGTGAGGATAGAGAGGCGTTTTGATGGCGAGCTTGCGCTGGTTCCTGCCTATTATCCGCCGCCGCGGATTCTATTCGTGGTTAGGGAACATGTTTTTAGTGTGACGTTTCTTTGCTGTACTAACAGAAAGCACTATACGAAATTGTCTGTAGTAAAACCAATATAAATAAGAACATCCTCATTTGTTGTTATGTTGTGGAATGGGGTTCTTTTCTATGTGTTTTTTGGAGTAACCAAAGCAGTTTGTTTGATACTCACGTCTTGTGTGTGTGGAGTATGTTCCGCGGCGGCGGATTGATGTCGTAAATAAGAGAGAATGCGCTTATTCAAATGAAGCTTATAAAAATGTGGAGTGCCTGTTCTGGTTGGTGTTGATTTGGTAACTATTTGAGAATACAACGACGAGTGAAAGGAGAGGGGAGAGTCGTTGATTTAGATTTTATATGTTGCATTAGCAAGTGCATCAATTTATGAATTTATTAAATTGCCTTTGATTTGTGAACCATATATAAAATAGTGTGAAGATAATTTCCAAACAATAAATTATTATTTTTAAGTAAAAATTATTAATATATATCTATAATTTTATTATCTTTGTATTTATATGCGTGTTTTTAAATAGAGAGATAATGTAAAGATTGTTTTTATATTGTATTTTCTAATCATGGTTAAAATTTATTTGATTATTAGACCTACTGCGTAAGTGGAATTAGAGCTAAACTTTTACGGAAAACGCTTCAAATTTTAAGCAAGATATACTAAAAAAGGGTATTCACCGACTAAAATGGATACCCTATGTCTCTAAAATACACGAAAATCAAAAAAAGACCA
>CANLGW010000082.1 GCA_947490395.1 Alphaproteobacteria bacterium
TCTTTTTTTGATTTTCGTGTATTTTAGAGACATAGGGTATCCATTTTAGTCGGTGAATACCCTTTTTTAGTATATCTTGCTTAAAATTTGAAGCGTTTTCCGTAAAAGTTTAGCTCTAATTCCACTTACGCAGTAGGTCTATTGTTTAAATTGCGTAGGCATATACCATAACTGATAAATATTATCCACGCGGACTAATTTTAAGTCTCGCGCCTCTTTACTTTCGAAGTTTACAGTGCTTTTCCATTCTTCTCTGTTGCCAAAACCAGGAGAAGCCAATTCTTCTTCAACATAAACAACAAGAGGAGTCCCTTGATACATGTTTAAATGTGCTGCAATTTTGAACAAAATAGTATAGTTAAACATTAATAATATTAAAATACCTATACTTGCATAAAACACAACGAATTTTTTATTATCTATCGCACTGTTTTTTAAGCGTTCTAAAATCATTTCTTCTCTCATTTTGCTTTATTATCCTTTTCTAAATATATTTTTTACAGCTGGCATTATAATATTTTTACACTTCTTAAGTAACAACATTTTCCTGTCATAGTGTCAATAACACACAAAACTGTCTTATCAGTAAAACATGCGAATTGTTCATTTTTTGTTTTTTTCTATAAATTATTGTTACAATAGCATTGTATTTAGGTTTTAATAAAACACAATGCCGATCAGTTTCAAGGCGCTACTCTAAATTCCTTAAATACGTTGTTTCATGTCATATGTGGTTTCGTTGCTAAAACCGCATCATCCCATATACACATTTTAAAGATCTCGGTTGCAAGCTTGGTAATCGTACGTTGATCTTTGGTAGGGTGTAATACAAAAAACGTTTTAAGGTTATTTAAAACTTTTTCACGCGTTTCGTGTCTCTGTGAAAGGGGAATGGATGCGCCGGTTGTTAGAACAAAATCTGACTGTTTTACGAGATGACATACCAACAACATACCAGGCTGCGCTGTTCGTGCCAAACTTTCATCAAACAAAATGTAGTATTCTTCTCTAATAAGATCAAAGGCAGCAATACCTCCTTCAATCAAGACTGAATCAATACGAAGCACTGCAAAAAAAGCATTCTTTAGAATTCCATACACAGACTTTTCTTCATTCGAAAGCGTTGTAATATGTGTTTCAAGATGTTGTTCTACGAGATTTTTACCATTTTTAATGGAATGGAAAAGACAATAATCAAGATGTACAAACACTTCGTGCATACTTTGCGCCAGAACTTTACCATTTTCATACAATTTCAATTTCTGAGCCGACGCCTCGAGAGCACCACGCGGAAGTTGTGGTAAAAGCCTTGGAATATACGTACCCAATAAGGCGCGTGTTTTCACGTACTCATCCCGCATGTATTTCATTCGTTCGGATGTTTCGTGCATGTCTTTTTCCACAGTCTCAACATCAAAATCGGCGCGACTTAAAAAATCCAATCCGGATTCAAGTGGATCTTTCTGAAGCAGCTTGGTCAATGTATGCGGTGCCAATTCATCAATCAAATCGAGCATCTGTTGATTGAGAGCGTTAATGCGCCGTGCGGGCTCAATGAGATCGTGAATTTTTTTTCGTTGATTATCATTCAACGTTTGCTTTTGCCACTCGTCAAGTTGGTGCATCCAAAAGCCTTCTTGCTCTTGTTGTTCGGAATATACCTTTGTGAGCCGTTCAATGAGTCGGTCATCAAGGACATGCGGCTTTGTCTTGGCCTCAAGCATATTGTTATATTGTATTTTTGTATTCTCTAACAATTCGTGAAGCATGACCGAAAATGTTGTCAGGAAAGAAAGAGGGTGCGTTTGAAAAGGGTGCATATAATAAATTGTATACATGTTTATTGAATCTATTTGATGTCTACCATAAGAACCATCCGTTTTAAAAGGAATTATGCGTCTTTTTCATAAGCAAATTAGGCGTTTATCCGCACAAGTACCTGTTCATGGTACTGGTTATACGCGAGATACGTAAAATTTAGATTGGTTTTCTCAATAAATTCGCGGAAAGCTTTGTGCTCATGCTGCTCCCATCCGTCATAATTAAAATACTCATCAAAGAGGATAATGGTGCCTGGCACGATTTGATCTTTGAGCATAGAAAAAATTGTTTTCGTGGATGAATACAAATCACAATCAACGTGGATAAACGAAATGGGTATCCCATTGGAATCCTCAACGAATATGGGGAGTGTATCTTCAAAATAGCCTTTATAAATATCAACATTGGCAAGGAGTGGTGGTAATTCCCCATTCTTTATTTTAAACGTATATTTAGGCGCTCCTACCCGCCAATCTTCCTGAATTCCTTCAAAGGAATCAAAACCGACGATCATTGAAAAAGGATTAAGCGCGGCAATAATATTGATCGTTTTCCCTGTACACACACCAAATTCTGTGATGAGTCCATTTAAGGTAGGATCAATACAACCAAGGGCATACGTTAGAATTTCCGCATCAGACTTTAATGCGTTTGCATCCTTTAAGAACGTTTCTTTGAATTTCTTAGTGGAACCATGATGATCAATATTCCTATTTGCTGTTACATAATGTAGTATCTGGTTGTTCTCTTCAGAACTCTCTACATTGACATCAGGTAATATTATTTCGTTGTTATAAAAATAATTTTTATTTCTTAAGGGAACATATTTCAAATGAACACGAACCTTTTCACGATGAGTAATTTATCCGTTTTGGATATTACCATCATCTTTATCTATCTCGCAATCACTGTCCTGCTCGGTATTAAATATAGCAAGAAAATTGATGGGGCAGCGGATTATGCCATTGCTAAAAAAGAAACAAACTACCATGCGCTTCTCCTCACATCACTTGCCACCATTATTGGTGCAGGCTCAACCTTAGGCACCGTCTCTGAAATTTACAAAGTTGGCCTTATCTTTATGATTCCAAGCTTAGGTTATGTGGTCGGCAGCTTTATTTTTGCAAAATTTCTCGCATTGAAATTTGACGAGCGATTTAAAAATATGATTTCTGTCGGGGATATTATCGGTTATTTTTATGGTGAAAAAGCATCCAATATCGCCGCCATAATTGGCTTTCTGTATTGCACAGGGATTGTCGGCATCCAGATTACAGCCTTCGGACACATCTTTCATGCGCTCGGTAATGTAAATTATGAAATGAGTGTGTTGCTTGGTGGCTTAGTCACCGTATTTTATTCCTGCGTTGGTGGCATACGCTCTGTTGTCATTACCGATATCATACAATTTTGCTTGCTTATTGTGGTCTTTCCTTTGCTCGCCAGTATCCTTGTCAATGAGGCAGGTGGTCTTATTGAAATTAGCCAAAAGGTAGACCCCAGTAAACTACTGATTTTTGACAACAAAGAGTTCTGGACATATCTTATTCTCTTTGTGGCATTATCCCTTCCTATGCATCACTTAAATCCAACGCTCGTTCAACGTTATCTCATGGCAAAAAGCCCTTCATACATCAAACGCATTATGTATACGTATGGCTTTTTAAAAATTCCACTGGTTATTATCTTAGCATTTATAGCCTTATCGGCACTTGTCCTCTATCCAGACTCTCCGCCTGATAAAGTGCTCAATATGTCGATCATTAATGTATTACCAACGGTCATTAAGGGATTAACAATTTCAGGCATCTTTGCTGTCATTATGTCGACCGCTGATTCGAACATTAACACTGCAGGAATTCTTCTTTCTCATAATTTTCTTATGAAACGGTTTCCAAAAGCAAATGAAGTCAGATTAATGAAATTGACCTCATTCTTAAGTGGCATGCTTGCCATTTCGATTGCATTGCTGAAATTAAATATTATCCGATCCATTATGGATTTAGAACTCATTTGGGGACTTATGATTGGTATTCCAATTATGATCGGAATCATGCGTGTTAAAAAATTTAAGAACTTGTTTTGGTATTGTACCGTCATTACAGGTGTTTCTTTTTCAGCGTATTATCTCCTTGGCTATACCGTATCCATGGTTACGCTTTCATCAAGCCTTTTCACATTGTGTGTCATGCTCATTTATAATTATAAAAAAAAGGAGGCTGATCCTTCACGCACTAATTTTTCACTTATACATACCTTAAAAAGGAAAAAAGAGAAAAACGACACACCAAAGAAATTCTCTTTGATCAATAACCTAATGACGTTATTAAACAAACGCTTTGAAAAGAGCGATGCAAATTTTCGTACCTATGGCGTTTTCTGCTGCTTTAATTATATTGTGCCCTATTTTATGTGGGGATATGAAAAGATAAACAACGTCAACATTATCATAACCCTGCGCTTCATATCAGGTATTGTCTGCGTATTATTGTTATTAAAAGATTATTGGCCTAAAAAGGCTCTTAAATATTTTTCTCTGTATTGGTATTTCTCCTTATTTTTAACCCTCCCCTTTTTTACAACGTTTATGGTTATTAACAATGTCGATAGTAAATTTTGGTTCATTAATATTGCACTGTCCATTTTTTTGCTCTCCATGTTGGTAGACTGGGTAAGTTTTCTTGTTCTTTCTCTCGTCGGCACGTTATGTGGCGTATTAGCTTATACCGTACTCATCGGTTACAAAGCCCATGTAGTTGATTTTGAAACACTTTATAATGGGATATATATTATCGCGTTCTCATGTGCCATATCATTTACGTTTGGCAGGCGAAAAGAAAGCATAACCGATATTAAACTGAATACAGCAACGAATATGGTAGGCATACTATCGCACGAAATTAAATCATCTCTCGCTAACCTTTCTGTTGTAACACGTAATATTATAAAAAACAGTGGAGAGAACTTAAATACAAATAATCTGGATAAGTTCATACCAAAACTTGATTCAACGATAAAAGACACCAAATGGCTTGTTGATGATATGCTCGTAACATTAAAACAAGAAAATAATGATGTCGAACTCGAAGTTTTATCCATAACTGACGAAGTCAGAAAAGCTATATCAGAACTCACTTTATCTGAGGGTGAGAAAAAAAGAATAATATTAACACTCAACGATAACTTTACGTTCTTGGGAAATCGTATGCTCTTTAAGCATGTAGTTCATAATCTCATGAAAAACAGTTTGTATTACATTCACTCTAAAAAAGAAGCCATTATTGAAATTACATCTGAAATAAGTAGCCAAACCAACTGCTTAATTTTTAACGATACAGGGGAAGGAATTGACGAACATGACCTTGTGTGTAACGACAATTACTTTGACACCCAGTGACAATTACTTTTGACACAAAAAGGAGTCCAAGGTTACTGCGTAATCTTACTCCATTTTAGCCTCCGATACATCACAAATTTCCCTCTCTGTTTGCTCTTCATTTTTTGCTTTTTTAG
>CANLGW010000083.1 GCA_947490395.1 Alphaproteobacteria bacterium
AGATTCAATCTTCCATGGATCTATAATGCCTAAGGCTTGGCTGAATAACTGTTCGATGTGCATGATAAACTCCTTCTTTTAAGGAGAATTATACAGCATTCATAGCTAACTTGCTTGAGTTACTTACCCACTCGTTTTGCATAAGAGCCCTTATCAAGATGAAGTACATTCAATTCATGTTAAGAAATTTACTTTTTTATAAGACAACTAATTTTGTGTTTTCCTACTTTCTCACCCCCACGTCTTATCACGTGCTGTATTAGCGCGTTCTTTAAGCTCCACATCAATATAGCGGTCTGTAATGGCGCTTGAACTGTGTCCAGCATCATCACGTACATGTTCTTTTGGTCTATGTTTGACATCTTCCGATATGCCAGTATGTCGCAACCAATGCACGGTTGCTGAACGTAGCATTTCCGCTTCTTCATGTTCATCATCATTCCGTAATTTCTCAACCGCCGCATCAAAACATGTTTGAATTACCCTATTAATAATACGTGTGCCTTGAACGGGGCCTTTTCCTTTTTGAATAAGAGGCTCTTGGTCATCAGGTGCCGGAAGGGGAGAGTAACCTAGATATTCACGGTATTGTTTAAGTGCTTCCAGCATTTCATTACTGACAGCAATCTGACGCATCTTGTTACCTTTGCCAACCGTACGAAACCACCAATCGTCATTATTATCCCGAAAGAAATCCGACATTTTGGGTGACCAACGTTTGCTTGCGGCAAGTTCAGAAATCCGCAGATACATACTGTAGAGCATTTGTAACATAAAGAGCGTACGTTTATGACGTGTTGGATTTTGTTCTGCTAGTTCTTTGGTTGTTAGGAGCACCATCTGCCATTGTTTTTCAGATAAACGGCGAATCACAGGAACGGTGGACGTTTTTTGAATAAATTTACTTTTCTGACGGATTTGCACCACTGGATTCACTTCCGTCACTTCGTCTTGAATCAAGGCATTGTAAAAAGAACCTAAAATAGCAAAGATTTGCTTGAGTCCTTGCTGGGAAAGTTCAAAAGAGGCTTTTGTTGGACGTTCACCATCAGAAAAAGCCTTTTTAGAGATTTTGGCAATAAATGGGCGCCATTCGGGATTGGGTTTTGTCTCGCCATCTTTAGTAATAAAACGGCTTACCATTTTAAAGCCAATCCAGCGTTTGGGTGGTTTCTGGCAAAATTCAATAAAATGCTCAATATCCAGGCGTTTGAGCGCTAAAATGGATTTTTGTTCAATAAACCAGCACCATTGCAAAAGGCGATCAATCTCGCGACGATACGCATTAAAGGTTTCAAAACTGCCACGATAACTATACAAAAAACGTATTGCATGTCCATATTCTTGCACAGCACCTTGTGGTAATTGATTGACTGAATCAGACAAACAGATCTGCAACCAATCTTGAAGAATCTTTTCCTGATTCTCAACTTGAGTGCGTTTGTAGAGCGCACACAAGGGTTCAAGCGTATCAAATAAAGGCCGTGGAATAATGTTATGAGATGACATAAAACCTATTTTTCACTATGGTAAAAATCAGACCTTGTAATATGAATTACAAGTATTATTAGATGTACTATCGCATATGAGGCCATAAATGACAACTGAAAAAACAGTCATTCCCACGCATCATTATCTTACACTTTTTACACCAGAGGAAAAAGCTCTCCTTCATCATTTGTTTCAACAGAATATCGCCCTTCCCGCTTATTCAACCTTGCAACGTCTTATTTCATTCAGATTAAATCAAGAACAAAAGCGTTTATGGGAAATATGTGAAACTATATAAAAACGAATATATGGTTGTTAAATTAAAAAATTGGTAAAATAATTTTTTTGATGATGATTTGTAACGGTTATTACGTCATACGGGGTATCTGTAAAAAATGTCGGATTTAGACATCGACCCTCAAAATATTTAATCAAACTAAGAATGTTTGATGAGAATTAATGTGTATTTTTAAACAGATGTTATTATATATAATATATGTTATATGTATTTAAATATTAGGGTTTTAGAGTACGAAAAATGAAATATTATTGGACAATCTTTGTGTGTGTAATTTTGATGAACTCACACTGTGGGGTTTTTGCTTCAGAAATAAAGCACGAGGGAGAAGCTCCTCATCTTTCTAACAAAGCTCTAATTGAAATAACACCCGGAAAGGTTATGGCTCAAAGACAGAAGGAAGAGTTGTCACGCGATCGATTTGTAGATGTCCTTGGAGAAAGTATCATTGACCAATGGGGTGTTGATTGGGAAATGCTGAGTGATGATTCTCGTGCATTTGACGACCCCACTAAAAGACTTAATATTAATCGTATCCTTTCTAAAATGGACAAAATTAGATCACATGTGAATCCTGATTTTTATCGTTTATATGGTGAATCTTCCATGATAAAGAGGGAGATGGACACCGTACACTCAGATCGTCTTGATAGTGTAACCATCAAATATTTTACATCATATTTTCCAGGTGCGCGTGTTGAATGTGATGTTAAAAGTATAGGCGTTCAACTCGGTGCAAAGGCGAATGTCCTCCTCACAACTGGAGAGACAAAAAAATATCATGTAAAAACACATTCCGCTGGTCGTCTTTCTTCTCGAAGTACCAATGCCAAAGTTGTCGATCCAAAAGAACTATTGGTTTATAAAGTGCTTGAATATGCGGGATTTGGTTGTGAAACTCATTTTTTACAGAGAAGTATCGAAGATGTTTATATTGCCACATTGGATGCAGGATATAATGGCTCTTTTAATGTTTTTTCACGGGCAACTGGGGGACAATACCAAAGAGGCGATGATGTATTAGGAAGAACACTATGGAGCCTGTTAGATAGTGTTGATGAAGATCCAAGAAAAAATGATTATATAGCTATTGAAACAAGTGCGCAGAGTGATACTCTAACTCAGAATTTTATGCTTCAAATATCTGCTCTTGATCTTTTATCGCGTATTTTACGTCTTCATGATTTATTAAATAATCCCGATAATTTTGGATTTTTTACACAAGCTGATCAGCCACCATCTTTAAAGGTAATTGATTTCCGCGTGTCAGATGAATTAATATTTAAGGTAAATGAAGATCATTTTGGAGGGTTTCTCATTGGTAATGGCATTTATAATTATGTAGGGTCACATCGCACGATGCGTTACTGCTTGCGAGATAGACCTATTGAATCTAGAGTAAATACGGCATTATATACGCTAAAAGAAGGCTCTCTTGCACAAGCACATACATGTGTGGAACGCGCGTATGGAGAAGTTTGTCGTTACATAACAACAACGGATGTTTTTGCAACGAGCATACCTAAGATGATGGAACAATTAACGATATTTAACGAGGCTATACATCATAATATCTCATTTTTTCATGAAAAATTAGACTTATGGACGCCCGAAAAAGATAGATGATGCAAATTGTAAGTTATACCTACAAACCTAATAGTTCAATTTATTAAAATTAAATGTTTAGAACTGTTGAGAAAATTAATGCAAAATCGTAAGAAAACAGAGGATTGCTAAAATACTGCCAACCTTTATAAACGCTAGCGTTTTGATGTAAGAAACTGAGTCCGTTCCTTATAAAGCTTATTTTCTTCGGTTTCGTTGTGTCTAATAAATACTAGCAAGATCAACGGAAACTTCATCCATACATTACTCACAATTTCTGCCAAGGATAATAGATAATTTATTTGACTTCAACAGATGCGACAGAACCTGCAGGATCATCCTGCGTTGCCTTTAACAGGTTTTCAATTTTTTTATACGTCCCACTTGTAGATGTACATATTTGATTTGACAGATCCTTTATCACAACCTGAGTCTCTTTTTTTTTCTCATCCTCCGTCATAATACTAGATTTAGCTATGCTTTTGAGTGCAGTTCTCTTTCCTTCAATCAGCGTTAGCGATTGTGCATCATTGACAACAGCATCGTCAAGCTCTTTTAGTTTGTTCTCTTCATCTTCATTCAGTGTATATTTCATTTTGTCCATAGATTGATTAATATTTATGTCAGGATGACTGTATGCAGCACCCTGACACCATTCTCTTACAGCGCATTTAGCCTTTTTCTCTTGTTTTGTTAATTCAAGAACAAACGGCGTATATGCTACACGCCCTTCACACGCCATCAATCTAATGTTTCCTACATAATCTTTCGGCAAGTAATCAACCAACGTCTTCTCGAAATTATCCTTCACACTTTTGCCGTCAGCATAAGGGTTAGAAATACCCCAAATGGTTGAAATCTGACCATTTGCCCCATCGTTCACCTCTAATCCCTTCTCATACTTGCCCCCGTGCCCCACAATAGACAACGGTTCATCGGGCTTTAGGTCTTTGATGCGATCCAGAGAGTCTACTGTAATAACCTCTTGGCTGTTTGATGGTTTCAGTGCGGCTCCTATATTAACCCACATTACGACGTCCTTTAGCTCTGTAATATCCGTTGTTATAACTAAGATCATACATATATTACCTTATTTAATAAGCCAGTTAATCTAATAAATAATAGATAATAGATAATTATAGTTCTAGTATTAAGCAGCCTAACGCATACAAAAGTGCTCTAGCACCCTCTCGTGTTATTCTTTCTTCATCCAGATAATAGACTACTATTATGATTTTTTATGGTGCACTTATTTCTAACACAAGCCACGTTCTTAACCAAATTTATGCTCCTTTACAAAAATAAACCTAAATTACGAGAGAATTAAAGTTGAGATTTATGAAAGTATTCAATCATAAATTCATATTAACAAGAAAACGAGAACATAAAGTCAGCGTATGAGCAAGCTTTTAATTACCCACAAATTTTAAAGCATTGATCTCTCAACATTGTAACACTGGGCTAAACGCTTTACAAAACTGATTGATAAAAAGGTACGTGCTCGCAGCAAGAAACCAGTTAACGGGAGTTGGCGAATGGACGAGATGTACCTCAAACTGAATGGAAAATGAGTTTATCTCTATCGTGCTGTTAATAAGTCAAACAATTGCTTTTCTCTTACGCGCTAAACACGATGCGATTACTGCAAAAGCCTTTTTTACTAAGGTCTTTAAACAACATAGGACACCAGAGAAAGTAACAGTTGATAAAAGTGGAAGCCATAAATCAGCTCTTACTTCATTAATAGACCTACTGCGTAAGTCTTTCCGCCTCCTCTGATGAATGAGTTGTCAAAGCGCCCCCAACCCATTTTATTTTTTATGCCGTAGCAAATCCATTTTTCAGATTCACAATCCCTGCAATAATATGGAATTTAATGCCATAACGT
>CANLGW010000084.1 GCA_947490395.1 Alphaproteobacteria bacterium
GTCTTAACTCGATCGTTCAAGCGGCTAAACGAAAAGCACGTGGTTATGGCAAAAAGCATTTTAAAGTGATGGCTTATTTGCTCACTGGAAAGTTGAATTTAATGAGACATAATCCACATCTACCCACTCAATTTGCATAAGAGCCAAATCTTATTTATATATTGTATAATTTATTCAAAATCAATTGCTTTCTCTTCTCTATTAAATCTGATATAGTTCCATTAAATCTGCTATATCTCTATTAGATGTGTATAGCCTGCTATTAAATGGGAGGAAGACTGATTATATGGACGTAAGTACAGCCGTTGTACCGTTATCGCAAGGGCGCAATAAAAATAAAGATACGCCTGAGATTGAGTCAGCCCCTTATAATATTGAAGCCGAGCAAGCGCTATTGGGTGCTCTTATTTTAAATAACAGCACGTTTGAACAAATTTCTGACTTTTTACGTGCGGAGCATTTTTCTCAAAAAGTTCATAGTCTTATTTTTCAATCGATTGCACATTCACTCGAACGTGGTCGCATTGCTGACCCTGTTACTTTAAAAGATGTTCTGGGACATGATGCTGAATTTAATGAATTGGGTGGTTACCAATATTTGGTTGATTTGTCGGATTCGGTTTATTCGCTTGTCAGTGTGGCAGACTATGGTCGTCTGATTTATGATATGTATATGCGACGTCAGCTTATTTCGATAGGGCATGAAACAGTTGTTGATGCGCGGAAATTGGATGGTGAACGTCTAGCGAATGATGTGATTGAAGATGCCGAACGGCGGTTGTATCAACTCGCAACACTTGGGCATTCAACATCGGGTGCTGTGTCGTTTGGTAAGGCGTTGACGGAGGCAATCTCGACGGCTGAAATGGCATACAAACGTGATAGTCATGTTGTCGGTGTGACGACTGGTTTTACGGATATGGATAAATGGTTGGGTGGTTTGCATCCATCTGATCTTTTAATTTTGGCGGGTAGACCATCAATGGGGAAAACAGCGCTTGCCACAAATTTAGCTTTTAATGCAGCAAAAATTTATGCGGAAAAAAATCGTGATGGCGCGCCTGTTCTTTTTTTCTCGCTCGAAATGTCAGCTGAGCAATTGGCAAATCGTATTTTATCGAGTGAATCAGGAGTGTCATCTGATCTTATTCGACGCGGTGCAATCAGAGCCGATGATTTTCCGCGCTTGGTTGATGTGAGTAGGCGTCTTAGCGAAGTGCCGCTTTTTATTGATGATACACCTGCCCTTACATCAACGGCTGTTCGAAATCGTGCGCGGCGTTTGCAACGACAGCATGGTATTGGCATGATCGTAATTGATTATTTGCAGCTTTTGTCAGGTAACGGTAAAAACGGTGGAGGGGACAGTGGGCGTGTTCAGGAAATTTCAGAAATTACCCGTTCGTTAAAAGCGCTGGCTAAAGAATTAAATGTACCTGTTGTTGCCTTGTCGCAGCTTTCGCGTGCGGTTGAGCAACGTGATGATAAGCGTCCACAATTATCAGATTTGCGTGAATCAGGCTCGATTGAGCAAGATGCTGACGTTGTAATGTTTGTGTATCGTGAGGAATATTATGAATCACGGAAGGAGCCAACAGAAGGTACCGATAAGCATGCTGAATGGTGTGAACGTATGGCTGGTATGCACAATAAAGCAGAAATTATTATTGCGAAACAACGTCATGGGCCAATCGGTACGGTTCGCTTATTTTTTGATGGTGCGTTGACAAAATTTGGAAACTTAGCGCATGAATAATGGATACTTAGAACTCCAATTCGGAATTAAAACGATAAAGAAACATTCAAACATCAGATCCCAATGACAGCACGTGCGTCATGGCGAACCAGCGTAAGCTGGTGTGGCCATCCAGAAAAACAAATATTCCTACATCAATAGCCACTGGATCACCACATGTGTTACGCAAATTCGTGATGACGAAGGGTTGAACTATATAGAATTTAATTAATTAGGGTTTAGAGGTCATCTGTATAGATTCTGTGGTCATCACACGCTCATAAACAGCAATTGTTTTTTTGTAAATAATCTGTGATGAAAATTCTTCTATAACGCGGTCACGTCCTTTTTTCCCATAGAGATGTCTTAGATCCGCCTGTATTATAAGTATTTTAAGTGCATCTGTCAGAGCGGTTGTATTACGTGGCGGAATGAGGATGCCATTTTTCTGATGATTAACAATAATACGGCATCCAGGCATATCGGTCGTTACGATAGGCAAACCAACGGAAGCCGCTTCAATTAATGTTTTTGGAATGCCTTCACGATAATAACTCGCGAGTACAGCGATATCTGTGTTTTGGTAAATAGGTGCCATATTTTGTTGATAACCAAGCCATGAAATAATTCCTTCATCATGCCAGGCTTGTAGGGTTGAGGTTGGAATTGTATCTGGGTTTTGATCATCTGGCATGCCAACAATTTGTGTTTTAATAGCATATCCCTGATTACGCAGTATTTTTGTAGCCTCAACTAGTTCGCCAACACCTTTTGACCAGAGAAGGCGGGATGCATGGGTAATAACAAGTGCTTCTGTTTCTGAAGGCATCTTTTGTTTGATTGGAGAGAAAAGCGCTGTATCGACACCCGCACCTAAAATAAGGTGAATAGGTTTGCGTGTTAGCGCTTCAAGTTCAACTTGGTCTTCTGGGTTTTGCACAATGGTTGTAACGCGCTGCGATCGAAGGAGAAAACGCATCATTAAGCGTAGGGGGCGCAAAAGCCACGATTTTGAAGCAAAAACATGCCCTAAACCTGCGACCGCATTAATAATGTGAGGAACATCTGAAAAACGGGCTGCAATCGTGCCAAATAGGACAGGCTTAATTGCAACATGGTGTGCAATGTCGGGTTTGATGCAGCGATACAAACAGGCAATTTTATAGATTGTGCAAAGTGCCATTAATGGGTTAAGACTGCGTCGATTAAAGGGTAGGTTGTGCAGGGTAATACCTGC
This sequence comes from Alphaproteobacteria bacterium, assembly GCA_947490395.1. GTDB lineage: Bacteria > Pseudomonadota > Alphaproteobacteria > Paracaedibacterales > CAIOTO01 > CAIOTO01. The sequence goes on from CANLGW010000084.1 coordinate 2,973, forward strand.
CTTTAAAATGGCATTGATTGATTCATTTTGTTGACTATGTGAAGGGGTGGTGTGAGGTGTGTGATCACTGGGACATATAACATGCACATCAAATCCGTGTGATTTGGCCTCAACTGCAAGGGGAAGTCGATGCGTGCAGAAGTAACGTGCGTCAGCTACTAAATAGACGAGCTTTATCGTACGGTGTAGCATGTTGCAACCTCTTGAATTTGATTGTATTTGCGCAAAGCCTCGAGCGTATGAGTCGTTGAAAGATCACACCAATTTGTTGTGTACAGGCACCCATAGAGGCGATGAGATGCTTCTGCGTGATCAAAGCATTCTTTGAATGAAAAGCGTTTGCCGAATATTTGGGCGCAGGTTCGCATATAGGGCGCTGTTGTGACGCGTGATCCAATAAAGGTGTAAGGCGCAGATTTACCGTTTGGCCGATAGCTTAATCGTTTAATTATTAAGTGTTTATCATCGACAGCTGCAAAATCGTAATCGCCTGCTCCACTGAAGGCAATGCCTTTTTCTTTGGGAGCAACGCCGAGCATAATATCGCACGTTTTTGTTGAAAAATGAGCTAATAGCGCGGCGCTAAATGGCATATCATCAAGATATGTATCGCCATTTATAACTAAAATGGGCTCTGCCTCGTTTATATGAGGGAGCGCATATACAAATCCACCGCCTGTTTCAAGGGGTTCTGTTTCAACACTAACGATAACATCAGGATAGTGAGTATGGATAAAGTGTTGAATGGCTTCTGATAAATAAAAGGCATTGACAATGATGCGGTCAAAATTTTCAGTATGTAGATAATCTAAAACAAGCCCAAGGCAATTTTTACCATGCGTATCAATGGCTAATAAAGGTTTTGGAATCGTATCTGTTAGGGGACGAAGACGTGTTCCTAATCCTGCAGCAAAGACAAGAGCTTGTTTATAAGGTGTCATCGTTTAGGCTGCCGCATAATCACGTTGTGTTGAGGCTGGAAAATTCATACGAAACCATTCAGCGAGGGGCGCAAATAAAGGATCTTTAAAATGTTGATCAAGATAGCGCCAAAGACGTGGTAAATGAACACATTTTGATGAATTTTCTTCACGGATGGCATAGCGTGTAAATACACCCATTATTTTAAGGTGACGTCCTGCGGCTAGTATCTTGGCGGTTGTTTCTAATGCAGGGTGCATCTCTTTTGGATACATAGATAAAAATTGTTGTGAACATTTATGGACGACTTCCATTGATACATCGCGCCTGGCATCTTCAAGCAGCGAAACAAAATCGTAGACAACGGATCCCCATAGTGCATCTTGGAAATCAAGGATTCCGCATGTACGTTGTGAGAGAGGCTCATCAACAATCATGATGTTATCGACATGGAAATCGCGTAGAATAAGGGTTTTTGGCGTCTCTGGCAACTCTTCAAATAAGTCTGTCCATAAGGCTAAAAAGGATTGCTTAATCAGCGCAGGTGCCTTGCTGCCTTTTTCATAAAGCCAATACCAGTCAATAAAAATAGAAACTTCAGCAACGAGTTTAGCAACAGAATAGTCTTCAATAAAAGATGGACGCGTGCATCCTTTTAATGTTTCGAGTGCCTGTGTAGCAATACTATATAATTCTAATTCACGCTCGTTCCCTGTGTTCAAGATGGTTGTAAAGGTTATATTTCCAAAATCTTCTAATAAAACAAAGCCATTTCGTTCGTCAAATGCCAATACATTAGGCGCACGGAGTCCTTGACGAATAAGGAATTCAGATAAAACTACAAATTGTGCCGGTTTTTCGGGGGGAGGGGCGTCCATTATAATATAAGAGTTATTAAGGCTTGTTAACCGATAGTAATGGCGATGCGACATATCTTTTGCACATAACGTGAAATCGCCGATTAGATTTTGGCGTGCGATAAAGCTTTCTAAGGCTATTGTTCGTTCATTACGTTCGGTTGTTGAATGGTTTTCTGACATTGCTGGTTATCTGTTTTTAAGTTTGCATGAAAAATGGACACGTATGTACCTCTGGAATAATATAGGTCATTCATACGTATTCTGCAATGTTTTCACGACTATATCAGCAGTTCCCGCTGAATAAATTTTGTCAGTTCGGTTAAAAGCTGGATAAATCCTCCCCCCATGATTTTCGATGAATCATTTTTATGGTTTTATGAAGGATCAAGGTCGAAAAGAAAATAAGAAAAAGGGTTATTTTACGGATGT
>CANLGW010000085.1 GCA_947490395.1 Alphaproteobacteria bacterium
ACGTTATGGCATTAAATTCCATATTATTGCAGGGATTGTGAATCTGAAAAATGGATTTGCTACGGCATAAAAAATAAAATGGGTTGGGGGCGCTTTGACAACTCATTCATCAGAGGAGGCGGAAAGACTTACGCAGTAGGTCTATTATAACTACCGTTTGATTCGATAATAGCATCAATACCAGCATGTGCATAAAATTTGCGAACAAAAAGCGTAAGTGTCCTCTCCAACTCAGCTGAATAGGACGCTGTTTTTTCTTTATACTCATGAATACATATATTAACGATTTTTTCAAGTAAGGAAGCATGTGTCACAATATATATCTACACTTTTTATAACAATAAATTTATTATAAGAAGTTTTTTGTAAATAAAAGGTTAAAATTAAACTTTTTATAAAAAACAAATTTAATGCACAAAAAATAAAGCAAAAGAAATGTGACGAATTTACCTATACACGCAATCAAACGTTGCAAAAAAGATTGACATAAAAATTCACTACTAAGATATTCATTACTTCACGCGGCTCCAAATACGGCGCATGGTCGCATAAAAAAGACCTGTCATCAGCAAAAGATACAAAATCACCTTTACCCCTAGCTGCTTTCGTTCTTCCATTTCAGGCTCAGCCGTCCATGCCAAAAATGTCACGACATCCTTTGCCATCTGGCTTACACTGGCGACTGTACCATCACTATAAGAAACAGCACCTTCTCGAAGAGGTTCAGCCATAGCAAGCTGATGGCCTGGAAAATAACGATTATAATATTGACCATCACCAACCGACACGCCCTCCGGCGGTTTCTCATAGCCTGTTAATAAAGCATGTACATAATTAGCCCCATCAGTACGCGCCTTCACAATAAGCGAAAGATCAGGGGGAAGTGCACCATTATTTGCTGCGCGCGCTGCATTATCATTAGAAAATGGACTACCTATTAAATCTTTAGACAACGCAGGACGATTAAACATTTTCCCCTCAGCATCAGGCCCATCTAAAACCTCACGCACAGCAGCTAGAGATTTAATTTCCGCCTCCGAAAAACCAAGTGAGGCTAGGTTTCGATAAGCAACACGTTTCACACCATGGCACGCCGCACATACTTCCTTATATACTTGAAAACCACGCTGCAACTGGTCACGTTTAAAAACACCGCGAAAGCCATCAAATGACCATTCAATCTTTGGTAATTCTGGCACAGCATGCTCATGTGCAAAAACCGCGAACGCACAAACAAAAAATAGACATGCACACAATATTTTCATTATATTTAAAAACCAGAAAAACTAATACCTCTAGTTTAGAGGGCGCGTTAAAAAAACACAATATTGATTCTATTTTTTGAAAAATATACACGGAAGGCTTGCAATTCATCAATGACGACGCATACCCTTATAGTAGGATCTATCCACGTACACGCTATCATATTTGAAAGTTTATTAAGTCAGTGAATGTAAATTGCCCAAATTGCAAGCGCGCTTACGAGCTCATTCCAGCGAAAATGCCTGCCCCAAAATTTAACGGGATCTATGATTCCTGGGGATGGAAATTTGAATGCGGTCAATGTAATACACAATGGTGGCTCAAACTCGCATACGTTTCATCGACAGCTGATGATTTCCCAAACGACCCATCAATGCAATACAATGCCTCTGCAAATTTCTTGCAATCAAAAAATATTGATACATCTATTGACCCACGTGTTCTTGGGTTCACACAAGAAAATAAAAATAACAGTTTATTACGCCGTGGTCATCCACAAATCACAAATTTACCTGTATTGGCTCCGCAAGCCACTGCTCCCGAAAAGCGCAGCCGTTTATCACCACCACCCCTTCGTATCCATGATATCAATAATTTTTACACACGTAAAAAACGTGACACCGCCAAAGGTTTCTGGATATTTATCCTCCTCCTAATGATTATATTTTTTGGAATACTCTATAATTATCAAGAATTATTTTTAAAAAAATGGGAGCAATTTATACCAAATCACTCACAAAAACCAATAGCAATGACACTGCCCCTCACCGTTCAGCATGTACAATGGGAAACAAAAGAACTACCTGATGGACAACTGAATATTATTGTGATGGGAGAAGTTATAAATACCAATCAAACCCCATCAAACTTAAGACCAATTCGACTACTTGCTTGGGGGGCATGTGACCCTACCGATAAATCGGATAAGAAATGCATGCTAGCCACCTGGGAATACGCATTTCCTAAGCAAACAATTGTTCCTGCCGAACGGATTTCATTTCAAACATCATGGCGTTTAGATAAAGGAAAAAAATTAATATCTGTTGATGCAACGCTTCCATAATGCGTATATTAAAATCTGCAATTGTTTCTTTTGTGAGATAAGCTTTATATGACACTTAATTTCAATCATTCGCATAATCTTCGTTTACGAAAAAGAGAAAATTCATTATTTTTCAAACAATGGATTAAGCACCCTGGCAGACTTGGTACACTTGCCCCCATTTCCGTACGCCTTGCAACATTAGCAGCCACGCATATTAACGCACATGAACGCATTGTTGAAATTGGCGCTGGAACAGGTCGTTTGACACGTGCACTACTCGAAAAAGGCATCCATCCTGAAAAACTTGCCGTGATTGAACTTGATAGCTCTCTCACATCATTCTTAAAAGAAACGCTCCCAGGTCTTTATGACGAACATACCCCCTCTCCTTATATCATCGAAGGTGATGCGACATATCTTGATACACTCATACCAACAGAATGGATTGGGACTGTTGATACGATTGTATCAGCCATTCCACTCATGTACCTCGAAAAGAATCAACGCCTTGCCATTATTAATGCAGCATTTAAAGTATTAAAGCCAGGTGGTAAAATTGTACATGTGACATATAGCCCAAAATCACCGATCGAGTTTTCAACAACGATTGACCAAACGCGTGTTGTTTCCCTTTGGATGAATGTCCCGCCTGGTTTCGTTTGGACATATGTCAAAAAAGAAAATGAACAAACGCAAACCGATGAGATCAACCAATGCGAAGTACAGCGCCGTTATTCATAAACTGATAGGGTGGTACCTCTAAATTTGTGGGCGCTGGTCCTGTTACAATACGTCCTGACTCATCATAAACAGACCCATGGCACGCGCAAAGCCACCCACCCTTTGCATCGCCTGCCTGCATACCGCGTCGCTCATTCGGCACGCACCCTAAATGTGTACACACACCAACAACAACAAGCCAGGCGGAATTTTTAGAAAATCGTTCTTGATCAGTTTGTGGATCTTTTAACTCACGAAGCGCAATTTTTTGAACACGCTGAATTTCATCTTTTGTTCGATGCCTGATAAAAACAGGCTTACCACGCCACATCACAACTTTACCTGTACCTTCAGCAATATCTTTTAAGGGCACATCAATCGACGCTTGCGCTAAAACATCTGCTGCGGGATTCATACTTTTAATAAATGGCAAAGCAACAACACACACACCAACAACACCAACAGCCGATGCCGTTAACGTTAAAAAATCACGACGTGTCGTACCATCATTTGGCGCATTACTTATTTCGTTTGTTTCAGTTGCGACATTGACATCCTCAGATGACACATCAATACCAGAGTCCTTCATTCAAGATCCTACAGCTTTAGAATTTTATTTTAGTTTGACGTGCGATGAAACGAAAATCAAGCACCATTCATATTTAAAAAGCGCTGCTTTAAAAGCAATGACTAAAGATTACTTGATGTTACAACAGAAGTTTTTTCGATTTCAACCACATAATCTTGCAAACTTTTTGTAATAAAAGACTGGATTTTTTCAGGATCTTCAAAACTTAAAACAACAGGCAAAGAATCAATAGATGTGCGATATTCATTTGGCACACGAATCCAATCTTTAGCTGTCGTAATGAGTGTCGCATGATGAAGTTCAGCAAGCTTAACAAGCTTAATCATATCAGGAATTGTATACGGATGATGATCAGCAAATGTCACAAAATCACATAACAAGTAACCATTTTCAATCAATGTCACACGAAACTTTTCAGGATACCCAATACCAACAAAAGCAACAACACGTTTACCATGCTGCTGTTTTAAACAGGTAATTTTTGCATGAAATTCACGGTCTGTATAATCAGACAAAGGATTATCATTACCAATAACAATCATAGCGTGTGCGCGATCAACACCTGATGGTACAGGTTCACGCAAAGGTCCGGCTGGAAACACCATGCCATTCCCAATGCCTTGCACTGTATCAACCACAATAAAACTAAGATCCTTTTCAAGAGACGGATTTTGCAAACCATCATCCATAATAAGGATTGTCGCACCTTCTTTTATGGCAGCTTTCGCCGATTGTACACGATTAGGGCATGCCCACGTCGGCGCGGCAGCTGCTAACAACAATGGCTCATCACCAACTTGCAGATAATTATGCTTACTACTATTTACACGAATAGCATTTCGAATATACGCGCCATAGCCACGACTTAAAATATGCGGGTTATAACCGATTCTTTTCAAAACATCAACAAGAGCAATAACTGTAGGTGTTTTGCCAGCCCCCCCCATAACAAGGTTCCCCACGCAAATAACAGGAACTGAAACACGTTCAGGCGTAATATGCCCTTCATTCCAACGCCCGATACGCGTCCACAACCACGAAAGAGGAACGAGGATGTAATTAAACCACTGCTTTTTATTCCAAAAATTGGGCGCGCGAAACATAACGTCTACAATAGAAAGATCTTGAGTCAAGTGTATCTGATATCTCTAACACATTCAATTGAGATTTATATAAATCAACACAGGAAAAGAAAAAATAAAACCGAGTACTTATGAAATTTTAACAACACTTTCAGATGATTTTCCCCCTTTTTTATGATAGACTCATCGCAAGCCCTGCAAACATACAACCACACCAATGATCTCCGACAAGCAACTGATTAGTTTTGATTATGCTATTCAGTACCTTTTGAAAGATAAAGGCGACTATGAAATTGTTGAAGGTTTCATTTCGGCACTCCTTAAAACAAAAGGATA
>CANLGW010000086.1 GCA_947490395.1 Alphaproteobacteria bacterium
ACTGGTCTTTTTTTGATTTTCGTGTATTTTAGAGACATAGGGTATCCATTTTAGTCGGTGAATACCCTTTTTTAGTATATCTTGCTTAAAATTTGAAGCGTTTTCCGTAAAAGTTTAGCTCTAATTCCACTTACGCAGTAGGTCTAATGCAGGGTTGTTCCAGTTTGGTAATGCAGGTGCAGCAGGTACAGGCGCTATTACAACATTTGCAGGTGTAACAATTAGTACCCCAACGGGTGAGGTAACGATTGCAAACACAATTGTTTTTGGGGTAGGCGGATATACGATTATTTTAGCGAAAGATAAAACAAGTAAAGCTACATTTACGGGTACATGGTCTGGCCTTGGTGGGTGGAAGAAAATGGGTGATGGCGCCATTGTGTTACCAATTGCCAATAGTTATAGTTATGGTACAGAACTTGCGGGTGGTACTGTTTTGGTTGGGCATGCGGATGCGTTAAGTTCGAATGTGAATGCAGGTGTTCGTGTTACAACGAACACAATGGTTAAACCAATAGTAACAGGTATATCGTTAACGGAACATGACTATGATTTGGTGGTTGACACTATCATTGAATCGGCATTTGCTAACTTTAACGTGCAAGGAAATAACCGTGGAGCTGGTAAATTCATTCTGCAAGGTGGTGGTAATATTACACAGACACCATCAGGTACATCGGCAAACAATATGACAGGTGATATTGTGATAAAAACAAATACGACTTATGCTCAAGGAAGTGCAGGCGCAATAACGTCTGGAAAAGTTACGGGTGAAGCTGGTTCTCAGTTCACAACAGATGCGACAACAGGTCCTCGTCTTGTTGGTGCAAGTGCTGAGGCCGCGCCATCTCGGTTTATTATGACATTCTAATGTGCATTTAATTTATTTTTCTTGAAAACCAATCCATTTATCTGGGTTGGTTTTTTTGCGTGTTTTAGACTCTTTTAAGGTAAATAATAGTTCGCATTTTGATGTATTTTTATTCGGTTATATTAATGAAGATTTCATCTTATGATTTATGTAAATGCAACCATTCGTTTGATCATAAATTAAGATTGAAAATTGGTGCAGAATAGGGTATGTTTGCAACAATAAATTTTATATCTATGAACAATGTCGATAGAATTAAAGGGTCTTACCCTTGCTATTATTTCCGCGGTGCTTTACGGCAGTCTTCCGCTTTTTGGTTTGCAAATTACGAACGTAGGGTTGTCAAATGAAGCTATGCTCTTTTGGCGTTTTTTTTCGTCGTTTGTTTTACTTGCGGTTTTGTTTCCGTCTTCCGTTTTTCTGTTGAAACAAACAGCAATTACAGGTTTTTTCCTTGCTGTTTTTGGATACGTTATCTCCTCGTTTTTCTTTTTTGAATGCACAAGGTACATTGGTACAGGTATTGCGATGACTGTATTTTTTATATATCCTATTTTTTTGGCATTGATGAATTATTTTATATTGAAAGAAACGTTGCCCACGCCTCAGAAAATAGGAATGATCCTCGCTTTTAGTGCGTTGTTATTTCTAACGGACTTTAAGTTTGATATTAAAGGTGATGTTTTTATTGGTTTTGTATATGGCATTTTAGGTGGAATGGGATATGCGTTATATATTTTTTGTACACGTTCGACAGGGCTTAAAGCGATTACGTTGACGGCTTGGGTATGTCTGGGGGCTGCTGCCTTCTTTGCTGCACATAGTGTTTTTAATAATGCTTTTGTTTTTCCACCCATGAATGCCGGTCTATCACTTGCAGCGATTTCAATTTTATGCACAATCTTACCAATTATCTTTTTTATTAAAGCAGTGAATTTGATCGGTTCGATTAAGACGTCATTGGTTTCGATTTTAGAGCCAGCGACAACGATTGCTTTGGGAATGATCTTTCTTGGTGAACATATCACGTGGTGCCAGGGAGTTGGATTATTGTTTATGGTTGCTTCCTTAATTGTGATCGAATGTAATCATTTGTTTAGAGGGCGTGTGCGTTTAAATGCTGTCTAAAGGTGCTCTATAATTTTAGTGATTTCCAAAATCATTCTTGTTAATCTACAGTGATATAATGTACAAAAATAGAGATGCATAGAGGCATGATTTAGCAATGGATTTTCGTCTTCCCCAACAAGTACCAATGTCCGAAATGACTGATAGGCATACGGCTTTGCTTTCAGAAACCCCAGTTGATGCTTTAAGTAGAGAACAAGCTGCTGTTGAATTATTGCAGCTTTCCCGTGTGTTAGCCTATCATGATCATTGTTATTATCATTTAGCTGCACCTGAAATTACAGATGGTATGTATGACGCTCTTTACCAACGAAATCGCGCGATTGAACGTAGATTTCCTGATTTGCGTCGTATTGATAGCCCAACGCATCGTGTAGGGGCTGCGCCTGCGCCTGAATTTGAAAAGGTGAAGCATCGCAAGCCCATGTTATCGCTTGATAATGCCTTTTCAGAGGATGATGTGCAGGATTTTATGAGCCGTATTAAGCGTTTTCTGAAGCTATCTGAACAAGAAAAAATAGCCTGTATTGTAGAGCCCAAAATTGATGGTTTGTCCGCAACTTTGCATTATCAAAATGGACAATTTGTTTTAGGCGCAACGCGCGGTGATGGGCAGGAAGGGGAAAATATATCAGCAAATTTGCGTACCCTTCGTGAGGTGCCGCTTGTTTTGCAAGGGGATGCAGTTCCAGAAAGTTTGGAAATTCGCGGTGAAGTTTATATGACAAAAGCCGATTTTGAAGTGCTGAATCAAAAACGTATTGAATTAGGGGAGCCACCGTTTGCTAATCCACGAAATGCAGCAGCAGGTTCGCTTCGTTTGCTTGATCCGTCGATTACAGCTCAGCGTCCTTTACGTTTTTTTGCCTATGGGTATGAATCGTTGTCGAATCGTCCTGATCAAACACAGGAAAGTATTTTGATTTCGCTTAAACGGTGGGGGTTTCGTGTTAGTCCGCTCATCGCACTGTGTAATGATGTGGATACAATGATTTATCATTATAATGTAATTCAGTCTGAGCGTGCTGGCTTGCCATATGAAATTGATGGGGTTGTATATAAGGTCAATGATTTAAGCCTGCAAGCACGCCTTGGCACCGTTGGAAGGGCACCACGCCATTCTATTGCTCATAAATTTGTAGCGGAACAGGCTGAAACGGTTGTTGATTTAATTGATGTACAGGTTGGTCGAACGGGTGTGCTAACACCTGTGGCACATTTACGTCCTGTTCTTGTTGGTGGGGTAATGGTGAGCCGTGCCTCCCTTCACAATGACGACGAAATTCGCCGTAAAGATATTCGTGTAGGTGATACGGTTATTATACAGCGTGCAGGCGATGTCATACCGCAAGTTGTTGATGTTGTTGTGTCAAAGCGTCCTATTGATTCCGTATCTTTTGTGTTTCCAACAACATGTCCTGTATGCACGTCAGTTGTGGTGCAGACGCCAGGTATCGTCGCCAGGCGCTGTAGTGGTGGGTTTAGCTGCATGGCGCAGGCGGTAGAACGTATGCGGCACTTTGTGAGCCGTGATGCCTTTGATATTGAAGGGCTTGGGGAGCGTCATTTGCAGAGTTTCTTTAACTGGGGCATCGCGCGCACACCGTTGGATTTATTTTTGATTGAAGAACGTAATCACCAAGTTATACCACCGTTGGAAGCACGTGAAGGGTGGGGTGTAAAAGCCGCACGCAATGTATTTGATGCGATTAATAAGCGACACCATATCACACTTGATCGTTTTATTTATGCATTAGGTATTCCGCAAGTAGGGCATGTAACCGCACGGGTTTTGGCGCAACATTTTAAAACAATTGATGCTGTTATGACAGCGCCCCTTGATCGTTTGTGCGCATTAGAAGGCGTTGGTGTCATCATGGCAAATGAGTTGATACAGTTTTTTGCGTCTTCAGATAACCGTATTCTCATTAATGGGTTGGTTGAACAGATCGAGATTGAACCCCTTGAAACGCTTGCTTTTGAGGATTCATTATTTGCAGGTAAAACGGTTGTTTTTACAGGCACACTAGAGAAATTAAGCCGTGCAGAAGCCAAAGCACAAGCTGAACGATTAGGTGCTCATGTGGCAAGCACTGTGTCCCGAAAGACAGATTATGTTGTTGTGGGGACAGATGCAGGAAAGAAGTTAAAGCAAGCACAGGAATTAGCACTCACAATTCTCACCGAAGAGCAGTGGATTGATATGGTGAGTTTGTAGGTATCTGTATGATAAAGAAGGACATGCCCATTTTTGATGATTTTGCAAAAAAATAATCGTCTGTCATCTATCATCATGAGGAGCCTTTAGGTAACGTGGTGATCTAGTAGCGGTTATTGCGGAAGTTCCTGTTTTTTTTTTCACACCAGCAAAGCTGGATTGTCATGACAAGGGCGTTCGCAAGATTATGTGAAAGCCGGCTGTAATGTGTCTCAGTGAGGCATGCTTAAAAAAAATATCCAAAAGCTTTGTTTTATGCTACATTCATAATTGATGCTGCAGAGTTCGATGACATTCGTATCCCTTGGCCCAATTTATACTCTCGGGGGCTGTCCCTGTCATAGCCATTGGTTATGTTATTTACGGCACCCACCTGGCATCCCGGCCACGAGAGGATCAAGAAATTAAACCGGCTCAGGCGGCATCATTCTTTTTTTAGTGAGAGATATTCAGTAACCACGCATTTGTTGATACGGTGTGTAACGACAATTACTTTGACACCCAGTGACAATTACTTTTGACACAAAAAGGAGTCCAAGGTTACTGCGTAATCTTACTCCATTTTAGCCTCCGATACATCACAAATTTCCCTCTCTGTTTGCTCTTCATTTTTTGCTTT
>CANLGW010000087.1 GCA_947490395.1 Alphaproteobacteria bacterium
TAAGTGAAATCCTATTAGGATTTCCACTTGTGACGAACGAAAAGCAATGATAAAAAACACTTACCCAAGGACATCGGGGACAGCAAATCATGAGGTAAAATCTCTCTTAACTTTGCGTCAATCCTGTCCAGTTTTGGGGGGTCATTTCAGATTGATCGTTATTTAGAGCTAGATGAAATTCAAGCTACGTTAAAAGGACTTTCGAAATACCCTATTACTTCATCCACTAAAGCGTTTCAAGTGCTTCGAGCGCACTACATTATTCTCTTGTTATTTTATACAGGCTTACGCATTACTGAATCAGCGAACCATACTATGGGGAATTTTATTCAACGTGAAGACAATTGGTTTTTACGTGTGGTTGGTAAAGGTAAAAAAGTAAGAGAAGTTCCTATTCCCAATGAACTGTTAACAGCGTTAGCCGATTTTAGAATACGTATTGATCTACCCTCCCCTCAACCTCAATTTAGAGAAAAAACACCATTAATTCCCATGAAAAATTTAAAAGAATCAATCACGCCGCGTCGTATTGATCAAATTCTAAAGTGGGCATTTCATTTAGGTGCAGCAGAACTTGAACAAGGTCATCCCCGTAAAGCATCTAAACTAAATTCTGCCTCTGCTCACTGGTTAAGACATAGTTATGTAACTTATTTATTAGAGTCAGGCGCTCCACTGAAAGTAGCGCAAGAAAATGCAGGTCATAGTGACATTGGAACGACCATGCTTTATTAGCATATTGCACAAACAAATCGTCATGAAGCAACACGTGATTTATCGTTAACAACAAATAAACCTAAAAAAAATGGTGTTCAAGAAAAGAAATAATAATGGCTATCCTTTCGGTACTCGCTGAGCATGAACAAAACGAATTTGAATATCCTCCTCTTTTGTCGGCCGAAGCGCGTACCATCAGCTTTTCTTTTCCCAGAGAAGTTGAAAAACAAATAAATCAATTAAGAACGTCAACTAACAAAGTAGGATTTTTACTTCAATATGCATATTTCAAAGCTTGCAAACGATTTTTTGTTGCCGATCGTTTTCGAAAAGAAGATATAGCGCATGCTGCCAAACTTCTTGGCATTTCATTAGGTGACATCGATTTAACAACGTATAAAAAGAAAATTCCAGCCGATCACCAATCATCAATTCTGAAGTTATTTGATTATAAACCGTTTGATCAGCACGTCATTGAATGGTTAGGAAAAGAACTTGACCTTCGTATGCAACGTCTTACAGAACCACGTCAAATTTTTATCGAACTCTTACAATTACTCTATCAACGCCATATTGAAGTACCAACATATAACCGACTTGTTGCACTTATTAGTCAGCATTATCTTGCTTATGAGCATTCTTTATTATCACATGTAAAAGAGAATTTAAGTGTGGAGAATCGTGAAAAACTAGAAGAACTTTTAACGGTTGAAGCCGGAAAGAACCCAGGTTTACTTGGTCAACTTAAGCTTATAAATCAATCACTTAAACCGAAAGCGATTCAAGCCAGTGTTCGTTTATTTCACCGAGTTCATGATTATTTTGAAGGTCTTCTACCGTTAATGAACTCTTTAAAACTAAGCGAACACAATTGTACTTACTATACAACATGGGTTAAAAAAGCAAAATTATCTCAACTCAAACAATTTCCAAATAAAGACCGAACATATTTGCATTTAACCGCTTTCCTTCAAAATCAGTTTTATCTAAGGCAAGATAGCTTTGTCGATATTTTATTAAAAAGTGTGCAATCAATAAAAAACACAGCCCTCAATAAACTTACGGAGACAGATCAACTGACACGCACTGAACGCAGAGCTGCTGTGCGTCATCTCACCAAAACCAATCGTCATTATAAAAGTACCATTGACGAAATTACAAAAATTACACAATTGCCGCTTTTAACCGATACTGAAAAAATGCAAAGAATTATTGCATTACTTGAAGCAAATCAACAACGTGAAAGCGAAATTGAACAAAAGAAAATAGACTTATTTGAAAAATCACTGGATGCAATTGTTAAAGACAAAGATTATTTTAAAATTCTGGAAGAGCTATCAATCAAACTTCAAAATCGTGTGAATGAGATTATCAAAGTTTTGGTTTTTAATGAACAAACGTCAAACACATCCCTCATTAAAGCTATTCAACACTTTAAAAAACATGATGGAAATATTACTAAAAAAGCACCATTAGATTTTTTAACTCTCGATGAAAAAGAAGCTGTTGCCGATGATAAAAAAGAGTTGAAAATTTCTCTTTATAAAATTCTACTTTTTATTCATATTGCCGATGCCATCAAATCAGGCGAACTTAATCTTAAGTATTCATATCGTTACTTATCGATTCAAGACTATCTTATCGATAAAGAAATTTGAGAAAAACAAAAGGATGAGTTATTGAAATTGGCCGGCCTTGAGCAATTTTCCTGTTTTAAAACAGTGATCGACGATTTAAAGAAAAAACTGGATGATAAATATCATTATGTCAATCAACGCTTAATAAAGGGACGAAATCCATATCTTACCATTGATGAAAAAGATAAGATTCATTTAATAACCCCTCCCCTTGATGAAAAGGAAACAGAATATATCGCGGCGCTCCTCGGTCAAGTAGGCTATGCCCCCATTTTAAAAGTTTTAACCGAAATAGATCGTCTGACCAAATTCACTCAATGTTTTAAACATCATGGGATTAAATATGTTAAAGGAAAACCCCTCCCCATTGTCTTTTTTGCCGGTATTATAGGCTTAGGATGTAATATTGGTATTCCCAAAATGGCGAAAATATCCACAGGCGTACAAGAAAACTCTTTGCTCAATACAGTAAATTGGTATTTTAGTCATGACAATCTCATAGCTGTTAATAATACACTTGTGAAAACGATCTATAAACTCGCTTTGCCAACCACTTTTCTGGAAGATAAAGATAAAATCCACACATCAAGTGACGGACGCAAAGTGAATGTGGGTATTGAATCCTTACTTGCCAGTTATTCCTTTAAGTATTTTGGGCGCGATAAAGGAGTTAGTGTTTACACATTTATTGATGAACGACAAGTGCTCTTTCATCAATTAGTAATGAGTTCGGCTGAACGTGAAGCGGCATATGTGATTGATGGATTACACAATAATGACGTTGTAAAAAGTGCTATTCATTCAACAGATACGCATGGTTACACAGAAACCATTTTTGCAGCAACACATTTATTTAGATATTGCCTTTGCACCAAGGATTAAAAACATTTATTTACAAAAGCTTTATGCCTTTTCTTCAGAAGAAACCTACAAAAAACGCGGGTACAAGATTCTGCCAAGTCGAACGATTAATCAAAAATTAATTGAAAAATATTGGGATGATATTTTACGGTTTATAGTCACTATCAAATTAAAGAAAGTAACAGCCTCTCAGCTTTTTAAACGTTTAAGTTCATATGCAAAAGATAATCCTCTGTATAAAGCGCTTAAAGAATTTGGACGTATAGTTAAATCGTTATTTATTCTCACCTATTACGATGATGTTACGTTACGGCAGCGTATTGAAAAACAACTCAACAGAATTGAACTGTCCAATAAATTCTCAAATGCTGTTTTTTATGCAAATGATGGTGAATTCAAACAAGCAGGAAAAGAAGAACAAGAAATATCAACTCTTTGTAAAATAATCATCCAAAATGCCATTGTTCTGTGGAATTACCTCTATCTTTCACAGTTGTTAGCCAATTGCATTGATGAAAAGGAACGCAGCACCATATTGTTCCTCATTAAAGATGGATCCATCCTTACCTGGAAGCATGTAAATTTACAAGGAGAGTTTGATTTTACAAAGCATACGGAAAGTAATTTGCTTTTTGATATGAAAAAAATATTGGCGCTGCAGCTAACTCATACAACAGCAACAAATGTTGCCAACTAAATATTGGATATAATTGAGGATATGTGTAGCTTAAAATTTAACGAACGAAACTTTATTGGCGATATGTCGGAAGACCCAATCAGGCAAAGACTCAGAGCCACATCCATTCCCGGGCATACCTTATCTAATGAAGATGTACTCACACTCAAAGGATACGGAAAAAATAAATCAAAGGGATTTGCTCTTGGTGATAAAATTGTTTTTCTACACAATGACAAAGAGAAAGTCGTTCTTTTAAATAAATACAAACAACGTATCAATAATAGATTCATTACAAATGGAACCATTGGAATTATTGAAAGCGTCGCTAATAACGGCGAAGAAATTATTGTCAGACTTGATCAAAACACAACAGCACATTTTAACATCCATAATTATAATCATATTAGTCATGGATATGCACTGACAACACACAAATCTCAAGGGCAAACGGTTGACTTCACACTTGTAGCAGCGTCTAAAGCCATGGATGCCAAAGGCCTTTATGTCGCCATGACACGTCACCGTGATGATGTGCAGCTTTTTTATGCAAAGGAAGAATTTGAGAGTTACAAAAAGTTTGCCCTTCATATGAGTCGTTTTGACAATAAAGATCTCGTGAAAGATTACACCATTCATCCCGATAACTGTGAGGCATGGGCGCGTGTTCAGGAATATCAACACTGTATTTACGATGCGGCAGCTCTCCACCTTGAAGCAACCCAAGAAGGTGACAGTGATTGGGCAGCCTATAAACACGTCAAAATGGGGCATATTGCTTTAGGCAAAGAGATATTAGACCTCCTGCGTAAGTCAAATTTGTATTATGATTAATGATGTATTTTAAATGATTCTATGCTTCATTAGACCTACTGCGTAAGTGGAATTAGAGCTAAACTTTTACGGAAAACGCTTCAAATTTTAAGCAAGATATACTAAAAAA
>CANLGW010000088.1 GCA_947490395.1 Alphaproteobacteria bacterium
AAACGTTATGGCATTAAATTCCATATTATTGCAGGGATTGTGAATCTGAAAAATGGATTTGCTACGGCATAAAAAATAAAATGGGTTGGGGGCGCTTTGACAACTCATTCATCAGAGGAGGCGGAAAGACTTACGCAGTAGGTCTATTTTCTGATCCACACACAATAAATATTGAATACTTATATAAGATTATGTTTTTCTGGTATTTATCAGATTATATTGATATGCATACAAGTAATATTATTTTTATGCCCGATTTTGCTAGGCAACAATTAGTGCCCATAATTATTGATACGGAAATGACGTGGGGTCAACGATCAATGGTAAGAAATATACCGATTTTGTATCAGTTAAACCAAGCGAGAACAGCTCTACCCTCAAGTCAAATGGGCGCGATACTTGGGGCATTCGATTTGAATAAACTAACCCGTCTTATTAAAGTATTTCCACCCATAAAACGTGAATTCAGAACGAATAATACCCTTACTAAAGCTACAGATAATCTTCTTTTAGAAGGACATTTTAACGCACACTTTAGTACGTTAATGGGATTAAGAGAGCAATCAATAACAATAGGACAGTTGCTAAGAAACTGCCTACAGGAACCTAAGGAAAATTTATACACCATTCCATATTATGTTAAAGAGCAGCGATTTATGACGGGACTCCCATGGATATACTCAGTTTTTAATAAAGATGAATTTAATGAGTCGTATACGCTTTCAGAGCAAGATGACTCACTCGGAAGTAGTGTCACCAAAGAAAAAAAAGAATGGTATAAACTTTTACCTACTAAAGAACTCATTTAATCTTTAGCTTAGCATGACCTATAAAAAAGATTTAAATTTGCTAAAAATTTCGTATATTTAGCTATTTATCTTGCTATCCTCTTTTTAAATTGCTATTAAAAAAAACAATTCAGTTAAGATAGCTCGTCTTAATACTGCAACAATGATTGGAAAAAATAATTATTTTATGACCGAAGATACACATTTTCAATTTGTTTTACAAAACAATCATTTTTGTCTTTTTGAGCAAAAGCAATGGTCTATTGATCTATCAACGCCTATGGGAACTGAAATTCTTATTCGTGTTCCCGATCCTCATCATGAGAATGGATACCTCTCAACCATTGAATGGATTCATTTTGCCGAACAACAACCACAAATTGAATTATTAACATTAAAAATTTTTGAAAAGCTTATCCGTAATGTGCATAAGTTAGATCCTTCCTTTTCACCCTACTATATCAACGTTCCACCACCTGTTATTACACGTGCTTTTGTTGATCAAATAAAACTACGTCTTGACCAAGCAGGCGTTCCTTATAGTTTTATTGGCATCGAACTTACTGAACGATTGCCTGTTATAGATGTTAATGCTTTTCAACTGGGCGCTGACGCACTACAAACATTAGGAATTTCCTTAGCCCTTGATGATTATGGCCAAGGTTATGCGACGATGCATTTTCTAAAAGATTTAAAGGTTGATCGTGTAAAAGTTGATCGTGTCTTATTAGCAGCAGCAAAAAATAATCACTCTGAACGCTTAACCTTATTATCTTTACTCGATTTTGCAACCGAATTTAACGTTGAAGTCATTGCAGAAGGCATTGAAACCGAAGCTGATTATCTGTTTGCCTGTCAGTTGAAATGTGATGGAGCACAAGGATATCATATTGATTTACCAAAAATGCTGATTCCTATTGACGGCTAAGGTTCACCTTATTACAAGTAAAGAGGGGATTGTTCAAGGTCATGACATACGTATCAGCTGCTAACCAGCCGAATCATTGATGTGACATTAAGCGCCCAATTATCGCTGAAAGGATTTTTAAAATGACCACACGCTTATCTATTTTTATATTCCTGTTACTCATAGGAACCCTTGCCACACCAAGCATGGCTGGTATTTATTTAGGCGTTCAGGCAGGTGGCGATATGCTAACAGGCGATCATGTGTATGATAACCCAGCATCAAATTCCTCCACCAATCAAGGCATATCCACTATGCGGGCAATAGGTGGTGTTTATGGTGGTCATTTAGGATACTTCTATAGTCCTGTAGGCGGTCGTGTCTTTTTCTTTGGTGAAGCCTTAGGACTAACAGGATCGGCTAAACAGCAAAAAGATTTAGCTATAATAGGCAGCACAAAAGAAGGAACATTTTCAGTTTCACGTAAAATGACATTAGGCGCCGCAGGGGGCGGGGGTATTTTTGTCAATCCTATGGTAGGTTTTTATGTGAAATTAGGGTACGAGCAAACAAAATTTGATTTTTCATACACTCAATTAACGTATGGTACAAATACTTCTGAAAGTTTCTCAAAAAAATCAACAGGGGTTAATTTTGGCGGTGGATTATTGTACAAAATGACAAATTCAATTTTTATTAATGGAGAATACACCTATGCAACAGGCAAAAAAATGCGTGTTCGATCTTCTGATGATGCCATTAATGGCGCACGTCGTGGTTATTCATTCACACCAAGTGAACATCGATTAATGTTAAAATTAAGTTATATGTTTGGTTAAGTAAAAGTAGAAATGATGAATAAGAAATTTTTAATTATAAGTGGATTAATGGTGGCTGGTTTAGCGCTGTTTTTTATGCGCCAAGATGACATGTCCAAAGATCCTATTGTTACTCCACAACAAAGTAAAGTCACGACTGATGCTAAAACAGAAACTTCACATGACGCATCACCAAAAAATGTCAGTGGAAAGAATTCAAGTGATCCTTCCCACATGCTAGCGCAAACCACAGCGAACCAAACGATTGATGTAAAATCACTACCCGAATTTAAAGTAGGTGTCACAGCAGGTCCCCATGCAACTATTATGGAGTTTGTAAAACAGCAAGCCGCGGCACAAGGTCTTAATATCAAAATCGTTGAATTTAATGATTTTATTTTAGCAAATGCTGCGCTTGATCATGGCGACGTCATGGCAAACTCGTATCAACACAAAATATTTTTAGATGATCAGTGTAAAACACGCGGCTACCATTTAACAGCGATTGCACGATCGATTGTATTGCCCTTAGGTGTTTATGCTTTTTCTTTAAAAAATATAAAAGATCTCAAAGTAGGGGCTACAGTTTTAATCCCCAATGACCCAACAAATGGTGCGCGTTCACTGCTGTTATTACAAAAATTAGGGTTAATTAGGCTAAAAGAAACCTCTTTCCCAAGCATTATAGATATTGATGATAATCCAAAGAAGTTGGTTATTAAAGAGCTTGACGCACCCATGTTACCACGTGCAATGATTGATGCGGATCTTGCGGTTATTAATACGGATTGGATTTTTGTAGCAGGTTTGGATCCATCCAATGCACTTGCAAAAGAAGAAAGCGATTCGCCTTATGCAAATGTGATTGTCGTACGTAGTGGCACTGAAAATGAACCAAATGTGAAAAAATTTGTAGAAATTTTCCAAAGTACGCCTGTGAAAAAATTCATCGAAACAGAATTTAAAGGTGCTGTTATCCCTGCATTTTAGCAGATTTTATCTCATTTATTGTTAATGTATTGTGTATTTAAAAAATAGAAAACAATACCTCTCATAGATAATAATAAAACTTCAGATCACGCGGGTATTTATGGTATACTTTCTGTAAACGAAATAGGGTTTTCTCATGTCATCAGCGCATAAACTTCTTGATCCCAAAAACGATATTGCGTTTAAGCGCATCTTTGGCAGCGAAAAGAACAAGGATATTCTTATTCATTTTTTAAATGACATGTTGGTGTTTAATGGCAAAGCTCCGATTCAGGACGTTACGTTTTTAAGTCCGATTCAAGATCCTGATCTTGCCATTAAGAAAACGAGCATTGTGGATGTACTGTGTAAGGATTTGCATAATAATACCTATATCGTTGAAATGCAGGTTGCTAAAACCAAAGGCTTTGAAAAACGGGCACAATACTATGCGTCAAAAGCTTATTGTTCTCAGGTAAATGTGGGTGAGAACTATAAGAATCTAAAGGAAGTGATCTTTTTAGCCATTGCGGATTATATCATATTTCCTGAAAAAACAGCCCTTAAATCAGATCACGTAATTTTAGACCGTGAAACATTTGAGCATGATTTGACAGATTTTTCATTTACGTTTTTAGAGATTGGCAAATTTAATAAACGTAAAGAGGATATTGATGCATTATCAGGACTGGTAGAAAAATGGTGTTATTTCTTTAAATATGCGGAGGATGTGACGCCAGAGGAACTTCAAAAACTTGTTGGTAAAGATGGTATCATTAAAAAAGCTTATGATGAGTTGAATCGTTTTTA
>CANLGW010000089.1 GCA_947490395.1 Alphaproteobacteria bacterium
ATTTTTTCACCTGTCTGGATGTTATGGTCAATGATATTTTCCCGCAAATTAAGAGATTCATGTATCCCTGTTTTACAAGAATTTTAGACCCAATTCATGTCTCATTTTTAATTGTCACTGAGTGTCAAAGTAATTGTCGTTACACACCACCCAAACATTCCTATTATATCCATCATAATACATAGTATTAGTTTATGGTAACGACATATATCAATTGATGTTTTTAAAGGGAAAAATCTGTTTTTGTCTCTTTCAATCGATTAACTAGCTCATTAAACTCTCCTGGACGTGATCGAAGATGTGCATTGGCTGATCTAATAAGAGTTATTAAATTTTGGCGATTTGGATTATCAAGTTTATTATTCGCCCTTTCGATTTTTGGTGCCCAAAAAGAATAATGACCTTTGATATTAAAATGCTTGTTATACCTATCTGCAAATAATGTATTTAGAATCTGCTGATCCTTCGATTTTTGACCACTCATCACAATCCGTGGAAAATGAGGTGCCCATGTTAATAAGCCTGCATTTTGAATTTCTTCACGTTGAATAGGGCGATCATAATATCCTGACCCAATTGAAACAAGTTCTACTTCATCAGCATCTGGATATAATTTTAAGGCTTCCACTAACAAACATAAGGTTGGATCATTAGCTGCCGTGCCCCCATCTGTAAAAAGAAACGGCGATAATAATTTTTGACCAGAAGACGTCCGTTCAGCAGCTCTTGCTTGACGAGATTGAGAAACGGGCATAATGTGCGCCGCATCAAAATAAGTTTCAGCAGCTGATGTCGCTAAAATAGCATCAGTTTTTCTAAAAATAGCCCCTTCCCAACTTTTAATCGATTCAAGTTGTTGGCTAATTATGTTGTAAGCAAGCACTATCGTTGGTGTGGTCGTTTTATCCGTTGTTCGCTGCCCAAGATATTCAACAAAAACATCACGATAAGTATCTGTTCGATATTTTGCTCCTAACAATCCAAAAAAGGAAAGCCAGCGATAAGTAAATAATTCATGACTTCGATCAAGTAACGTGTTTACGATAAAAGCAGCCGAATATTTTGGCGTTGAACTACCCTCTGATTTTGGCTCAGTAAGTAGCGTTGCAAGCGCTCCGCCTGCCGAGGTGCCACCAATCAAGTGAAAAAGATCACTAATTGGTCTTCCTGTTTGTTCTTCAATTTGCTGTGCAATCCAGGCTTCCATGATACCACGAACGCCGCCTCCAGCCAAAGCCAGAACACGCACTCGCTTTTTTTGACTTGCCGCTGAACGAACACTCTCATCTCTCATTGAAATAACTGTTTTTATTTCAGAACGATCATACACACGTGATGTATATGCCACATCGTTTGATTGCATAAATCCCCTAGGAAGCAAGGGGATTCGTTCGGCGTCAAATGCAGGATCAATGCCTGCACGGGCGTAATTACCAAAAATTGATATAAGGCATAGTATTAAGCAGAAACTTGCCTTTTGGACATTTCGTATAATCCAGCTGTTGCGCATAATAAGTATCCTCCTCGTACAAACAACGTGTTTAAAAAATCGTTGTGTAAAAGGTTAGGTAGGCTTAAATAGTTAACAAAGTGTTAATATAATTATTTTTATTATTATTTTATACACTCAATGATTAAAAATAAAATTATTTTAAATTAATAATAAACATACTGTTAATTCCAAAATTAAAAAATTATATAAAATAAAAATATAAATATAGCTTATTTTGATGCTATTTTACAAAAGTTAATAATCGTTAATACAGTTTAATAAAAAATTTATTTTTTAATATTTACTATTTATTTATTATTTCCGTAATAACATAAATAAAAATACATGTGTTGTTTTATGAAAAATATATTTACAAAAGATATTATTTTAACAGTCGCAATTGGCTTTATCGCAGGCACAAGTGCTGGTATTATTGTGACTCAATTTCAAAAAAGCGGCTACAGCATGCAAGAAAGTCAAGCGATGGCGCATACATTTAAAGAACCATCCGATTTTATCCATAACCAAAACGCATATTTACCAGAACAAACGGGTATCTATGGTGATTTTCAACATGACATGATGGCACCAGCAGATTTATATAATGATGAACAGGATACTGATTATAGAAAAGACGAAAAAGAAAAATTCCAAAGTATTTAGAAAGCGAGCTACTTAAATACGTCAATTATTTCAGATTTTACTTATACTCAATAACGTTTATATAAATCAAAATCGCTGCAATAATCATGACCAAAAAAAGGCTATCCAGACGATCAAGCACCCCACCATGCCCAGGAATCAACTGCCCTGCGTCTTTGATCTTAAAATAACGCTTAACCGCTGATTCAATCAAATCACCACTATGCGCAGACAATGATAAAAGCACAATAATGCAAGGCAACGATATACCTGTCACAAGCGTTATATTCAGCATGTACAAAAAACCATACCCTACGATAAGTGCCACCACAATCCCACCAATAAAACCTGCCCATGTCTTATTAGGGCTTATGCGCGGACAAAGCTTTGGTCCCTTTAGTAAACTACCTGCAAAATAGGCACCAATATCCGTAGACCACACAATAAAATAAAGCCAAATCATAAAGAGCGTTGGATGTACATAAATATCATTTTGATGAGCACCTTGTGCTACAGAGAAAACATCTTTTGTTGATAGATCAATAAAAAATACCATTGCCACTAATACGTAAACAACACCCGCCACGAATATGCCCCAACGTTGAGGCGTGGGAAGCAGCAAAACAGCTTTCTGCCAATAACACGACGCAACACACACGATCACCCCAGCAAACACTGTCAAAAACGTATACCCCGTAAAATGAAACATAATAAATCCCGTTAATGCTAGTGTGCACACAGGATGAAAAACGCTATACGTGGCAATCTTCGACCATTCATGAAGGGCAAGAATAAAAATAGCTGTTATAAGAATATGCAGGGCAGCACCACCGACATAGCTTACATATAAGAAAATCGGGGCAAGAATAAGGGAACTTAATATGCGTACTATTAAATTTGCCCGTGGCTTTTGTGCGCATGGCTGACTAGGTAACATCTCGACCATAGCGACGTTCGCGATTTTTGAATTCATAAAGAGCTTTCTCAAAGTGTTCTTTCGTAAAGTCAGGCCAAAAAATATCATCAAACACAAATTCTGCATAAGCAAGCTGCCAAAGCAGAAAATTACTAAGACGCTGCTCCCCACTTGTTCGAATCAAAAGATCCGGATCTGGGATATCACGCGTATCAAGATAAGCTGAAAATGTTTGCTCTGTGACATTATCAATGACTCCTGCTTTTGCATCTTTAATTAATGCATTAGCTGCACGTACAATTTCATCCCGCCCACTATAGCTAAGAGCCAAAAGAATAGTGATACCTGTATTATTTTTTGTTTTCGTTTCAGCATTATTTAGTAATTTTCGTATCTTTTCGGGCAAACGTTCGCGGTCTCCAATGGAACGAAGCCGCACATTCTTTTCATTAAGGTACGTTATTTCATGCTCAAGATACCAACTCAGCAAGCCAAACAATTCATTTATCCAATGTTGATCACGACGCCAATTCTCGGATGAAAAGGCATAAAGCGTCAAATACTCAACGCCATACTCAAAAGCAGCTTCGGTAATACGTCGTGTCGCCTCTGCGCCCGCCTTATGACCTGCAATTGTGGGAAGATTATTTTTTTTTGCCCACCTGCCGTTACCATCCATAATGACAGCAATATGGCGAAGTGATTTATCTGTTAAAGGCAAGATGTGTATCTATCCTAAATCAAGGTGTTAATTAATACATTGTAAAAATGAATTATTCTTTGAAGATGAAACTACATTCAAAAGGAAACGTCAAGTTTTTCTTGTCACTTTTCAATAAAAAATAATTTATACCCATTATGAATTATAATTGTACCGACAACTTATCGATAGATTTGTATAAGCTTATACCATAAAGTGAAGCCAGTTTAACGTGTCTTAAGAGCGTTAAATTGAATAAGGATATATAGATAACGCAGTGCTCAAGTTTTTCAGCACAAAGGAATTGAAAGAGTCACAGGGTTCTGTTTAGATAAAGTCGACTAAAACTTTAGCAATCTAACGAGCCCTATGACCCTAGAAGATCTTATCATTAATACCTACTGCCTTGTCGAT
>CANLGW010000090.1 GCA_947490395.1 Alphaproteobacteria bacterium
GGTCTTTTTTTGATTTTCGTGTATTTTAGAGACATAGGGTATCCATTTTAGTCGGTGAATACCCTTTTTTAGTATATCTTGCTTAAAATTTGAAGCGTTTTCCGTAAAAGTTTAGCTCTAATTCCACTTACGCAGTAGGTCTAATATATTGATGAAATAATAGTAGGGAAAAATGCTAATATTGTAGAAATTCAACAGTATATTAATGAGACCTGTGGTAGTCATTCTATTAAGGTAGTACCATCAGAAAAGCTTCATACGTATGACATGTAGCTATCATTTTATAAAAACATATGTTACTTTGTGTTGAAAAAATTGACGTAAAAACTTAAGGAAACTGCAGATTGCTAAAATTGTAAATATAGTTTGTGTTGATCCGAGAGCCCTAGAGAAATAAGGGTTTATAGACATTTTTGGAACTTTTCTATCATTCCTGCAATCGGAACCTACTTGATTAAAAAACTTGAGCACTGCGTAACTTAATATTTTGATAATATTAAATCGTGTTATTAATAATAAAATTACAAAAATATATTTAGTTGAAAAATTAAACTTTTTTAAATATTTCATGCCATGTCATTTATAGAACTAATCTATTAAAAAATTAGATCAATAAATTTTTTTATTTTTAGTGTAAAAAATGTCGGATTTGAGCGCCGAACCCCATCAATAAAATACATTAAATTTTGAAATGTTTTGAGTTGAATAACAAAATTGAAACGTTGCTGATCTCCTCTAATATTTTTGCAAATGTATTCAATTTCCTGTTGAGTCAACTTGTAACAGGTATCGAGTGTTTTTTTAGAAATAATTTTATGTGCGGAAAGTGAGGGATAAGCTGTACGTTCAATTGAGGTCATATTTTTTTACTTTCTATATTTTTTTATTTTTTGCTGAAGAAAATAGCTTGATAAGTTGGTTGCAATGATTAAAAATACGAGTAAGCTATATTACTCGGTATTCATAAATCAAAAATGAAGTTAATGCTGTAAGCACAATCTTTTTCTGATAATAGAAATTTTTCTTTTAATAGTAGTAAATCAAAAATATTCTTTACTACTATTAATTGACATATGTTTGTTATTAGTAGTAAGATAATTGTAAATAAAAATGATAATTGAGAATCATTATGGCTTCAAAATTTATTGGCAGACAAGAAGAACTCCAATCATTAGAAAAATTATTAAAAAAAAAATCAGCAAGCCTTGTGGTTGTACAAGGAAGAAGACGAATTGGGAAAAGCAGACTCATTGAGGAATTTGCAAAAGACTATACTTTTTTGCAATTCTCAGGATTATTTCCTACAGCAGGGACTACAGCTCAATCTGAACGTAATGAATTTGCGCGTCAATTAAGTTACACAACAGGTCTTCCTGAAATTTACGCGGACGATTGGAACAAATTATTTTTATTACTTTTTGAGAAAATTAAAGAGGGAAGAATTATTGTCTTATTTGATGAAATTTCATGGATGGGTTCAAAAGATTCTGATTTTCTAGGTAAATTCAAAAATGCTTGGGATCTTTACTTTAAAAAGAATTCAGAGTTGATCTTCTTTTTATGTGGTTCAGCATCTGCATGGATTGAAAAAAATATCTTATCCAGTACTGGTTTTGTTGGTAGAATTTCATATCGACTTGTTCTGGATGAATTAAGTTTGCCAGAATGTAGCCAATTTTGGCCAAAAACTGGCGGTCAAATTTCAAACTATGAAAAAATAAAAGTACTTTCGGTCACAGGAGGAGTTCCTCGATACTTAGAAGAAATAAATCCTAATCTTCCTGCTGAAGAAAATATAAAAGATTTATGTTTTGTGAAAGGTGGGCCACTCGTTAATGAATTTAATGATATATTTTCAGATCTTTTTCATAAGAAAAGTCCCACTTATAAAAAAATTATTGCCACGTTAGCTAATGGTTCTATGGAGATTAAAGAAATTTCAAAAATACTTGACACCGGACAAAGTGGGTTTATCAGTGAATACTTAGATGATCTTGTTAAATCAGGATTCATTTCAAGAGATTATACATGGCATATCTTATCAGGAGAAATATCGCGTCTAAGCCATTTTCGATTAAGCGATAATTACTTACGTTTTTACCTTAAATATATTGATAAAAATATTCAACGTATTCAGAATAATGAATTTGCATTAAAATCTATTACAGCGTTGCCCGGTTGGGAATCTATCATGGGTTACCAATTCGAAAATTTAGTTTTGAAAAATAGAAAGTTTATTCGAAAATTGTTAAGCATACGACCAGAAACAGTAATTTCTGATAATCCATTTTTTCAAAGAAAAACAGTCAAACAGGAGGGTTGTCAAATTGATTATCTAATACAAACAAAGTTTAATGAACTTTACGTATGTGAAATTAAATTCTCTAAAAATTTAATAAACTCAAGTATCATCACTGAAATGGAGAAAAAACTTAATGCGTTTGTTTATCCTAAGAGATTTTCATGTAAACCAGTGTTAATTCACGTCAATGGCGTACATGAAGATATTGTAAATAGTGGTTTTTTTGCAGAAATTATTGATTTTGGAAAATTGTTAGAAAACAACGCATAAAAGAGTTAATCTCAATGTTAAAAAACAAGCAAATTGCTCTTATCTTTTGAATCCTCGTGTAATGTTTGACATTGCAAAAGCAGGTGAAAAATGGTTTTGATTGTGATCGGGATAGGAAGGAACCTCACGATCCCTCCCTCCCACACCCCCCCTTTCTCGTGCAAATCATTGGATTTGAATACGAATTTTAGTCATGAACTGCAAATTAAAATTTCTATTGCATTTCACACCCGCTTATGCAGAAACAGCCACGGTATCGCGAATCACTTGGCTTACCCCCTCTCCCTTCACCGGATGATCAAGAACCGCTTATCCCCAAAGAAAGAGGCAAAGGTGCTATGGAAAGCACACGTGTGATTCGCCAACTCGTCCAAACCTGTTTTGATCGTGCGGTTAACAATCTTTATGAAACAGGAGAACGTGAAGAAGCAGAAATATTACGATCCGCAACCGTGCATTGGCTTCGGCATACGGGAATATCCGAGGATGTGAAGCACCGCCCCCGTGAGCACGTGCGCGATGATGCCGGACACAGTTCAGGTGCAATTACCGATCGTTATATTGACGTCGAACTTAAAGCACGGGCAAATACGGCACGTGATAAAACATTGGGAAAAAGCAATGTGAGCTGAAATTCATGCGAAATTTTTTGTCACGAAGTGTTGAAAAAAATGACATCAAAAGCTAGGGAAAATAAGGATTGATAAAATTGTGTCTAAAACTATTTTTGACTGAAAGCCCTAGATAAATAAGGCTTTGTGAGTCTGTATGAACTTTTTATATCGTTAGTGGACATTTACCCTAATTTATCGTCTGAATCAGAAAATCAGGGGATGGAGTAATTACTACCGCCATGTTTGCTCAAAGCGTACCTTCAATTATGTTGATAATGCCATTTTTCAATCATTATGGAGATGGGGTCTGCAGCGACATCCAAATAAAGGTAAGCAGTGGATCAAGACTAAATATTTTCATCAAACAGTGTTCAGAAGCTGGATTTTCTTCGCGAAAGTTAAAAACAAGAACGAAGAACCAACGATTATATGCTTGATGGAAGCAAAGAAAACCCCCATTAAACGCTATGTGAAAATCAAAGCAGAAGCGATACCATACGATCCAATTCACCATATCTATCTTGGTGAACGATTAAGGAAACGTTTGCAGGAAAGACAAATTTCTGTGCGTCCCAAGTGGTGGTTGCTATGGGGGGCAATACTTAAACTTAAGGACGATAAAGCTGGATCACACTAGCTGTGGTCTTATAAAGGCTCGAGCGGAGTGCTGGGAAACTCGCACGCTCCGTTCTTCGAGGAGCCCTGGTTAGTAATAGCTAGGGCTAACTTGTATCTTAAACTTAACCTCAATTTCTTGTAAGCTGGGAAACTGAGGGGGAAAAGGTGAGCCTGTGGGCTTACTAAGGCTTCGAACCTGCCGTAGAGATAAGACCCCTTTTCCCATACGTTCACAGGCCGGACGGTATCTTATGAC
>CANLGW010000091.1 GCA_947490395.1 Alphaproteobacteria bacterium
TAAAATACTTTCGTGTTTGATTCATGATTCAAATAACTTCATGCACGTTATACACGATGTATAAACCGTTTTTTTTAAAAGTCTACGAAAAATAGTTTTAAAAACCCTTATTATTCAAGACCTGTGTGGCTTGGCGGGAACTGCTGAGATAAATTCAATAAAATATTTTATAAAAAATAGAAAATGAATTTTTAGATATAAAAATACACTATAAGAATTTTTTCATTAAATCCAACTTTTTATATATTACATATAATAGTATACACACATTATATTTGATAAATTAATGAGGATGATAATGCCAGTAAAATTTGGATATCAAGGAAAATGCTATAAGTGTAATGAAGTAATTAAGATTCAAATTGAAGAACCTGTTTTGCCACAATGGTATAAGCAGTTTTTAATGCACAGCCAAATTAAAGAAATGCATGGTGGTTCTGCAAAATTTAGGAACTGCGAAGGTACAGTAACATTTAATCAAAATCCTGAAATTATTGATAGTCCAGTTTCTCAGGAAGTTGCTCAAATAACGCTTGAGGCCGCTGCAAGAAAACGTGAGAGGCCTCGTCTTAATGTGGGTCATGTGAATACATGGTGTTATGGTTGCTCGGTTAAGTCTGTTGCTGAGGGTTTGTGGGGAACTAATAAAGGTTTGTCAGATATTAGAGTTGATAAAAAATTAATAAAAGAGACTTTGGGTTCTATCTGTGCGAACGTGCAAAATTCCATTGAATATTGGGGTGGTCTAAATTGCGCCGAAATAGACTGTGTTTACAAATTGTTGCAACGAGGTGTCACGCGAGCTGATATTCGTGTCTTAGCATTTGAGGGGGGAATGACATATAAACCGCCCTGTGAAAATTGCCAGGTTTGGCTTGTAAGTTGTAATGAAAATGAAAATATTGGAAGTGCTTATAAAATAAGACCAAGTTACATAGCGTATTGATACATAATATTAGCTAGTTATATAATTGGTGAGCCCGGTAGGACTCGAACCTACGACAGCTCCGTTATGAGCGGAGGGTTCTAACCAACTGAACTACAGGCCCCCAACAAAGAAAAGGTACCTGATCTGTGTGTTAAGGTCAATATGTTACACAAGAATAATATGAAAAAAAATAATGAATAGGTGAAAAAGCCGTGTAAGCTGAGATAAGTAAGTGTTTATTTGTTAGGATATCATGTCAATATCATCGCTCGCCGCTTTTGAATCACATGTGTGTTTGTATGAAGAAGTGCCTTATCTTCAGGCATTTTCGGTTGTAGTGACCCTTTCCAAGGAAAGAGAAGAAGGGCTTTTGTTCCTGGATTCATGTGGTGGAAAGGGTGCAAATGAATGTGGTTTAGCGCGAGGGCGCTATAGCTTTATTGGTTTTGACCCACGGTCGGTGATAATAACATCTAAGGGGGCGACCGTAATTGATGGTGTTGAGCAGGCCGATAAACCGTTTGATGTTTTGCAACAGCTATGGTGCACTATGAAAAAGGCACCGTCTGCTGAATTATCCCATTTACCGCCATGGCGTGGTGGATTGGGGGGGTATTTTGGTTATGAACTTCTCCATTTTTTAGAAAATATACCCTACCCAGCATGTGAAATGCATGATGTACCTGACATGTACATTGGTGTCTATGATATTGTGTACGCATTTGATCATGCATTAGGGAAAGCATGGGTGATCACGCATGGCGATGCTTCTGGGGCGCGTCTTTCGTATGCGTTGTCTTTGTATCGTGAATCATTCTTGCTTGATGTACCAATAGAGGCGCCTTTGGATGAATTGCGCTGCGACTTTATCCCTGAGACCTTTCAAAATACAATTCAATCAACCATTGATTATATTTATGCGGGTGATATTTTCCAGGCAAATATTACGCGCCGTCTTTACGGAGCGTTGTCGGAGGCGATTAGCCCATTAGCGCTTTATCGTCGATTAAGGTCGATTAACCCAGCACCTTTTTCAGGGTATGTGCGGATGAACGGACAAGCGCTTTTATCATCATCACCTGAACGTTTTTTGACGATGCAGGATGGGCATATTGAAGCGCGCCCGATTAAAGGAACGCGACGCCGATCGGTGAACCCTCAGCAAGATGTCCTTATGGGGGAAGAATTACTTAATTCAGCCAAAGATCGTGCTGAAAATATAATGATTGTTGACTTAATGCGTAATGATATATCGCGTGTAGCAAAGCCTTTTTCTGTTCAGACGCCTGAAATTTGTGCACTTGAAAGCTACAAAACAGTACATCATTTAGTATCTGTTGTCGTTGGTGATCTGCGCGATGGGATGGATGCGTTTGATGTGCTGAAAGCAACATTCCCAGGTGGATCTATTACGGGGGCACCTAAAATTCGTGCGATGGAGATTATATCGGAATTAGAACCTGTGACGAGAGGGCCTTACTGTGGATCAATGGGGTATATTGGCTTTGATGGAACAATGGATTTGAATATACTCATTCGAACGATCGTTATGGCAGGGGCTTTGCCTGGTGATAAGGTTTGGTTTAATGTTGGCGGCGGCATTGTGGCTGATTCTGACCCGTTGGATGAGTATGAAGAGACAATCACAAAAGGGGCTGCGCTGGTGCGGGTGCTGGTTGGGGATCGTTAAGAAGAACGTATTATTCAAAATAAACTTAATGTAGGAAAACTAGACAAAATGTATTACATGTGATACAGTAAAAAACAAGAGAGATAATAGAAGGAGAACGTTATGTTAACCGTGCGTCTTTCAAAAGAAATGGATCTTCAATTAAGTAGGCTTGCTGAACGCACCCATCGTGCGAAGAGTTTTTATGTAAAAAAAGCCATTCAAAAATTCCTGGATGAAGAAGCTGAACATGAATGGGCAGCCGTCGTTTATAAAGATTTTCTTGATTCTGGTGAGAAAACGATTTCTCATGAAGAGTTTTTAAAAAAATATCCTCACCTAAATGATTAAATGGAAACTTGAATTAACAACGACATTTGATTCTTCGTTTTCAAAGTTGAATCTTGTTATGCAAAAACGTGTGTATACATTTTTAAATACAAAACTTTTGAATCATCCAGATCCACAAAAATTAGCAAAATTACTTCAAGGAGATTTGAAGGGGTTGCATCGTTTTCGTGTCGGCGATTATCGTATCTTGATAAAAATTAAGCGTGATGTTTTAGTCGTTGTTGCTCTTGATGTGCAGCACAGGCGAGATATTTATTCTTAAATAAACGCCGTGTGTAAGTCCTTCTCTTCCATGTCTTCCTCGGGCTTGACCCGAGGATCTCTACGATTGAGACAATCTATAGCTTATTTGATCTCACTCAATATTTGCCTTTGAAACATGAGAGATCTTAGGATCAAGATACCGAAAGTGACAAAAGGGGAGTCTATATATGATAAGAATGCTCTTGTATATAATTTATGAGTAATATATTTGATATTTTAAATAAATCATCGTATAAGGAAATTATGTAATAAATAAAGAAATCCCCAATGTCATTTGAAAGTGAAATTTCCACATTAAATTCTTTTTATTTTTTGAAAGAATTTACGTACGCGAAAAACCAATTTACTGTGCCTGCAGGAGAATATGAACTAGCCGATAATATTATATCTCTTGATGACATTATGATTGTTTATCAGCTTAAAGAAAGAGGCTCTAGTGGAACGAGAACACCAGAGCAGTGGTTTAACAAAAATATTATTGGCAAAGCAAAAAAACAAATTAAAGATACACTCCTATATCTAGATCAATACTCGGAAATTAGAGTTATAAATCAGCAAGGGCATGAGTTTTCTCTCTCAAAGCCGGTAAATTCTAAGATACATAAAGTGATGTTATATTCGGGGATTGATCCATTGCCAAACAACTATAAAGACAGGAACTTTTACATCTGTGTAACGACAATTACTTTGACACCCAGTGACAATTACTTTTGACACAAAAAGGAGTCCAAGGTTACTGCGTAATCTTACTCCATTTTAGCCTCCGATACATCACAAATTTCCCTCTCTGTTTGCTCTTCATTTTTTGCTTTTT
>CANLGW010000092.1 GCA_947490395.1 Alphaproteobacteria bacterium
GTGCCAGAGCTGTGCGAGGCCATTGAGCTCACCCAAGAAGCCGCCTATACCCGCGGGGAGTTAGAAGCGTATGAGCAATACTGGGATACTGTCAGTACAGATAAAACCCGAACCGTTGATGCGGAGGCACAAGGGATGGCTAGAGGCAGGGCTGAGGGTAGAGCAGAAGGTAAAGCAGAAGGTAAAATTGATATTGCCTTAAAAATGTTATCAGTGGGAATCGATGACGAAACCATCATAGCCTGCACAGGCCTGACTGCAACTGAGCTTGCCCAGTTAAAAACATCATACCCTCAATCATGATCAAAATTAATTTCCTTCTGGTTCTTTTTCAAATCCTTGGTATAATAGCTCATACATCGATACATACGTTGATTAATGATAGCCGTTAGCCCACTTCATCAATTTGAAATTAAAACCCTCATTCCTATTAAATGCGCTGGGTTAGATATTTCATTCACCAATGCGTCCCTATGGATGGTTATTGTTGCTGTGTTTTTATGCACACTAGGACATATTGTCACGCGGCAAACAACTATTATTCCTGGGCGTCTCAGCGTTGCTTTTGAATACATCTATGACTTTATGGCTAATCTTTTAAAATCAAACCTCGGTCGAGAGGGACGCACCTATTTTCCTTACGTATTCCCCTTGTTTCTTTTTATTTTAGCAGCAAATCTTGCGGGAATGCTGCCTTATAGCTTCACGATTACGAGCCATATTGTTGTAACATTCGCCCTCGCCTTGACAGTTTTTGTAAGTGCCACCATCATTGGCATCAAAAAACATGGCGTTCATTTTCTACAAACCTTTTATCCAAAAGGAACCCCCCTTTTCGTTGCGCCAATTTTGGTACCCATTGAAATTATTTCATTCTTATCGCGTCCGATCAGCTTAGCCGCACGTTTGTTTGCCAACATGGTTGCGGGACACGTAATGATTAAAATCTTTGCTGGTTTTGTTGGCATGCTTCTTAAAACACCACTGGCACTTTTTAGCATTCTTCCCATTCTACTAAACACGGCACTAACAGGGTTTGAAATTATGGTGGCATTGTTACAAGCTTATGTCTTCACACTATTAGCGTGCATTTATTTAAATGATGCGCTAAGTTTACATTAATAAATTTACAGGAGTTATAAATATGGAAATCGCTGGGATGACAAAAATTGCCGCCGCAATCGCTATTTTACCTTTATTTGGTGTGGGAATTGCGCTTGGAAATCTCTTTTCAACCCTTATTTCATCGATTGCACGTAATCCATCCGTAAAAGATGAGCTTTTTAGCCGCGGTATTTTGGCATTCGCTTTGACTGAATCAATTGCTTTATTTGCGTTGATTATATCACTTTTGATTTTATTTGGTTAAACATACACAACTTATAATCGTGCAGGAAAATTTTCATGCCTCAGTTTGATACAACAACCTTTATATCACAGTTATTTTGGTTGGCTATTTCATTTGGCATGGTTGTTTTTTGCTTTGCGCGTATTTTTATCCCTCGCTTTAATGCAATACTTGAAAAACGCTTCCTTAAAATCAGAAATGATAGTGAGCAAGCAGAGCAAATGCAGGCGGAGGCACAGGCACTCTTTGACAAAAGTCAAGTGCGTCTTGACGAAACACGCAAAGATGCGGATAAAATGATTAAAATGACAATTGCTAATCTGGAATCGAATCGCGAAAAACACTTAGCTATGATGCAATCTGAATTGCAAAAGGGGTTAAAAGCCATTGAAAAGGCGCATGAGGATCAACTTATGACGCTACATGAACAACTTGCCCCCATTGCCCAGACGTGTGCTATCCAAATTCTTGATCGATTAACAATCCCCGCTACTGATGCATCTCTTTTTCACCTAAATGATGAAGGACAAATGCATGCACCCAATTGATTCATCTCACTTTGCAACCGTTAGTTTCCTTATTTTTGTTGGATTTCTTATTTGGAAACGTTTTTTTAATGTGCATATAATCCTTGATGATCGTATTAAAACTATTGAAACATCATT
Organism: Alphaproteobacteria bacterium; assembly: GCA_947490395.1. GTDB lineage: Bacteria > Pseudomonadota > Alphaproteobacteria > Paracaedibacterales > CAIOTO01 > CAIOTO01. Next base: position 2,014 of record CANLGW010000092.1, read on the forward strand.
AAAGGAAGCTGTTCAAAAACGAGACGAGGCATACAAAAATCTAAAACAAATGAATGACAAGCTCAATGACATCGATAGTCAAGTGACCGCTATTCTTGAAAAAGCGACAAAAACGTGCGCAACCTTAAGCCATAATTTTAATAACCAAATGGCACATGAATTAACACGAAGGCAACAAAATCATGCCAAACAAATTGCCTACCTTCATACACAGTTTGATAGAATCTGCAAAGAACGGTTGATTCAACTCATCATGACACAAACAAAGAATGTTATTAATGCGCAAACGGACGAGACGATTAATAACACTCAACTTGATCGGTCACTTACCTTACTAACCCCTCTAATGATTACCGCTTAAATGATACTATTCAGTATGCTAATTATACCCAACTAATATAGGCACATTAGAAGAATCAGAAAGCATGAAGGTACCAACTAACTTTTCTTTAAAAAGTTGACTAAGAAAAAATAATCATGTATCTTTTCTTAGTCAACTTTTTAAAGAAAAGATAATGATCAACAATCGAATTGGTACTTATGAGAATCACACTATTGGTAACGAAACTTACCGATCATACATACCACATACATTACCACCTCAACCCAATATTGATTTATCAAAATTATCTTTAAAATTAGAAAAAGCTAATCAAGCAGTAGGAGAACTTAATGCTATTGCCAAAAGCGTCCCTAATTCTTCGCTTTTTGTTTATATGTATATTCGTGAAGAGGCTTTATTATCATCCCGAATAGAAGGCACTCAAAGTTCATTTTCAGATCTACTATTATTTGAAAATCATCAAAAACCAGATATTGCCCTTGATGATGTAGAAGAAGTTTCCAATTATGTAAAAGCGTTGACTTATGGTTTAGATCAGCTAAAAGCAAAAGATGGTTTACCCTTATCTTTGCGCTTGTTATGTAATATTCATCGAATTTTACTACAGGGCGCAAGAGGAGCTAGCAAACAACCAGGGGAATTTAGAGTAACTCAAAATTGGATTGGTGGCACGCGACCTGGCAATGCATTATTTGTACCCCCGGCACCAGAACGTTTAATGGAATATTTAGGAAACTTAGAAAAATTTGTACATAATAAAGATTTTGATAATCTTATTATCATTGGTTTAGCGCATGCACAATTTGAAACAATTCATCCATTTCTTGATGGAAATGGTCGTTTGGGAAGATTGCTCATTACACTAATGTTATGTGAACGTGATATTCTTATTGAACCTATTTTGTATTTAAGTTTGTATTTTAAAAAAAATCATCAACTATACTATGATTTATTACAAAGAGTCAGGATTGATGGATGCTACGAAGTCTGGTTAGAATTCTTTTTGGATGGAATTTGGTATTCCGCAAAACAGGCAGTTAGCACAATAGCTCAGCTTAATTTTTTATTTGAAGAAGATCTTAAAAAAATAAATGCTCTTGGACGTGTACGGTATTCTTGCATTAAAGTTTGGGAATATATAAAAAGATTGCCGCAAGTTACAGTACCTTCACTCGCTAAAATCAAAGATTTAGGAATGACTGCACCAACAATTAGAAATTGCCTAGATATATTAGACCTACTGCGTAAGTCTTTCCGCCTCCTCTGATGAATGAGTTGTCAAAGCGCCCCCAACCCATTTTATTTTTTATGCCGTAGCAAATCCATTTTTCAGATTCACAATCCCTGCAATAATATGGAATTTAATGCCATAACGTT
>CANLGW010000093.1 GCA_947490395.1 Alphaproteobacteria bacterium
ACGTTATGGCATTAAATTCCATATTATTGCAGGGATTGTGAATCTGAAAAATGGATTTGCTACGGCATAAAAAATAAAATGGGTTGGGGGCGCTTTGACAACTCATTCATCAGAGGAGGCGGAAAGACTTACGCAGTAGGTCTATTGACTAAATTTGAATGACAGACATTGACTAAATCTAGCTAATGATATATTGTGATCATATGAATGATACTTTTATGCCTCATAATCTTCACTGGCAATCACTTGATTTGTTCAGAACGCAATGGATGTTTTGTATGTGCAAAGTGCATTACTTGAAGATAAGTTATTAGCAGCACCTAAAAAAGCAAAGAAGATTATTTTTCACGCAATACGGCATTGGTTATTATCAGCAAAGGTCGATGATGAAGCTGTTATACCTGCTTTGGTGGAAGCGTGTGTTGTTAATCACTATCAACGATTCTATCCGTCTTTTTACATAAAGGCTAAGGGAGAGGTTGATTTAGCCTATATTGATAACGATAAATTCTTTCCGATTGAAGTGAAATGGACACAGCAATTGCGCCCTAAAGACTTAAAGCAAATTTGTAAGTATTCAAATGCATTAATTTTAAGTCGCATGAAAATACCTGGCATAATCAGTGGCATTCCAACGGAACCTTTGCCTTTGCCCTTATATGAGTTAGGGATGCGTTCAAAAACGACGTGATTTTGGTTGATAATAAAGTGCAAACGCTAAATATCCGGCTGATAAACAGGTAAATAAAAGCCCGCAATAGAATGCGCCGATCGCACCGTGTGATAGGTCAGACACATGACCTGCAATATAGTTTCCTATTAGTAGCGCTACGCCCGCAACAAAGTAATACAATGCAAAAGCCGTTCCCCGTAAATGAGGTAGCGTTGATTCAGCAATAAGTGTGCCAATCAGCCCCTGTGTCATGCCCATGTGCAATCCTGCACATATCATTCCGATAATGATAATGCCTTTTGAAGGTGCCATTATCATGATGATATTTGTGAATGTGAGCACAAGGATGCCTGATAGCAGTATTTTCTTTCGATTGAGACGATCGGCTAATTTTCCAATGGGCATGGCAGTTGCTGCCTCAACTAAATTATAGAGCACCATGAAGAGAGGGATAATGGTGATTTCCCAGCCCAGTTCTTTTGCACGAAGTGATAAGAATGATTCACTAAAACGGGCATTCATCAACAAAAAAGTTACGGCAAGCAAATGCCAAAATTGCATAGGTAAATGTTGGATGTCACGCCATTTCCATTCATGTTTGCGTGTTGCCGAGGCTGGTTTTTCGGTTGTTGATTCGCCTACATAAAAATATAAAATTAAAAAAGCGAGCGCTGCAGGAATAATGGATAACCAAAAAACAAGGCGATAATTATTGGATGATAACCATAGAATGAGGGATGATAGACCACCTCCGCACATAAAGCCAAGTGCATACATCGTATAGCGTGTGCCGTAACTGTTGCCTTCGCCACGTTTAGGGGATAGATCTGCAATAAGGGCATCGGTTGGGGCGGCTCTGATCCCCTTGCTGAGACGATCAATCGTGCGTGCAATGAAAATCCAAAAAATACCGCCAGCTAAAGCAAATATGGGTTTAATAAGGACGCTGCCAAATGTGCCAATCAGAATTAATGATTTTCGTGATTTCCAGTAGTCACTTAAAATGCCTGAAAAAACCTTTGCCATGAAGGCTGTGAAAATAGCGATACCTTCAATTGTACCCAGCTCTTTGTAGGATAGCCCCAACTCGTCACGCATGAAGAATGATAAAAGGGACAGCACCATTGTGCTGGCGGTGCCGCCTAAAAAGCTAACCCATGAAATTGCCCACAAACTTTTGTTGTGGATGGGATTCGCACTCATGCGAAGAAAATGTGTCATTATACGCTTTTTTCCCTAAAGCATCGCTTGCGATGCAATGCAACTGCAATTCCCATTGTCACTATAAGCATTGCCCAATAGGGGGCTTCTTTATGGTGACTGTAAAACGTTGCCTTTAATGGTTTTGGTAATTCAAAATCAACAAACCCAACATCATCAAGTCTCAATTTATAAAGGATGCGACCATTCGCGTCAATTACGGCTGAGATGCCATTATTGGCTGCACGAATAAGGGGAAGTCCCTCCTCAATTGCGCGAAGGCGTGCTAAGGCTAAGTGTTGATAGGGGCCTGATGATCTGCCATACCATGCGTCATTTGTAAGATTAAGCAACCATTCGGGGCGCTTGGCAGGGAGCTTATTAGAATGTTTGGTTGTTGCAGAGGAGATTTGGACGACTTCACCTGGAAAAAGAACTTCGTAGCAAATGAGTGGTGAGAACGGTGGAAGCTGTTGTAGGCTTACGGTTTCAATTCCTTTTCCAGCCGTAAAATCGATGGCACCAGGTGTGATTTTCTCCACAGGTAAAAATTGCTTAAACGGCACGTATTCACCAAAGGGTACAAGATGGGTTTTATCATACGAATGAATAATCTCTCCCTTTGTATTAAGAACAGATAGCCCTGTATAAATATTATTGTTTTCTTTGCGACTGGCGCCTGTAAGAAGAACTCCGCTTGAGGGGACAATTTGGGCAAGCATATGCTGTACGTCAGGCGAAGTATTTAGCAACATAGGAACGGCAGCTTCTGGCCAAATAATAGCGGATAGAGGCCGTTTTGCCACTAAGGTAGATAAGGCCATGTGGCGCTTTATGTGGTTTTTTAGTTTACCTGGAACCCATTTTAGGCGTTGTTCGATGCAGGGTTGAACAAGGCGTATCTTTATGTTGTTATGTACTTCTGTCGGTTTGTGTTTGAGATGATACATCCCAATACTCGATAGAAAAATAAGAAAGAAGCAGACGCTATTACGCAAAAATCGATGTGGGCTGGTGATAAGGGTTGCCGCTAAAACTGTTAAGAACGAAAGTCCATAAACGCCAATCCAAGCAGCGCTTTGTAGGACGGATAGCCCAATGTCATGTGTGTAAAATGTGCCTGTTCCCCAAATTGAGCCAGCTAAATTCCAGGGAAGACCTGTAAATAAATGCCCACGTAACCACTCACAAATGGCAAAACCCACCGCAAATGCAAGACGACGTTCAATGGTTTCATGTTTGAAGGAAATGATAAAAAAGGCAATGGGAATAAAAAAAAATGATAAGATGATGGCAAGTAACACGGCGGCAGGTATGCCAACCCATCCCATGTCAGCTGCACGAAAGGCAAAACCCACCCAATGCATGCTCGCTAAAAAGAATCCTAGCCCGAAGATATAGAGACGTTGTATGGTTTGACGCGTTGTTGTTGCCTGGTCAAGGTTCATAATCAATCCCCAAAGACTAATAATGATACCTGGTAAAAAATAAACAGGGGCAAAAGCAAGTGCCATCAGTGTGCCAAGAGTAAAGACGCTTAAATAGGGCGCTTTATTAAAAAGGACTTTACACGATAACGCCAAACGTATGTCTATCATTTTTAGATCCTTCCTTTCGTTTTACACTCAATATATATGTTACACATTAGACCTACTGCGTAAGTGGAATTAGAGCTAAACTTTTACGGAAAACGCTTCAAATTTTAAGCAAGATATACTAAAAAAGGGTATTCACCGACTAAAATGGATACCCTATGTCTCTAAAATACACGAAAATCAAAAAAAGACCA
>CANLGW010000094.1 GCA_947490395.1 Alphaproteobacteria bacterium
AATTTTTTCACCTGTCTGGATGTTATGGTCAATGATATTTTCCCGCAAATTAAGAGATTCATGTATCCCTGTTTTACAAGAATTTTAGACCCAATTCATGTCTCATTTTTAATTGTCACTGAGTGTCAAAGTAATTGTCGTTACACAGGGGGAGCCTTACCTTATCCACGTAAATAATTCGTCACAGATTCTAATTTTGGCATATGTGTAATTGGACCGAGCGATGTAAGTGATGGTGGACTTTTTAATAGTACGTTCGCCACTTTTATTAAATGTGTTTTGTCGACCGCATCAATTGCTTGACAGACAGATTCGGATGTTAGTGTTTCTCCATAAATCAGCATTTGATTGACAATACGCTCGCACCGATTGGATGTGCTTTCCAGTCCCATCATTAGGCCTGCTTTTAATTGCGCTTTGGCACGTTTAATTTCATCATCTGTTAAATCAATTGTTGTTTTTTTGAGTTCATCGCACATAACAGGGATAAGTTCAGCGACTTCCTTTTCGCTTGTGCCTGCGTAAATTTGAAAGATACCTGAATCACGATAGCTACTTGTATTTGCTTGAATGGTATAGACAAGACCACGTTTCTCACGAATTTCTTGGAATAGCCGTGACGACATCCCGCCACCTAGCAATGTAGAATAGACAAGCATGGCATAGTAATCATCGTGCTTAAAGGGAACGCCTTCAAAGCCGAGGAGAATATGCACTTGTTCTAAGTCCTTTTCTTGCCTAAATTCGCCGCCTGCATAACGTGAAGGCACAACAGTCAGTGTGCGCTCACGTGGTATAATGGTGAAATGCTGTTTGCATAAATCAACCAAGGCATCATGGGATACATTGCCTGCGGCCGAGAATACCATATTTTGAAGACTATAATGCGACTGCATATAGGCGCTTACATTTTGTGGGGTTAGGGTTCGAATAACATCTTCTGTCCCCAATGTTGGCCAACCCATAGGTTGATCGGGATAACATGTTTCTTGGAAATAATCGAAAACTACATCATCAGGAGTGTCATTTGATTGCCCAATTTCTTGGAGGATAACGCCTTGTTCACGTTCAAACTCAACAGGATCAAAAGTTGAATGTTGTAAAATATCAGCGATTAAATCAACGGCAAGCGATAAGTCACCTTTAAGACATCGTGCGTAGTAGGCGGTTACTTCACGTGCTGTATACGCGTTTAAATAACCGCCGACAGATTCAATTTCTTCGGCAATTTGCACTGCACTTCGGCGTTTAGTGCCTTTAAAGGCCATGTGTTCTAACATGTGTGCAATTCCGTTGATCTCTTTTGTTTCATGCCGTGTGCCAACATTAAACCAGGCACCACATGAAATTGTTTCAACAGAATCATTGCTATCAGTTACAACACGAAGTCCACTATCAAGTGTTGTGATGCGAATTGCCATAAACTTCCTTATTATTTTTGACTACAGTTTCTATTGTACAGATTGTTTTTTTAAAACACTATCCTGTATTAGCAAAAATGTAAAACCAACGGCGCCAATGGCAAGTGTAATGGGAATAAACATCACACCCGAAACAAGAGCACCAGAGACGGAAGGCCCCCCATTCGTATTGACAATCAGTCCAATAACGGTATGGAAAATATAGCCAAAACTCATAATAATCATATTTGCAATTGCTGTTGTAAGGCCTGCTACATGTTCAGATACATACGTTGATGCTTGGTAAATTGCCAAAATCTGATATGCACAGCACACGCCAATTAAAACAAAATTAAATACGATTAGGTTATGTGTAAGCTGCCAGAAAATTAAGGCTGAAAATCCCGCTGCCATCACAATGCCTGCGCCAACGATGGTGGCAAGGTATCTGCCTGTTTTCTCCGCAATGAAACTAATTGCAGGTGCACCAAAACACATGCCGATAAAAATCATGGATGGTAGACTAGTGGCTGAACTTTTTTCTAAACCATAAACCTGCTTTAAAAATTCGGAGCCCCATACATCAGCAAAACCTTCAAGTGGCCCTACCATTAAGCCTGCAAATAAACAGCACATAATTACTTTTTTGTTTGTAAGGACTGATATAATATCATGTGAAACGGTTGTTGTTTGCTCCGCCTTTTTCATGTTGGGGACGATGAAATAGGTGATCACAGCAAGCAATAAACCAAGCATTGCGAACAATTCAACTACGGCTTTATAGCCCAATTTATCACATAAATAACTGACAGGTTCGCCGCCATAGATCGCGCCAACCAAACCAATGGTAACAGAAAGGCTAAGCATGCGTGTAAAACGTTCTTCAGTGAATGTTAGGCGAATAATTTTAAAAAGACCAAGAATAGCGGCTGATGATCCCATGCCGATAAGGGCTCTGCCCACAATGGGATAAACCCAATAATCGGTAAATAAAATGGGCGTTAACCCAACAACGGTTAATAAAATACAAAGGGGCATGACATTTTTAGGGCCATAGCGATCGAGCATAATGCCTAATGGTAAATGTATAGCTGCGTAGCCGATATAATAGAAGCCAGAAAATTGACCAAATACGGCAGCATCAATATTGAATTGTTGCATAATGTCTTTCAGCATGATATTGGGCATAACCCGTAAAATATACTGATATGCATAGAAAATTGACCCAATCATCCAGACGGTCCATGCGATTAAACGTGTTTTAGTCATGATTAATACCTATAAAGTGAATCGTGAATTTCGTTTTGATAACAAAACGTGCAAATAATGTGTGTTACAAATAAGGAAAAAATGATAATGCTCCGCCTTAGCGGAGGAGGAGGCTTCCACGTAGAAGAAATGAAACAAACAAAATAGCGTCACAATGGGACATTGAAATTAATTCTCACATATGAGTGATGCATTATAAATGGAACACCTTTGATATCGATAATTTATATGTTTTGAAATTAGCTGTCAAATAAATCGTTAAGATATCAGCAGTTCCCGCTGAATAAATTTTGTCAGTTCGGTTAAAAGCTGGATAAATCCTCCCCCCATGATTTTCGATGAATCATTTTTATGGTTTTATGAAGGATCAAGGTCGAAAAGAAAATAAGAAAAAGGGTTATTTTACGGATGT